>NZ_JAFATE010000766.1 GCF_019244115.1 Bradyrhizobium sp.
TCAGCACGACGGCACGATGGTCGGAAAGTCGGCCGAGGGCCTCATCCAGGGTCACAGGATGATTGCGTTCGCGCTGGGCAATTGTGAGAAGCCGGGTCTCGGCGCCGATCTGAGAATGAACATAGATGGTCCGCCGATCGGTGACGACAAAGCTCTCGGCGCGCAGCGTTTCCAGTCCGACGTCATAGGTGCCGGATGCAATCGCGCCCTCGATGCGGGCGGTCAGCAGCTGCTCGAAAGCGGTGAAGAGGATATTCTGCAGCTCGATGGTGAGCGCCAGTAGCCTGTTCAGGAAGGTCGTGATCGGCGGAAGCTCGTCCCTGATGCCATTGGCATCCATGAGCTTTAGTCCGGTCGCATCTTCGAACCTCTCGAGCGAGCAGCCCTCGACCTTGCCACGCACGAGCAGCCCGTAGAGCTGGCGCAGCGCATCACGGCCGTACTGGCTTTCGAGGTTGTCCTCGGGCCGGAACAGACCCTGCCCTCCGGTCTGGCGCTGACCGCGGGTGATGGCGCCCAAGGTGTCGAGCCGGCGCGCGATCGTGGAGAGGAAACGCTTCTCCGCCTTCACGTCCGTCGCAATGGGGCGGAACAGCGGCGGCTGCGCCTGGTTGGTGCGGTTCGTGCGGCCGAGGCCCTGGATGGCAGCATCCGCCTTCCAGCCGGGTTCGAGCAGGTAATGCACGCGCAACCTGCGATTCCGCGCCGACAGCTCGGCATGGTAGCTCCTGCCCGTGCCGCCGGCATCGGAGAACACGAGGATGCGCTTGGCGTCATCCATGAAGGCGGAGGTCTCGGCGAGGTTCGCCGAGGCGGCACGGCTTTCAACAATGAGGCGCCCGCTCTTGCGGACAACGCGGCGGGAACGGCCAGTGACCTCGGCAACCATGTCTGTTCCAAAGCGCTGGACGATCTGGTCGAGGGCGCCGGGCACCGGCGACAGCGACGCGAGGTTTTCGATGAGACGGTCGCGTCGAGCGACGGCTTCCCGACTCTCGACCGGCTGGCCCTCGCGATAGACGGGTCGAGAACAGAGGTTTCCTTCCGAGTCGGTGAACGGCTCATAGAGCTGGACCGGGAAGGAATGAGCGAGATAGTCGAGAACGTACTCGCGCGGGGTGATGTCGACCTGGACGTCGCTCCACTCCTCGGTCGGAATTTCGGCGAGCCGGCGCTCCATCAGCGCTTCACCGGTCGAGACGATCTGGATGACGGCGGCGTGGCCTGCGTCAAGATCGTGCTCGATCGAGCGGATCAGCGACGGCGTCTTCATCGAGGTCAATAGATGGCCGAAGAAGCGCTGCTTGGCGCTTTCGAAGGCGGACCGTGCGGCGGATTTCGCCTGGCCATTCAGCGTGCCGGTCTCGCCGGTGATGTTGGTGGCCCGCATCGCCGCATCGAGGTTGTTATGGATGATGCCGAACGCGCCGGCATAGGCGTCGTAGATGCGAACCTGCTCGGCTGTGAGCTGGTGCTCGACGAGGTCGTACTCGACACCCTCGTAAGAAAGCGAGCGAGCCGCGTAGAGGCCGAGCGCCTTGAGGTCTCGGGCCAGCACCTCCATGGCCGCGACACCCCCCTCCTCGATCGCCTCGACGAATTCGGCTCGGGTGGTGAATGGAAAATCTTCGCCGCCCCACAATCCCAGTCGCTGGGCATAGGCAAGATTGTGCACTGTGGTCGCGCCGGTCGCCGAGACGTAGACGACGCGGGCATTCGGCAGGGCGTGCTGGAGCCTCAGCCCAGCGCGCCCCTGCTGAGAGGCGGCCAGTTCGCCGCGCTCGCTCTTGCCACCAACCGCGTTTTGCATGGCGTGGCTCTCGTCGAAGACGATCACTCCATCGAAATCGGAGCCCAACCATTCGACGATCTGCCGTACGCGCGAAAGCTTCTCGCCGCGCTCGTCGGTGCGCAGCGTAGCGTAGGTAGTAAATAGGATGCTTTCCGCGAGCCGGATCGGCGTGCCCTGGCGGAAGCGCGAAAGTGGCGTGACGAGCAGCCGCTCCATACCGAGCGCCGACCAGTCGCGCTGTGCATCTTCGATCAACTTGTCTGATTTGCTGATCCAGACCGCACGACGGCGGCCCTTCAGCCAATTGTCGAGCAGGATCCCCGCGACCTGCCGCCCCTTGCCCGCGCCAGTGCCATCTCCTAGGAACCAGCCGCGACGAAAGCGAACGGCGTTCTCAGCGTCATCGCGTGCGGCTGCCACGACATCAAAGGTCGGATCAACAGTCCAGGAGCCCGCCAGAAAGCCCGAATGCGCCTCTCCGGCATAGATGACGCTTTCGAGCTGGGCGTCCGACAGGATGCCGCCCTCGACAACATTGTCCGGCAAATGCGGCCGGTAGGACGGCTTCGGCGGTGCGACGGACGACATTGCGGCGGACTGCACAAGCTTGGTGGGGTGCGCGTGGGCGCCGGGTATGCGGATCGACTGAAGTGTGTAGGTTTCATAGAGCGCATCGGTGATGTTGCTGCCGTCCGTGGGCGTCCAGTCGAGTGGCTCGTAGGCCACTTCGGTCGCCGGCGGGTCGATCTCTGGCACGACCGCCGAGGGCTGTCGTCGGGCGACGTACCCGCGGACGGTTCGAGGCGTGGACCGGCTGGCAGATGTCGGCGGCGGCGCCGCTGCGGCGCCCACGACGGCGCGACGTGGTGGGACGTGCTCAATGACCCAGTCGAGCAAAGTCGGCAGGTCGGGCGCGACGCCGGGGCATGCCGGGAATGAGGCGATGTCGTCAGCCGGCAGGCGATCGATGACGGTCAGGCGGGTGTCGATGGTGGTGCCGTGCTTGGCGTAGACAGCCCCGTCAATCGCCGCCGAGAATACGACCTGGCCCTGTTCCTGCAGCCGCTTGAAGGAACAGGTCCACGCGGGATTGTCGGGTGCGACATTCGCGCCTGTGATGGTGACGAGCCGTCCGCCTTCGGGAAGACGGGCCAGTGCGGACCGCACGTGCCGTAACGCCGCATCTGCAGTCTTTCGATCGACATTGATCGCGGCCGAAAACGGCGGGTTCATCAGTACGACGCTCGGCACGACGCCGGCATCGAGGTGGTCGTTGATGTGAGCGGCGTCAAACTGCGTCGTGGAGACGGCAGGAAAGAGGTGCCGGAGAATGCCGGCGCGGCCCTCGGCGAACTCGTTGAGCACGAGCGAGGCGCCTGCCAGTTCGGCGAAGATCGCCAGACAGCCGGTGCCTGCCGACGGTTCGAGCACGACGTCCGCGGGTGCGACCGCGGCCGCTATGTTGGCGGCGTAGGCCAGCCCGATTGGTGTGGAAAACTGCTGGAGGGATTCACTTTCCTCGGATCGCCTTGTGTGGGTCGGAAGGAGCCTCGTGATCCTCGTCAGCATCGGCAGCATGGCGGCAGGCGACGTCGCCTTGGCGCGCATGGCGGCGCCATGCCGCCGGAGGAACAGGACGGTCGCCGCCTCGCAGGCGTCGTACGCCGTCTTCCAGTTCCAGGTCCCAGTCGCATCGGAGGCGCCAAACGCGGCCTCCATGGCGGAGCGCAGGAGAGCGGCATCGATGCGCCGCCCGCGTTCGAGATCGGACAAGAGCTGTCGCGCAGCCCTGACAACGGCGGATGCGGCAACTGCTGTGGCACGCATGGAGAGCGGCGCCGCGGCGGCGCCGACGAGAGATTCGGCCATGGGAGGATGTCTTTCGGAGAGCGGGAATGGGCTGAACCGCCCGGCGCTCTCTAGACCGCGGCGACTCAAACCCTTCCCGGCCCGGCTCTTCCTCTTGAGCCTCCACCCAATAAGAATGGGGACCGACGCTGCACGCCGGTCCCCGCCACTACCAATGCGGACGGCCACGGCCGATCGCGCGAGCCGATCTCATTCGGCGGCATCAAGTTGTGGCCGATCCTCGTCGGCCGCGACGTCCCGGTCCTCGTCATCGGACAGGAATTCCGGCAGCGGTCCGACTTCGCGTTCCTGCTCCGCTGGCGCGGACGCGGGGTCAAAGAGACGAAGCGGCTCCGGTAACCAGACGGAGTTTTCGAGAAGACGCTCGGCCTCCTTGGCCATGTCGGCCTTCTTCAGATGGTCGATGAGCCCCGCCGAGGCCTCGCCTTTCGCCTCGCGCACCGCCTCCAGGATCCGCGGTTTGGTCACGCGGCCCAGATAGTTGTCGACGGTTGGTCTCCAGCCGGCCTGGACCATGTCGAGCCCGACCGGCGTGCCAACACATCGGCCTGGTCAAGGCGCGAGCGAACGCTGTGGGTGGTGACACGGCCCTGATTGTAGCGGCTGGCCGGCTCGTACACCGCGTTGACGGCAAAGGACGCACAGTGGGCGAACAGGGACGCCTGAGCTGTGCCAAACTTGGCTGTCGATGGAGGGGAAACGTCCATGGCCATTTATCGGTTGCTCGCAAAGTGCCCGCTCGGGCCTGAAGACATCCAAATTCTTGAAGCGGCTTATGAAAGCGCTTTAAGCGCCTCAGATTGGTCGATCGGAGCGATCCGCTGACCGAACTAATAGCCAAAAAGATCATCGAAGTGGCGCAAACCGGTCTGAAGGATCCGACCAAAATTTCGGCACAGGCGCTCACAGAGCTCGGTATACCACCCCAGGCTGGCTAGCTGTAGAATGCGTTCTCGGCTTCTTGTCGAGACAGGTCTGATCCGTCTTGGGGGGCGTCTATGCCCGAGAGACGAATTTTCGACTGCCCGATTTCGACAGTGTCGCCGTCGAGATGCGGGCAAGGCCGACCAGATCAGCGCCGCAGGCGCTTGAGGCGAGGAACCAGGCGGCAAGGATCACAACGAGTGCGCGCAACGTGGTTTCATCTGCTCGCATCGATCTCAGCAGATGAGAGGTTAATCGGCGACCTTGCTCCATTCCCCTCTGGGGTCCTTCATGTCTCGGTGAGTGGCCTTCGTGTCCCAGTCCACACACGATCGCATGTCTCCGAACGAATTAAAGGTGCAAATCTCGCGCTCGATGATTCGTCCATCAATATTCTGTCGGCTTAGCAGGATCGCATCACTCCCATTTAGCTTGAACAATACCCCGGTCGTGCACACGCCAGCTTGGGGCTGACAGGATCGCACAGTCCTTGGTGCGCCACCGTTTTGCGAGCTCGACATCGAGACCGCGCTGTCGATCATCGTCTCCCATGTGGCGGGAGCCGCAGCTTTCATACCCTGATGAAGTTCTAAGGGCGCGGAAGGCTGCCCCGCCCGGCAATCTTGTCGGGCGGGGTTTCGCTTGGGGCATTCAATCCACATACGCAGCATTTGCCAGAACTGTCGGAGAGACCGACAGTTTTGCCAGCTGGTCAAATTGACCAGTTGCCCGAAACTGTACCCGGCCCGGTACAGTTTCTCAGCCGCAATACCGGAGGGGCCAATGGCCGAGAGTCTTGACGCCGCGCTTCTCTCAGCAATCGAAGAGTGGAGAGACGTGTGGCGTGAGGTCGGGCGCCTCGACGATGAAGATCCAGCCATCGGCGGCACCGCCGAGAAGGCCATCAGGCTCGAGCGAAAAATTGCGCGTATGCCGGCGATGACTCCGGAGGGGTATCACGCGAAAGTCGAGGTCATCCGCAAAGCCGAGTTCGATGAGGACGTGCTCCTCGGGATCATGTTTTTGTTGTGCGGCGACGCGGAGCGACTCGGCATAACGGACGCTCCACCTGAGCTGCGCGCCGATTGGTGATTCCAGCCTTGAGCCAGGCGCCCCCTTGCCTGCGACTGAGACAATGATTTCGATCCGCGCGCCTATTGAACGCTATTCGTCCTGCCAATCGATGACGAGCCGACCGCCGAAAAACGCAACGGCAGCGGCGATCTTGTTGAAATCGTGCCGAGCGTTCCGTCTCCTTAGCCACGACTCCCGAAACCGAGTTCGGCCGCCAGACGTGAAATAGGCCGCCCTGTTTGGTAAGTGCGACCAGACCTGGTGTGTGCTTGGACGAGCACATCTACACCGCGCACATGGAGCCCAAAGCCGCATGAAGTTCGTTGCGAGCCGCCCCTTCGCCCGAGCCCACTCTGCAGTGGCGACGGGACGCGCAGGAACAAGTTGTTGCGTCGGGAGTCAATTCTTCAGCCGGTCACCCCCCCCCTGCCCCCCCCACTGACCGGCGAGCCTAGGGCGCGGCTGACGAGCGCCTTGGTTGTTTTTGGCGAGCGGCGGCGAAGCACTCCAAGGCAGCCGAGGGCCCGGCACGAAAGCTCCCCTCCTCTCCCGATCAACGGGGGCCGAGCCCAGGGACGCGGAGCCGGGCTCCGTGAGGAGGGGGCGCCACCGACGCGTGTCGTGGGGATCCGACACACGCCGGCACGGTAAGAAATTACGGGCCGGCTAAATAGTTCCTTGAGAAGAAGGCCGTGCCTGTCCTTCTGGACGGGCGCAGCCCACCAAGAGGAGCTGCTCCAAATCACCGAAGGACGCGCCATGGCTGACGAACCAAATGAGACCTACCTGGGAGACGGCGTCTACGTCTCCTATGATGGCTGGCAGTTTCGGCTGCGAGTGAACCGCGAGGCCGGCGATCACGTCGTCTACTTGGACCCCGTCGTCGCTAAGGCGCTCTTGGCCTACGTGAAGACGAAAGACCTGCCCGAATAGGAATGCCGCACCGGCACGACGAGAGGCCCCCCTCCCCGTTCCCGCCGAACTCCTGGCACCGCGCGGTCCTCGCCTGGAAGTACGGAATGTGGGATGCTGGCTGCAGGCTGCCGACCCAGATCGGACGGCAGCTCGCTCTGCTTCTGTGGCGCGGAGATCGACATCAGCAGTATAGATCAGCACATTTACGCCGCACACATACAAGTCGCGCCATCTGGGCAATGTGGAAAGGAGGGCGTATGACCCAACTTTCCGGCGGCGGCGCGAACATTATCATCAATGCATTGAGGGGGCACATGGCACGCAGCTCGAAAACGTCACGGCCGGAGTCGCCGGTCTTGAATCCGGATCAGATCCGCCGCCGTATCGAAGGACTGGAACGGTGCATTGCTGAGCTCGAGGCCCTCGATCCGAAGACCGTGCAGAAGCGCTACAACATTCCGGAGGCGGTCGCCATCGAACTCGATTACCGAAGCCTTGGGCGCGGCGTTCGGTCACGACACTCCGCGCTTCAAGCTCTACGATATGCCGCCAACCTCGATCACGGTCCGCATATTGCTCGAATGGGACCAGCATTTGGGGAAGGTCCTATGCCGGATTATGATGCTCAAGACGCCATCCAGCCGCGAATACCTGTCTGAAGGCAAACAGCGATCGATTCAACTTCTCGGCCGGGCGATCCAGGCGCTAAAGATGATCTTGCCGATGTCGCCCCCGAAAGCGCGCCGACACAGCAGTCAACGGTCCGACCGCGCAATGAAGTCTTTGTTGTGCACGGCCATGACGAAGGCGCGTTGCAGGCCATCGCGCGCTTCCTCGAGCAACTCGAGCTTAAGGCGATCATCCTGCGCGAGCAGCCGGACGCCGGCCGTGCTATCATCGAGAAATTCGAGACTATGCCGGCCAGGTCGGCTTTGCTGTCGTGCTATTGACGCCCGATGACATCGGCGGAAAAGCTGGAGATCCGACCAGCGCTACTCCCGCGCGCCAGAACGTGATTTTCGAGCTCGGCTTTTTCGCGGCAAACTCGGCCGCGGCCGCGCCTGTCTGCTGCGCAAGGGCAATGTCGAAATTCCGTCCGATCTCTACGGCGTGATCTACAAAGAATTTGATGCAAACAATGGCTGGAAAATGGAGCTCGTCAAAGAGCTCAAGGCCGCGAACCTGGCGTTTGACGCGAACAAGATGTGGTCATGACCGAGCGACCGGGACGCATTGAACCCGCCACTTGATTTCCATCCATGTCGGCGAGCAGCCCGCCAGTCAACGCCACCGCCATGCCACCGGAGCTTGAGAAGGCGCTCAAGCGGTACCGGGATTGGGCCAGGACGCATCTTTTGGCCGAACAGGATACCACTACGATTACCGAGACCCTGTACCACTACACCGACCTTGTAGGTCTTGAAGGCATTCTCAAAACCAGCAATTTCTGGTTCACCGACTATCGCCGCCTTAATGATCCAAGCGAACTCAAGCACGGCATCGACATAGCGCGCGACGTTGCGCGAGGAATGTCGACCGGAGCGGACGCGAGCGTCCGCTTGTTCCTCGACTGTCTGCTGCAGACGTTTGAACACGACACGTTGGCCTCAAGCCTGGAGTTCTTTATTGCCTTTTTTTAGCCGGTCTCGCGACGATCTTGGGCAGTGGCGTGCCTACGCCGACAACGGACGTGGTTTCGCCATCGGGCTGTCGCCATCCGCTTTTGAGTCCATGAAGCCCCGGCGCCTGGGCACCTTGGCGAGTTTGTTGGACCAATCCGCTATGACCTCGACGAGGTTCGCCGGGGACATGCACTGTGCTTGGAGGAGATCGTTGCGATTTTATTGTCGGTCGCGCATTTGATACCTGACCGCAACTTGGCCATTCCCTTCCTGACAGAGTTGTTGCGAGAGGTCTTGGCCGGCCCCCTGATCTGGAACTGCCTGACCTCGAAGCATCCTGTTTATCAAAATTTACGGGAAGTGCGGCTAGTAATCCTGGGCTCACCTGGTTCCCTTGAGCCACATGTCCTGACGCGGTTTCGCGGCAGCGAGATTGTTCCTTACATCGCAACCTACCGGTTCGTGAACGTACGCATCCGACGAGCGCCGTCTTGTCTGACGCGTGGCATTTCGCGAAGCGTGTGACCTTAAATCTAGCTTTAAGGTCATCAGGCGATGCGGGTCGAAGTTTTGGGCGGGTTGGAGCGGCGGCGACCCTGGTCGCAGGATGACAAGGCGCGGATCGTCGAGGAGACGTTGGCGCCCGGGGCGAAGGTGACAGAGGATTATGCTCGCGCTGCTATTTGCACTTGTAGCGGTCCTGACCCCGCTCGTTTGGGTCACCGGCCACTAAGGGGGTCGCGAACGAGCGCGCGAGTTTTGCCGCCGTTGGACGAGGCCAAGGCGCTGCAGCCTTCATGGTCGCTCAGCCCGGGCAAGTCGTCTCCAGCGAATAATCCATGCGCCGCGAGTGCCGCCGAGCGCTCGCGCGGTACGGCCGCTAGACTAGTTTGGCGACTCCTTCGCTGTTCGCTGTTCGCTGTTCGCTCGCAATATGGATCAAATGCAGTAGCGGTGTGCTCCCGCCTGTACACAGCCGTCAGGGTGGTTCCAAGCGACGGCTTTAATGCGCTTGGCAATCTTGGCAATGGTCGCCCGGCTGCAGCCAGTGGCCCGCTGGATCGCTCCCCAAGACCGCCCTACCGCAAGCATGCGGGCGATCCCGTCATTGCGCTCGGCGTCCTCGGGTCGACGGTTATATCGGCCCTCCAGCCAACCGCAACTTTCAGGGAACTCGCATCAGGTTGGTACGCCGAAAGACGAACGTCGATGCTGACGGTACGACGTCAGACAACTGTGGCGCAGCGGAGATCTGGTCGGCTTCTGCATTGACCGGCTTGGGCGGCTCGCCAATCGCCACGCGCTTATGGAGGGCCCGCCAATCGATTCTATCGGTCGCCTCCAAATAGGCTGCCAGCAGCTCATGGTCCCTTTGCAAGGTCTCGATCACCACGCTCATGCTGTCGCGAGTCTTCATGATTTGATGATGCGCCAGCGTAGTTAAGGCCCGGTAAAGCTCATCCGGATGGGGCTTTCACGCAAGACCCAGCGCTCTCCTCTCAGCACCGCGCTAGCGCTCGAGCCTCCGCTCAACCTTCTTGCGGCTGGCGCCAACCTTTAATGTCCGCCTGATGCGCCGATGGCCCGAATGACCTGTGGCAACAGGCGCGCGGCGACGGCTTCGTGGCTTTCAGCCGTCAGATGGATGTTGTCGCGCTGCGTCGGCAAACCCCTGATATCGACGGGAATGATCGTGATGCTGCGCGCGCGCAGCCGGCTCACGATCGCCTGCTTATTGGCTGCATGCTCGGCGTCGCTGATGCCCTGACGCCCATCATTGAGACGATAGATGGCCAAGAGGACAATCTGTGTGCCGTTCGGCACTGCCGAATCTAGCCGGCTCAACATGCCGGACGTCGTGTCGCCGCTGATGCCTGCATTGGCCACGTTTGCGTCGTAACCCTTCGCGCGCAAGAGCGCTTCTAGCCGGGCAGGAAAGGCATAGCCGGTGCCGACGCCCTTTCCGGCGGTGTTGCTAGCGCCAAATGCAACAATGTTCACGGTGGCTGCGCGCGCCGGACCCGAATCGATTGCGATAACCACCGAAGCAATCGCCGCCAGCAGCATCAGGAATTGCTTCCCCATTTTGCTACCTCTGGACTCGCCCGATACGCATCTTGCTCATGTCGCGGCCGGTCGAACGGTATTATGAGACCAAGGGAAGCCGATGGCAAGCTCGCGCCGGCGATACCTCGGAACAGCCGTCAGGCCGCTAGCTTGAGACGCTTGGCAATCTTCGCGATGGTCGCGCGGCTGCACCGGGTCGCCGCCTGGATCGCGTTCCAAGACTTGCCTGCAGTGACCATCTCGGCGATCTCGGCGTTGCGCTCGGCATCTTCCGGTCTGCCCTTGAAGCGGCCTTCAACCTGCGCCTTGGCGATACCTGCGCCTGCCGGCGGCGACGATCGTCATAGTCCTTGCGCGCGACCGCAGCCAGCATGTCGAGCAGCATGCCGTTGATCGCTTCGAACATGCGCGAGGTGAACTCGTCGGCACTCGCGGCCGCCATCATCCAGCTCGTCGGTAGGTCGAGCGCAACGACCCGGATGCGGCGCGCCAAGATCTCGACCTTGAGCTTTTCCCAGTCTCCCGTGGTCAGGCGCGACAGGCGATCGACCTGCTCGACCAGGAGCACGTCACCGGGTTGCGCATCGGCCAGCAGCCTGAACAGCTCCGGCCGCGCCAGCTTCGCGGCCGATTCGTTTTCGACGTACCAGGCGGCGATGGAAAGGCCACGCTCGGCCGCGAAGGCCTTGAGCTGGTCTCGGGCGCGGGTCGCGTCCTGGTCGTCCTTCGTGATACAAAATCTCTTATGATCAGGCGGCGCGCACGTTGCCAAGGAACTTGCCGACCTCGAGCTTCAGCCGGTTGCTGTCGGATGACAGCGACTGTGCCGCCGAGAGCACCTGCGATGAAGCCGAGCCGGTCTCACTGGCGCCGCGCTGCACGTCGCTGATGTTGGCGGAGACCTGCTGGGTGCCTTGGGCTGCCTGCTGCACGTTGCGGGAGATTTCCTGGGTCGCGGCGCCCTGCTCTTCGACAGCGGCTGCGATGGTCGAGGAGATCTCCGACAGCCTCTCGATGGTGCCCGAAATTTCCCTGATGGCGCCGACCGATTCCTGGGTCGCGGCCTGGATGCCGGAAATCTGCTGACCGATCTCGCCGGTGGCTTTCGCGGTTTGCTCAGCCAGCGCCTTAACCTCGGAGGCGACCACCGCGAAGCCACGGCCCGCCTCGCCGGCGCGCGCCGCCTCGATCGTGGCGTTGAGCGCGAGCAGGTTGGTCTGGCCGGCAATGGTGTTGATCAGCTCGACCACGTCGCCGATACGGCTCGCGGCCTTGGACAATTCGGCGACGCGATCGTTGGTCTTGCGCGCCTGCTCGACCGCTTCGCTCGCCATCCTCGCCGATTCCTGGACCTGGCGGCTGATCTCGTTGACGGAGGATGACAGCTCCTCGGTCGCGGATGCCACCGAATTCACATTGGTGGAGGCTTCCTCGGACGCCGCCGCCACCGTGGTGGCGAGTTCCTCCGAGCGGTCGGCGGTTCCTGTCAGCGTCTTGGCGGACGCCTCGAGCTCGGTGGACGCCGAGGAAACCGTGTCGACGATCTCGCCGACCGCCGCCTCGAAACCGTCCGCCAGCTGCAGCATGTCCTTGCGACGCTGTGCGGCGGCGCGCTTCTCTGCCTCTTTCTGCTCGGCTTCCATGCGGATCTTGGCCAGCCCATTGTCCCTGAACACGACCGCCGCTTGCGCCACATCCCCGACCTCGTCCTTGCGGTCGGCGCCGTGGATTTCGACATCATAGTTGCCGGAAGCAAGCTGCTGCAGCAGGGCGACGATCGCCCTGATCGGCTTGGCGACGCCGAACTGGCCGATCACAAAACCCAGCACGCCGCCGAAAGTCAGGCCACACAGCGCTATGATAATCAAAAGTCGGGATGTCGCCTCGTAATGCGCGCGCGCTTCCGTGCTCTCCTCTTCGACCCGGGAGTTGAGGCGATCGGCGAGAGCGCGGACCTTGGCCTGCAGATTCTCGGCCGCGCCGCGGCTCTTCATGGCCGTATCGCGCAATTTCTCGGCGCTGTCACTCAGCTTCGACGATTTCTCGGCATCGATAGCCGATAAGGTCGCATTGAGCTGTGTCTTATATGCCGAAAACGCCTCCCGGACGTCAGGAAGCATTGCCTTGGCCTTCTCGTCGACGGTCTTGCTGACTTCTGCAAAACGCTCCTCATACTGCTTGAGCTGCGTTTCGATCACCTCGCGCGCCGCTAAGCGGTTCTCGTCGCGCGGATCGAGCGCGCTGCGAAACTCGGCGCGGTTCACGGAAATGACGTTCTGGTTGGCGCGCGCCGCCAGGAGCGCGCGATTGGCCGCCAATGACATCAGGTCGGCTTTCTCGCTGAGATCTCCAAGCGCCGAGATGCCGAGGTAGGCCATCATCCCGGCGATGCCGCTGAGCAGGACGACGATGGCAAGGATCTTGGTCAGCAGACGAAAGCGGCCGAGGAAGTGCATTGTTAGCCCCATTAACCAATGATGTAAGCAAAGTGCGTCCCGTCGACGCACCCGGCATTCCACCGAAAGTTGTTCGATGTTGCTCTACGCGGCGTTAACACTACCGACGGTGGAACTACGGCGTCGGAGACAAGGGCACTGCGGCCGAGAGCGCCCGTGTCGGCGCGAAACAGCCGATCAGGCCGCGCGCACGTTGTCGAGGAACTTGCCATGAGGGTCGACGTCTCACTTTTTTGCGGTCTGTTACACCCTGATCGGGACTAGCGCGCGATGTACCGGCGTCACGAACCCAGGGATCTGTTCATCCATCAGATCACCACTCCGCCGCCGAACGAGAAAAACGACAGAAAGAAGCTTGACGCGGCGAACGCGATCGACAAGCCGAACACGATCTGGATCAGCCTGCGGAAGCCACCTGACGTGTCCCCGAACGCGAGCGATAACCCCGTGCTGATGATGACGAGGACTGCGCTAATCTTGGCGATGGGACCTTGGACCGATTGCAGGATCTGGTTGAGCGGCTGCTCCCACGGCATGTTGGAGCCAGCGGCCAAGGCTGGAGTAACGGAGAAGCAGATGGCCACGAATACAGCGCTGGAAGCGATCCGTCGCTCGAACGAAGACGCTAAACTCATGATTTGTCCCCCATTTCTGTAAGGCTGTAGTCACAACATGGTCCGAGGCCGGAGACACCTGCGAGCTCGGTAAGGCGGCGATCCGCGCCGCGACCGGATAGGACAGCGATCACGTTGATGGTCTCTGCGATCAGAGCGCGCAGGACGGTGACCACGGCTTCCTGGATGAGTTGCTCAAGCCGGCGCAGGGCTCCGAGAGCGGTGCCGCATGGATCGGGGTGCCCGGTGCCCCAGGCTTTGAGCAGATCGAGGGCTTCTGCGCCGCGCACCTCTCCGATTGGAATGCGGTCAGGCCGCAGGCGCAGCGAAGAACGCACGAGGTCCGATAGCGAAACCACTCGGTCCTTGGTCCGAAGCGCGACGAGATTCGGTGCCTTGCACTGAAGCTCTCGAGTATCTTCGATGAGAACCACCCGATCCGAGGTCTTGGCGACCTCCGCCAGAAGTGCGTTGGTCAGTGTCGTCTTGCCGCTGGAGGTGCCGCCGGCCACGAGGATATTCTTGCGGGCTCCGATCGCGCCCCTCAGAGCATGGGCCTGATCCGAGCTCATGATCCCGGCCGCGACGTAGTCATCGAGCGCGAACACGGCGACCGCCGGCTTGCGGATCGCGAAGGCCGGGGCCGCTACCACCGGGGGCAACAGCCCCTCGAAGCGCTCCCCCCGTCTCGGGTAACTCGGCCGAAACACGCGGGCTGCCTGCGTGAACCTCAGCGCCGACGTGATGGGCGACCAATCGAATGAAGCGTTCGCCGTCAGGGGCGGACAGACCTTGACCGGTATCCGCCAGTCCGCGCGACAGCCGGTCGATCCACAACCGGCCATCGGGGTTGAGCATCACCTCAACAATGTCAGGATCGTCCAGAAAACGCGCGATCGCAGGGCCGAACGCCGTGCGCAGCATGCGCGCACCGCGCGAGATCGCCTCTGATTGAATGGAATGGATTGCCACCCGGCGCCCCCGATAGCTGAGCCCGCCGCGAGAGCGCCCTCAGATGGGGATGAATAGAAAAGGCAGGAAACGGCTCAGCGCAACAAGGCGGTTATTGGGTTCGTAGTCTGGCGTGGGAAAAGAAAGATCGAGAAATGCCGACAGTCTCAACGCGCCATCGCGCGGCACGAACAAGGAATTCGAAAGATCCGCCACTCGCTGATCAGGGTCACGTTTCGCCGATCAGCGCATTTACCCCTAAATGGAGACGCTGCCGGTCGGGACGCGTTCGGTGTCGGCTATGCCCCTGACAGCGGCTCGAAAGCGGACGTCCCCTTTCCGGGCCAACAGGCGACATGGGTCGAAGCCCTTGCGCCCGAGTGTCACAGGCTTATGTGAAGAGCGGCGAGCACTCGCCCATTGCGACTGCCAATCCAGAAATAATCACAAAAGCAAAGGAGGATCGCATGAAATTCCGTCCGCTTCACGGCCGCGTCGTGGTCAAGCGCATCGACGCCGAAGAGAAGACCGCAGGCGGCATCATCATTCCCGACACGGCCAAGGAAAAGCCCTCTCAGGGCGAAATCACCGCGGTTGGCTGCCTGTCGTCATGACAGCGTGGCCTCCCTGCTGCCGACCATATTGGGGAACAATACGTGCCTCTTGCGCCCCACAGCTCGACAAGGTGCGGCAAAGCCAGAGTTCTTCCCACACCCGGAAAGAGACAGAGTTTGCGGCGCGACTCCCATCGGGAGCCCAATGCACAGGACCAAATTGCCGGCGGCAAGCGGTCTTAAGCCGCCGCACTATCCCCCTTTGTCGGTGCCGCCGCGCATGACGGCGGTCAAGGCATGATCCGGCGGCGGCGATGCGCTCATCGTGAGAGGAAGAGTGGCGACTGTCGCACGCATCCCGCAAAAAAAGCAGCCGCAGGAGCGACAGCATAGCGCCGCCTTCAGGCGGGACGCGGGACCGACTGCTGTCCTTAAGACCGGTCAAGAAGGCACTCGCAGGAGGGTCAGCATCGCGTCGGTGCGGAACGCGGCGGGACCCGGGACGGAGTGCCTCCGGCGAGGGACACACTGATGTGCGCGAGGGATCGAAGCCGACGGCCGAGACGCTACGCGACTCGGTTTACGAGAGCCCGATGCGGCCTCTGCCGCACGCGCAAAAGCTCAGCTCATAAACCTCAGGGGAACGACACCTCTTCCCGAGTCATGGCTGTGCATCGTAGATTCTGACCCGAAGCATCGGAAAACGCCTCTTCAGCTCTGCCGCGCCTGTCTTGGCACCGTCTCTGGTCGTAAACTCGGCTTTCAGCCTTCCATCCACTTCGAGCGCGTAACCTGACGTGGGCAATTCGCGGGCAGCAGCAACCATATCGTTCTTCTCGCAATAGTCCGATGGACCACGATTGCTTAGCGTGAGTCGCGCAAATCGCGCCAGCGGAGCCAGCACGGTTGTGAATCATCGCGAAGGTTGCCCTGCGTGCCTGTTGATAATCTTGACTTCACGTGAGGCGCTTGAATGGGGCCTCATCGATTGCATCCTCCACGCGCGAGAAGAAGGGTATGCCGCACGGCTGGACCTGAACCGGGCTTTCTATGTAGCCCCGGACACAGCGCACTCGTAAGCGCCAGCTGTGAGCCGGTAGGCTTCCCCCAGCGTTTCGATTGACACAAGAAGAACATTCTCTTGGACCGTCAACACGGAATCGAACATGTCCGCCGATCCCAAGCCGCTACCGGACCCCGATCCGATCGCCGGTGCGATGGCGACGTTCATGCTGCCGTCCGTGCGCTGATCGTTGCCAAAGGTCTGTTGGAAGCGGAATTGAACGATGTCTACGCCGCGACTTCCAAGGGATACGCTCGCGGCCGGCTCACGAAGAGGGATACAGATTAGCGAGATTGACGCGGATCACGCGCCGATCTCCGCACGGCCAAGGATTACCCCAGAATCGATGATCGGTTCGTAGCCGCGCAACAGTCATGGCCGGCCTAGCCGGTCGAGTCCTCGGAACTACACGAAAGTGGGCTTGCGAAGCGAGTGATCAAGACTCCCGCCGATCACGCCACACTCAAATCGCTTCAGCGCGTTTCGGGACGGTTCGTAATTGCGGGAGCGGCGGGTCCGCTCGCGAGCCTATCGACGGCACGGCCCTGAGCCCTGAGCACTTCGGCGATTCTGGCATTACACCACGCGAGATCGCGTCGGAACTCGATGTTGTCGGGGTTCTCAGCGGTCAGGCGCTCCATAATAGCGAGGCTAGAGCGGTGCTCCTCAATCGCTCCTTGGAGATCGCCTTGGGCCAGCAGGGCCGCGCCGATCCGATTCCGCACAACTGACAGATCTCGCTGAAAGCCTGCGTTCCTGTTATCCGCCTCTGACAAGCGACGCATGATCGCCGAGCCTTCGCGATAGTTTTTGAGGGCATTGACAAGGTCGCCCTGTTGGGCGTCCCGATCTCCTTGAGCAATGTGGACCCGCGCCCGATCCATGAGTTCGCCGGCGCTCACCGTGACACCGGTCGCCATGCCGCCGTTCGCGGATGGCTTGCTCGCCGAACGCGGCCTAGTCTCGCACGGGACCGCGTGAACGGATCCAGTAACGGCGGGCGCGCAGCCGGCCTGCAACCCAGGAATCCGTTGCAGCATCGCCTTGACCTGATCCGATGTAATGAGGCGGGTGCATTCGAACTGGCGGGGCGTGTCCTTGTGCCGTGGGCACCAAAAGAAATCCGTGTGATCGAAGCGAAGGCGTACGTCATTCCAACAGCTATTACAGGCGTGATAGTTGATGACGCGATACGGAGTCGTGAACTCGTTGCTGGGATGTGTAAAGCCGCTGATCAGGACCACGGGCGTGCCGACGGCCCAGGCTAGCCATGACAGGCCGCTGGAGAGGCCGATGAAGGCGGCTGCGTGCTTGAGCCATCGCGCGCGTTCCTGCAGCGGTCGATCGCCGGTCTCGTCCTCCGCCCCCTGGGGAATGTAGGTCCAGCCCCGGCCACGGCCGTGCACCCGCTTCTGGTCGATACAGACGACGCGGTACCCCGTCTGCTTCAGATAGTCGACGACATCGCGCCAACCATCGGGATTGTTCCAGTACTTGCTCTGCGTCGTGCTCTGCACGGCGATGCATACAAAGGGCTCCGCGATCGGACGGCTGTCGTCGGCGAGCGCAATGCGCGGAGGCGCCTCGGCGAGATCGACACCGAGTATATAGCCAGCGGTTCGGTGCAACCCCACCTGGCGGAAATCGCAGGGTTGGTGCACGAACTC
>NZ_JAFATE010000801.1 GCF_019244115.1 Bradyrhizobium sp.
TAAAAAGAGCTTAACCGAGCGAATCCCCCGAAATTAAGGCCAGGCGTGTCCGCCGCACAACGCAGACGCATATCGACGCTGATCATGGACCGTTTCGCGCGCAGCGTCGCTGCGCGCGCAAGCGGTGGCTCGGTTGCGCTGTCGCAATTGTGGCCCGGCCGCACCGACCGCCTGATCATCGCCCCGCACGACCTGCGGACCGCGGACGCCACCCGCGCGGCCGAGATCTATGCCGGCCGCTTCGTGTTCGCCGGAAAGATCGTGACCTGCCACGGCCGTTCGATCTTCGATCTCGAGCCGCCGTCGGAGGATTGGGAGGTGGCGCTGCTCGGCTTCGGCTGGCTGCGGCATTTGCGTGCCGCCGATACCGCGCTGACCCGCGCCAATGCCCGCTCCCTGGTCGACGACTGGATCACCAACCCCGCCAACCGCCGCCCGATCGGCCGCCGCGCCGACGTGCTGTCGCGCCGGGTGATTTCGCTGTTGTCGCAGGCGCCCCTGGTGCTGGGCGACACCGATGGCAAGTTCTATCGGCGCTATCTGCGCTGGCTGACCCGGGAAATTCGCTATCTGCGCTATGCGATGCTCGACGTGGGCGATGGCGTGCCGCGTCTGCAGGTCCTGATCGCGCTCTGCTACGCCTCGCTGTGCCTCGCCAATCAGGGCCGCCATGTGCGCAGCACCTCGCGCCGGCTGTCCGATGAATTGCAGCGGCAGATCCTGCCCGATGGCGGACACATCTCCCGCAACCCCGGCGCATTGATCGAACTCCTCATCGACCTGCTGCCGCTGCGGCAGACTTTTGCCGCGCGCAACATCGCGCCGCCTCCGGCGCTGCTGAACGCAATCGATCGCATGATGCCGATGCTGCGCTTCTTTCGTCACGGCGACGGCTCGATCGCGCTGTTCAACGGAATGAGCGGCACTCCATCCGACCTTCTGGCGACCCTGCTCGCCTATGACGACACGCATGGCACGCCGATGGCGGGCATGCCGCATTCCGGCTTCCAGCGCCTCGACGGCGGGCCCATGACCGTGATCATGGAGACGGGCCTGCCACCGCCTGCCAATGTCAGTCACGAGGCTCATGCCGGCTGTCTGTCCTTCGAATTGTCATCAGGACCGAACCGGATCGTAATCAATTGCGGCATGCCCTCCAACGGTCGCGACAACTGGCGCGCCTTCGCCCGCAGCACCGCGGCGCATTCCACACTGACATACCATGACACATCGTCCTGCCAGTTCGTCGAGATGACTGCGATGAAGCGTTTTCTGCACGGCGCCCCGGTCGTCTCGGGTCCTTCCAATGTCGACCTTTCGCGTCAGGATGTCCCCGACGGAACCATGCTGACCGCATCCCATAACGGCTACGCCCACCAGTTCGGCATCCTGCACCGCCGTGTCCTGATGGCCGCCTCGGACGGATCGCGGCTCGAGGGTGAGGACATCATCGTGCCCGCCACCGGCGGACGTGGCCGAGGTGCCGACAGCGATTTCGCTGTGCGCTTTCATCTGCATCCGTCGGTCAAGGCCAGCCGCCTCAGCGATGCACGTGGCGTGATGCTGGTGCTGCCAAACCGCGACGTCTGGACTTTCGAGGCCCTCGAAGACAAGGTCGATCTCGAAGAAAGCGTGTTCCTGTCCGGCAATGACGGCCCGCGTCGGACCGCCCAGATCGTGATCCGGCAGGACGCCCGGCAGGCCACGTCGATCCGCTGGAGCTTTGTGCGATCTGCGACGTCGGCGACGCTGACTGCGGCTCGGCGCAACGCCAGGCGCGAGCCGGAACTGCCGCTCTGAGATCCGCTCGCCCGTCCCCGTCCATTGTGGGCATCGTCGAAAGCTGCTAACCCATCGCCGCTCGCGCGACTGGCGACATTGGATGGAGCACCATCAGGAAGCGCGGGACAAGCAGCCGTGCGCCTGGGCAAAACGACACTCCTTCGCAAAGGACCTTGCCCATGACCCATCAGCTCCGCCGCGTGACCCGCGCCCTGCTCTCCGTTTCCGACAAGACCGGCCTGATTGAGTTCGCCCGCGCGCTGGCCGCACAAGGCGTCGAACTCGTCTCCACCGGTGGCACCGCAAAAGCGATTTCGACCGCGGGACTGAACGTCAAGGACGTCTCCGAGCTCACGGGCTTTCCGGAAATGATGGATGGGCGGGTCAAAACGCTGCATCCAAAGGTGCATGGCGGCCTGCTCGCGATCCGCGACAACGCCGAGCATACGAGCGCCTTGACGGCGCATGGCATCGCGCCGATCGATCTCCTGGTGGTCAATCTCTATCCCTTCGAGGCGACCGTGGAGAAAGGCGCCGATTTCGCCGAGTGCATCGAGAACATCGACATCGGCGGGCCTGCGATGATCCGCGCGGCGGCAAAGAATCACGACGATGTCGCGGTGGTGATCGAGGCGGCCGACTATCAGGCCGTGCTCGACGAGCTCGCGGCCAACCAGGGCTCGACCACGTTACGGCTGCGCCGCCGCCTCGCGGCAAAAGCCTATGCGCGTACCGCGGCCTATGACGCGGCGATCTCGAACTGGTTTGCCGGCGAGCTCGAGACCGAGGCGCCGGACTTCCGCGCCTTCGGCGGCCGCCTGATCCAGTCGCTCCGCTATGGCGAGAACCCGCATCAGACTGCGGCGTTCTATGCGCTGCCGAACAAGCGCGCGGGTGTCTCCACGGCACGGCAACTGCAGGGCAAGGCGCTCTCGTACAACAACATCAATGACACCGACGCGGCCTATGAGTGCATCGCCGAGTTCGATCCGGCGCGCACCGCGGCCTGCGTGATCGTCAAGCACGCCAATCCTTGCGGGGTTGCCGAGGGGCCGGATCTAGCCAGCGCCTATCGCAAGGCGCTGGCCTGCGATTCGACCTCGGCCTATGGCGGCATCATTGCACTCAACCGCACGCTGGACGCCGACACCGCGCGCGCCGTGACCGAGATCTTTACCGAGGTGATCATCGCGCCCGATGCCAGCGAAGAGGCGATCGCGATCCTTGCCAAGCGCAAGAACCTGCGCCTCCTGCTTGCCGGCAGCCTGCCTGATCCCCGCGCGCGCGGGCTCACCGCAAAGACGGTTGCCGGCGGACTTTTGGTGCAAAGCCGCGACAACGCCATTGTCGACGACATGGTGCTGAAGGTAGCGACCCGGCGCGCGCCGACCGATGCCGAGATGCGCGATCTGATGTTTGCCTTTCGCGTTGCCAAGCACGTCAAGTCCAACACCATCGTCTATGCCAGGGATCTCGCGACCGTCGGCGTCGGCGCCGGGCAAATGAGCCGGGTGGATTCGGCGCGCATCGCCGCGCGCAAGGCACAGGATGCCGCCGCCGAATTGAAGCTCGCAGAGCCCTTGACCAAAGGCTCGGTCGTGGCGTCCGACGCCTTCTTCCCGTTTGCCGACGGCATGCTGGCCTGCATCGAGGCTGGCGCCACCGCGGTGATCCAGCCGGGCGGCTCGATGCGCGACGACGAGGTGATCAAGGCCGCTGACGAACACGGCATCGCCATGGTGCTTACGGGCATGCGGCATTTCCGGCATTGAAGCTGTCGTCCCGGCGAACGCCGGGACCCATAACTACAGGCGGTCGTTGCTGAGTGCATCGACTGCCCTTTCCCCTTATTGATAGATCACGCGGTATGGGTCCCCGCTCCAGTGCGCAATCGCGCACAAGGCGGAGACGACAGTCACTCCCGCACCCTCGCGAGCAGCACGAGGCCGGTCACGAAGAACAGGACCAGCGTCGCCATGCCCGCCTTCTGGCTCGCCGTGGCCGCGGTGACGATGCCGATCAGCAGCGGACCGATGAAGGACGTGACCTTGCCGGTCAGCGCGAACAGCCCAAAATATTGCGCGACGCGATCCCTTGGCGCCATGCGGATCAGGAGCGAGCGCGATGCGGCCTGCAAGGGCGCACCGACCGCGCCGATGCAGCAGCCGAGGATCAGATAGGCACGCTCGGCGGCCGACGCGAACAGCGGGCCGCCCGGGACCGGCGGCGCGACGCTGATGAAGAAGATGGAGTCCGTGCTGACCAGCAGGATCGCCACGATCGCTGTCAGCAGGATCGTGATGCTGCCGGTGATGACGTGCTTTGGTCCAAAGGCATCATCGAGCTTGCCACCGAACCAGCCGCCAAAAGTGCCGGCGATTGCGAGGATGATGCCGAAGGTGCCGATCTGGATCGTGTTCCAGCCAAACGTGCCGGCGGCATAGATGCCGCCGAAGGCGAACAGCGACACCAGCCCGTCGGTGTAGATCATGTTGGCGAGCAGGAATGCGGCCAGCGATTTCTGCTTCGGCAGTTCGGCCAGCGTCTGCCTGAGCTCGGATAGACCCGTGCGCAATGCTTCACGCAGGCGGCTTCGTGCCGGATAGTCCGGCGTCAGCAAGAACATCGGCAGCACGAAGATGACGAACCAGACGCCGGTCAGAGGTCCCGAGATGCGGTCGCCCTGGTGACTCGCCGGATCGAGCCCGAACAGCGGCTTGAAACCGAACAGCGTGCGGCCGCTCTCGGGGCTGGCGGCCAGAAAGCCGAGCACCAGGATCAAGCTGAGAATTCCGCCGATATAGCCGGTGGCCCAGCCGGTGCCGGACAGACGCCCAATGCGATCCGGCGGCACCAGCGTCGGCATCATCGCATTGTTGAACACGGTTGCAAATTCGACACCGACGGTGGCGACACCGTAGGCGACGAGCAGCGCAGGAATACCGCTTTCTTCACCGGGGCGACCGAACCACATCAGCGCCGCGCCGATCACCAGCATGGCGCCGAAAGCCGCGATCCACGGCTTGCGGCGGCCGGTGACGTCGGCGATCGCGCCGAGCACGGGCGACAGCAGCGCGATCATCATGCCGCTGGCGGCGGTGGCAAATCCCCATAGCGCCTGCCCGCTGGCCGGATCGGATGCCACATGGGTGGCGAAATAGGGCGCAAATACGAACGTCGTGATCAGCGTGAAATAGGGCTGCGCCGCCCAGTCGAAGAAAATCCAGCTGATGACGGCCGATCGCGGCGGATAGGCCTTCAGGCGGGTCGTATCGCCAGCGTCGAGCGCGGTCACTGCCATCGCAAAACACCCCTCACAATCACATCTCCGCGTTTTGCCAAGTTCCACCGAGTCCATATAGCATGCAGAGGACATTCGGTTGCTTGGGCCAGATCCCGGGGCGAAGGATGATCTTCAAAGAACTCGACCGTCGAACGTTTTTCGCGAGCATCGCGCTCTGCATCCTCGCCCTCATGCCGGCGGCCGCGCAGGAAGGGCGCCGGGTCTATACGCCTCCGCCACTCGATTCCGTCCATTCCATTCCAGCCGAACACGGCATGGTGGTGGCGCAGGAGAAGCTGGGCGCCCAGATCGGGGCCGACATTCTCAGGCGTGGCGGCAACGCGGTCGATGCGGCGGTCGCGACCGGCTTTGCCATGGCCGTGACCTATCCTCCCGCCGGAAATATCGGCGGCGGTGGCTTTATGGTCATCCACATGCGCGGCCGCGGCGAGGATGTCGCGATCGACTATCGCGAGACCGCCGCAGCTGCGACGACGCCGCAGGTCTTCCTTGGCTCCGACGGCCGGCCGGACGCCGCGAAGTCGCGCGATTCGGCGCTCGGCATCGGTGTGCCCGGAACCGTCGCGGGCCTTGCGCTGGCGCTGGAGAAATATGGCTCCGGCAAATTCACTTTGGCCGAACTGCTGCAGCCTGCAATCGAACTGGCGCGCGAGGGATTTGTCGTCACCGACAATTTTGCCGACAGCCTGCCGGAATGGCACAAGCGCATCGTGCGCTGGCCCTCGTCGGCAAAACTGTTTTCGCGCGCAGACGGCACCCCGCTGCGGGACGGCGATCGCTTCGTGCAGCCTGAGCTCGCCGCGACGCTGTCGGCGATTGCAGCCCAGGGTCCGCGCGGATTCTATGAGGGGCCGGTGGCCGAGAGGCTGGTGAACGCGGTCGATGATGCCGGCGGCATCATGACAACCGAGGACCTGAAGTCCTACGCCGCCGTCATCCGCCAGCCGGTGCGCGGGACCTATCGCGGCTATGACATCGTCTCGATGCCTCCGCCATCCTCCGGCGGGGTCGTGCTGGTGGAAATGCTGAACATCCTCGAAGGCTTTTCGATCGCCGATCTGAAGCAGGGGTCTGCGGCCTCGCTGCATCTGATGATCGAGGCGATGAAGCGCGCCTATGCCGATCGTGCGCGTTATCTCGGCGACCCCGCCTCCACCGATGCGCCGATTGCGACCCTGATCGCCAAGGATTATGCCGAGAAGCAGCGCGCGAGCATCAATCCCGACCGCGCCACGCCATGGAAGGAGATGCTCGCGGTGACGTCGCCGCACGAGGGTTCCAACACCACGCATTTTTCGGTGGTGGACAGCTCCGGCAATGCCGTCAGCAACACCTACACGCTGAACTTTCCTTATGGCGTCGGCCTCGTTGCCGAGGGCACCGGTGTGCTGCTCAACAATGAGCTCGACGATTTCACCGCGGCGCCTGGCGCGTCCAATGCCTACGGCCTGGTCGGTTACGAGGCCAACCTCCCGGGTCCGGGAAAACGGCCGCTCTCCTCGATGTCGCCGACGATCGTTTTGAAGGAGGGCCTGCCTGTGCTGGTGACCGGCTCGCCCGGCGGCAGCCGGATCATCTCGAGCGTGCTGCAGATCATCGTCAACGTGCTCGACTACCACATGGACGTCGCAGCCGCTGTGGCCGCCCCGCGGCTGCATCATCAATGGCAGCCCGACGAGGTGCGGATCGAGCGCGGTTTTCCCGACGACGTGCTGGCTGCCTTGAAGGTGAAAGGCCACCAGATGGTAGGGCCGATGGGTCCGACCTCGGCCAACTCCATCCTCGTGACCCCAAACGGCTTGGAGGGCGCGCCCGATCCTCGCAGCCGAGGCTCGGAAGCCGCGGGGCAATGATGCGCCGGAAGCGATCGGAACAGAAATGACGACGCTCAAGGGCAAGACGCTGTTCATCACGGGGGCGAGCCGCGGCATCGGACTCGCGATTGCCCTGCGTGCCGCGCGCGACGGCGCCAACATTGCCGTCGCGGCGAAGACTGTCGAGCCGCATCCAAAGCTGAAGGGAACGATCTACACCGCCGCAGAAGAGATCATGGGCGCCGGTGGACAGGCGCTGCCTCTGGTCTGCGACATTCGCGACGAGGCCCAGGTGATCGACGCGATCGAGGCGACCGTCAAGGAGTTCGGCGGCATCGATATCTGCGTCAACAACGCCAGCGCCATCCGCCTCACCGATTCGCAGGGAACCGATATGAAGCGGTTCGACCTGATGATGGGCATCAACACCCGCGGCGCCTTCATGGTGTCGAAATATTGCGTGCCGCATCTTAAGAAGGCGGAAAATCCTCACATCCTGACGGTGTCGCCGCCGCTCGACATGAGATCACGCTGGTTCGTGCACTCCACCCCCTACAGCATTTCAAAATATGGCATGAGCATGTGCGTTCTTGGCCTTTCGGCCGAACTGAAGCCGGCGGGCATCGCAGTCAACGCGCTGTGGCCACGCACTACCATCGCAACTGCGGCCGTCAGCAATCTCCTGGGGGGAGAGGCGACGATTCGCGCGAGCCGGACACCTGATATCATGGGCGATGCAGCCCATATCATCCTGACCAGGCCTTCGCGGGAGTCCACCGGCCGGTTCTACATCGATGACACGGTGCTTTATGAAAGCGGTGTCCGCGACTTCGAGCGCTATCGTGTCGATCGGAATCCTGCTCTGCTGTCGGCCTACTTCATCCCCGAAGACGAGCGGCCGCCGCCGGGCGTCACGGTGAAGCCGCTGCCATAAACGACACCGTTTCACCTCCCCAGCTCATAGGGTCCGCCCTTTTCGAGTGCGCGGCCATAGGCCGGGCGGGCATGGATGCGGTCGAGAAAAGCCATCGCATTGGGATGACCCTGCTCGAGCCCGCCGCGGGCGGCCGCGGCCTCCAGCGCAAAACTCATCTGGATATCGGCCGCCGTGAATTCGCTGCCGGCGAACCATTCGCTCTTGGTCAGCTCGCTCTCCCAGAAATTCATGTGCTGCTTCAGTTGCGGGTTGACCAGCGTGGTCAGCGCCTGGCTCGAGACCTTGCGCACGACAGGACGCAGCAGCGCGGGCGCGCGCTTCGGCATGATGTTGAACAGCAGTTTTAGCAGAAGCAGCGGCATCGCGGAGCCCTCCGCATAATGCAGCCAATAGACGTAGCGAAGCCGCTCTGGCGTATCCGGGGCCGGGATCAGGCGGCCGCCGCCGTAAACCCCGACGATGTACTCCGCGATGGCGCCGGACTCCGCAATGGTGTTGCCGGCATCGGTGATGACAGGCGATTTCCCCAGCGGGTGGATGTTCAGGAGTTCCTTTGGTGCGCGCATGTCGGCCTGGCGCTGATAGCGGATGATGTCATAGGGCACCTCAAGCTCCTCGAGCAGCCAGAGCACCCGCTGGGAGCGGGAATTGTTGAGGTGATGAACAGTCAGCATCGATATCCCCGGAATAAATTCGCTTGTTCACTCTCCCGTAACAGGCAGGCCGGCGATTGGCGATCCAGGCCGGCCGGCTTTCTACCCGGGCAATATTGACAATCCTATTTTACCCGGATAATAAAACCGGACATCAACGAACGTAAGCAATGGCTCTTGTCATGATCTCCACCTTCACAGCCTTCCATGGCGAGCGGCGGCTTGCATCGGGCCCGCTCGACGCGGTTGCGCTCGCGATCAAGCGCGTCGAGGGCCAGGCCTCGGCGCCGATCGCGATCTTCGATGACTTGACCGGGCGTGCCGTCGATCTCGACCTGCGGGGATCGGATGCGGACGTCGTGGCACGGCTCGCCCGGCATCAGAAGCAGGGCGAGACGGCCGAGCCCGCCGCGGCAGCCAGCGAACCGCGCGGCCGCGGCCGGCCAAAGCTCGGCGTCGTTGCGCGCGAAGTCACGCTGCTGCCACGGCATTGGGAATGGCTCAACGCGCAGCCCGGCGGTGCCTCGGTCGCCTTGCGCAAGCTGGTCGAGCAGGCCCGCCGCGCCACCGGCGACGCCGATCGAGCCCGCGCGGCGCGCGAAGCCGCCTATCACTTCATGTCGGCGATGGCCGGCAACCTGCCCGGTTTCGAGGAAGCCACGCGTGCGCTGTTTGCCGACGACCGGCGACGCATGGCCGGTCATATCGCCACCTGGCCTGCCGACATCCGCGACCACGTCGTCAGGCTCGCCTATAGCGATCGCGCCGACTAAAAACGTTCTCGAACGAAATCCCCGCGGGTCCGCGTCAAGACCGCGCGACCGAACCGTCTGAGCTGTCGGCCCGGGAACGGCCCCAATTCACGTCGCATCGATGCGGCACGCCGCCTCGATGCGTCATCGCCTCACAACAGGAAGAAGCCGTGTCAAACAGCTCGTTTTCCCGAAAAACCTTTCTGGTCTTTCTCGCTCCGATGATGCTGAGCAACATCCTGCAATCGCTGTTCGGCACCGTCAACAGCGCCTATCTCGGCCAGATGATCGGCGTCGACGCGCTCGCGGCGGCTTCCGTGTTCATGCCAGTGATGTTCTTCTTCATCGCGTTCGTGATGGGCCTGAGTTCCGGCGCCGGCGTCCTGATCGGACAGGCCTGGGGTGCCGGCGAGCCTCTCAAGGTCAAGGCGGTGGCCGGAACGACGCTGTCGGTTGCGTTGATGATTGCGACGACCATTGCCATTCTTGGCGGGCTGTTCAGCCGGCCGTTCATGGCCGCGCTGGCAACGCCGCCCGATATTCTGGACGCCGCCAGCTCCTACGCGCGAATCATGATGATCAGCATGCCGCTGACCTTCACCTTCATCCTGTGGGCCGCGATGATGCGCGGCGTCGGCGATTCCGTGACGCCCTTGCTGGCGCTGTCGGTATCGGCGGTGATCGGACTTGCCGCAACGCCTGCCCTCATCCGCGGCTGGCTCGGCCTGCCCCGGCTTGGGGTCACCAGCGCCGCCTGGGCCGGCGCCTTTTCCGCCTCTGTCACATTGATATTGCTTCACCTGTATCTGCGTTGGCGCGTGCATGCGCTGGCTTTTGACGCCACGTTCCTGCGGGCGATGCGTCCTGACGGCAAATTGCTGCGGACCGTGCTCCGCCTGGGAATCCCATCGGCGCTCGGCATGGTGACGATGTCGCTCGCCGAACTCGTGCTGCTCGGCCTCGTCAACAGTTACGGCTCGGATGCCACCGCCGCCTATGGCGCGGTCAACCAGGTGCTGGGGCTCGTGCAGTTTCCCGCCATCTCGATCGCGATCGCGGCCTCGATCTTCGCAGCCCAGGCGATCGGGCGCGGCGAGGCGGGCCGCGTCGACGCCATCGTACGCCGCGGGCTGGAGATGAATGTGCTCCTCACCGGCGGACTCGTTGCACTGGCCTATCTGCTGTCGCGAATGATCCTGAGTTTCTTCATCACCGACGCGGCCGTGCTGGCGCTCGCGCAAGGCCTGCTCCACATGGTGCTGTGGAGCGCGGTGCTGTTCGGAATGGCCACGGTGTTTTCCGCGGCGATGCGCGCCAGCGGCACGGTGTGGATGCCGCTGGCAATCCTGATGTTCGCCGTCGTCGCCATCGAGCTGCCGTCAGCGATCATCCTCAGCCGCCTGGTCGGGATCGAGGGCATCTGGATGGCCTATCCGATCGCCTTCTGCAGCATGTTCCTGCTGCAGATGGCCTATTACATGCTGGTATGGCGGCGGCGCGCGATCCATCGCCTGGTCTGGTGAGCTCCAGCGCAGTATTACGATCATCATAGAAATCGGTGGACGTGCCCCGCCCATCGCGCCACAATGTCCGGCAAAGAACTTTTAGGGAGACCGCCGTGAGCCAGCGCCTGCAATTCCTGTTCGATGTCGGCAGCCCGAATGCCTTTCTCGCCCACGAGGCGATGCCCGCGATCGAAAAGCGCATCGGCCAAACCTTCGAATACGTGCCCGTCCTGCTCGGCGGCATCTTCAAGGCGACGAATAACAAATCGCCTGCCGAGACGCTGGCGGGCATCAAGAACAAACGGGAATTCCAGACGGTCGAGACCGAACGCTTCATCAAGCGCTTCCAGGTCGCGCCCTATGTGTGGAATCCGTTTTTCCCGGTCAACACGCTCAATCTGATGCGCGGTGCGATCGCCGCCCAGTTCGAGGGCGTGTTCGAGCCCTATGTCGAAGCCGCCTTTCATCACATGTGGCGGGAGCCGAAGAAGATGGATGACGGCGAAGTGGCGGTGCAGGCCCTCACCGCCTCGGGCCTCGACGGCGCAAAACTGCTCGCACGCGCGCAAGAACCGGAAGTGAAAGCCAAGCTGCTCGCCAACACGCAAGATGCCGTTGAGCGCGGTGCGTTCGGCTCGCCAACCTTTTTCGTCGGCCGCGAGATGTTTTTCGGCAAGGAACAGTTGCGCGACGTCGAGGAGATGATCTTGGGCAAATAGCAGCAAGGAAGCGAGTAGTGAGTAGTGAGTAGTGAGTAGCAAATAGTGAATGACGAGCACATCCGTTACTACTCCTCGCCATTCGCCTCCCTCAAGAAGAAGAAAAAGGATCAAACCATGCGTGTTCTCGTGGTCGGCGCCGGCGCCATCGGCGGATATTTTGGCGGCAGGATGCTGCAGGCGGGGCGCGACGTTACCTTCCTGGTCCGGCCGCGACGGGCC
>NZ_JAFATE010000875.1 GCF_019244115.1 Bradyrhizobium sp.
GGCCTGGTCGAACTGATCAAGGGCGGTTTCGAGACGCTGGTGGAAGCCGGCTACGCGCCGGAGATGGCCTATTTCGAGTGCCTGCACGAGGTGAAGCTGATCGTCGACCTGATCTATGAAGGCGGCATCGCCAACATGAACTACTCGATCTCCAACACCGCCGAATATGGCGAGTACGTCACGGGCCCGCGCATCGTCACCGACGCGACCAAGCAGGAGATGAAGCGCGTGCTCGCCGATATCCAGTCCGGCCGCTTCGCGCGCGACTGGATGCTGGAGAACAAGGTCAACCAGACCTCGTTCAAGGCGACGCGCGCCAAACTCGCCCAGCACCCGATCGAGGAGGTCGGCGTCCGCCTGCGCGAGATGATGCCGTGGATCAAGAAGGGCGCCCTGGTCGATAAGAGCAAGAACTAACACTTGCCGAAGTTCGACTGAGCTATCGCCGCATGGACGGTAAGCTCCTTCCCACTTGCGGGTCCGCTCGCGGGGGAGGGCTGGGGTGGGGGTACCCCACGACGAACTGAATTTGGGGACCCCACGCCCGCCCGCTCCCCGCAAGGGCCCCCCCCAAGGGGGAGGGGAGCACTGGCAGCGCGCGCATGTCTCAGTAACGACGGCTCCGCTACTTCTCCACCTTGTCGTGCAGGAGCCAGAAGCGCAGCGTGCGCTGCGCGGTCTCGGCCGAGAGGCGGCGGTAATCCTGGGCCGCGGCCATCAGGATTTTCGGATTGAGCGCCTGCATGGTCGGCCGCCGCGAAAGGATGGTCTCTACCGTGGCCCAGCTGAGGCCCGCCGCCTTGCAGGGGATCAGCACCAGGTCATGCCGCGTGCCGGCCAGCACCTTGGCCATCATGGGGGTTGGTAGCTCGTTCATGACCGCCAGCGCGGCCGCGATCTCGTCAAAGCGGTGGGTCTCGGCGAAGGTGAGGATCGCCGGCTCGCTCAGCTCTCCGGACGATTTCATCCGCTTCACGCTGGCTTCGGCGCGGGTAAAATCCTGCGGCGGCTTTGGCGGCGCGGGCAGCGCGACGCTGCCCGTAATCGAGGCGAGCACGCGGCCGATCTCGTCCTTCAGCTCAGGCGGCGCGTTCTCCGTCAGCCGCTCGCGCACGGCCTCCGTGGCGCGCCGCAGAAGGTCCTGGCGGAACTGGAACGGTAAATCAGGACGCAGGCCGAGGATCTCGGTGAGGTCGTCATCGGCGCCGGCATGGGCGACCATGCCGGCATAACCGGTCTCGGAAAACCGCGCCGTGGCGTTGCTGGCGAGGCTGCGAATGACCCGCGGCTCACCGCGGGTGACGATCACGTCGGTGACGGCCTCGGGCAGGTTGATGCGGCCCGCGATCGCATAGAGATGATCCTGGCCCTTGCTGCTGGCGACGTCGACCAGCGTCCCGGTTGCGACCTGTTTTGAGTGCGCGAGCACGTGAGCTGCGACTGAAATCTCGTCGTCGCGCGCCAGCTGCTGAATGATCCGGTCGGGAGCATGATCGAGCCGCGCGAGCTGGCGGCTCAGCTGGGCCCGCGCACGGGTCTCGACATTGAGGACGAGCAGGCAGAACACGTCGTCGAACACCGCGATCTGCTCGTCGGACAGTCGCATGCCGTCGTTCAGGAACAGGCTCGTCACCTGGCGCAGCGCATCGATGCGCTTCGCCGGCGAGCCGGTGCGCACTGCCTCTTCCAGTTCGAGGATGACTGAATGCCCCGCGAGCATTGGTGACCTGACTTAACGATCGCTGCGCCAAATCTGCGCATGGCCCGTCACAGCCGGGCCGCGGGCATTTGGGCCACAACAATCGGTACGTGAGGTTAGCGCGCCGCTCCGTACGAACACGGGGAATGCAAACGAAAAATTAAGTCTTCAGCACGATAGTGGCGGCACCCGAGACGGCATCGCAGCTTGTTGAAATCGCCGTCGAGCCGAAGGCTTGTGAGAGCTCAACCAGACTCTCGGCCATAGCCGCGAGGTCCGTCGCACCGCGCGGAACAAAGGACTGACGCTTCAACCATATTCTTGAGGCGAAGCGGTTCGTGCGAATCCTGAAACAGAAAAGCGTTGTGCGTCAGATTTCAGGCGCGGCTTCTTCATCCTCATTCTCGTTGCACGGCTTCGAGATCATGCGCTGCCGCGCGTTGCTGCTCCTGCACGACCTGAAGGCTGATGCGTTTTCTTCGCCGCGTTGATCCGCCCCCGGCCAGGCGGCGCATTGCGCCTGCTTCGGTCGGGCTTACATAGTGCCCGGACCAGGAAAGCGGGGGGAGATTTATGCGAAGTGTCGTCATCACCGGGGCTTCGACCGGAATCGGCTGGGCGTGTGCGAAATATCTCCTGGACAAGGGATTTCGCGTTTTCGGCAGCGTCAGGAAACAGGCCGATGCCGATCGGCTCCGCGGCGAGTTCGGCCAAAACTTCACCCCGCTCATCTTCGATGTGACCGATGAAGCCGCGGTGCTGGCGGCGGGGCGCGAGGTGCGCGGCGCCCTGAACGGCGAGACCCTGGCAGGCCTCGTCAACAATGCGGGCATCGCGGTCCCCGGCCCCGTGCTGGAACTGGCTGCGGACGAATTCCGCCGCCAGATGAACGTCAATGTGATCGGTCCGATCATCACGACGCAGGTGTTCGGGCCGCTGCTTGGTGCCGATCCGGCGCTGAAGGGTCCCAAGGGACGGATCGTGATGATGTCCTCCGTTGCGGGACGCAACGGCAATCCGCTGTTGTCGGCCTATTCCGCGTCCAAGCATGCGCTCGACGGGCTAGCTGAAAGCCTGCGCCGCGAGATGATGCTGTTCGGGATCGACGTCATCATCGTCGCACCGGGCGCGGTGAAGACGCCGATCTGGGGCAAGGCCGAGGAGGTCGACATTTCGTCCTACCAGAACTCGCCGTTCTATCCGGCCCTGCAGAAGATCCGGAAGTTCATGCTGCAGCTCGGCGAGACCGGGCTACCTGCGGAAAACATCGCCGAATGCGTGTTCGCGGCCCTGACCACCGCAAACCCAAAAGTGCGCTACCAGATCACGCCGGATCCGATGCGGCACCTGATCACCGCGATCCTGCCAAAACGCACCGTCGACAAGATTATCGCTAAGCGCCTCGGCCTGGTTCCCTCGGCATGAGCACCCTGCCCAGCATCCATGGGCTTGCGGCGCTGATCCTGATCGCGCTCGCGCCGGCGGCATTCGCCAACGACGCGGGTGATCCCGACCAGTCCTGCGATGGCCCGACCGCCGCGGTGGTCGATTGCCTCGGCGCCAAGACCGTGCGGTGGGACAAGCGGATGACGATCGCCTACCAGCAAGCGCTGAAGAATGCGGTAAGCCCGCAGCAGCAGGACCGGCTGCGTGCGGCGCAGCGGCTCTGGATTCAATATCGCGATGCCAACTGCCTGTATCACGGACAGGGCGAGGGCACCATCGCGCGGGTTGATGCGGCGGAGTGCGTGCGCAGCATGACCGAGACCCGCGCCCGCGAGCTCGAAGGCCTCGGTCATCAATGATGCGCGGCTAACCCGCGCTGACCGGCTGGCTGTTTCGCGCCGCGGTCATCGCGATCAGCCGCAGTGCGAGCACGGCGAGCAGCGGGATAAGGAACAGGCCGTAGAGCGGCATTGCCGGAATGCGCTTGCCGAAGGCGATCGCGAACTGGGCCCAGAGGTAATAGCCACCCCAGAGATGCAAGATCCGCCAGGCGCGCGGGCCGATCGCCGCCGCCGACCGGTCGAAGGAGGTCGCTGCCATGGCGATGATAATGGTGTAGCCGATGCCGCCGAACAGGTAGGAGCCGAGGTTGGTGGCGGTCGCAAAGGTTGCCGGGTCCATCATGGCGAAAGCGATGATGGCGGTGGCATGCAGCGCGTGCGATGCCGCAAAACTCAGGCCGAGCTGACGGCGGTTACGGCGCTGCCATCGCGTCCAGGCGTTCGGCCAGAGCCGCGCCAGCGCCGCGGCCGAGAACGCAAGGCAGAACAACAGCAGCGAGCTGCGCGCCGTGAAGCGCACCACCATCCGCACGCCTTCGACCTCGAAGCCGCGCATGCCGGCGATCCCCGCGCACAGGCCGGCGAGGATCAGCGTCAGCAGCGTCAAACAGCCGCCAGCCTTCGAACCAGTCGCCTTGTCGCGCGCTCATGACGGGTCTCCTCCGATGTATTAATGTAATCACTAGTTACATATGGCGTGACGCCACTTGGCAATCTGTGTAATCGATGCTTACATTCACGTTCGGGTGATGCCCTGCCAACCCAAGCGCTAGCGGCTGCCGTCTTTCTCGCTGTCATGCCCCGCGAAAGCGGGCATCCAGTATCCCAGAGGCGTCAGTGCTTGAACTGACAGCCGCGGCGTACTGGATCGCCCGGTCCCGCCTACGCCATAGGCTCCGGCGCGACCACGATCGCAAGTACGCGCCGAAGCTTCAGCGAAGGCGGCAAGCCGGGCGATGACGAGTGGAGAAGCGGTGGCTCACCCGGGCACCTTTGTCCGGGAGACCTCATGCCTTCCCCCAAACCCAAGCGTCGGCCGGCCGCGCGACTGCGGCGCGCGCCTGCGTCAACGGCGGACCGAAAGCCCTATCACCACGGCGATCTGCGGCGGGCGCTGGTCGATGCGGCGCTGCACCTGGCAGTCGAAGGTGCTGAGGTCAGCGTGCGCGAGGCGGCGCGGCGCGCCGGCGTTTCGCCGGGGGCGCCGTTCCGACATTTTCCGAGCCGGGACGCGCTGATGATCGCGGTCGCGGTGGAGGCGCAGCGGCGCTTTCGCAGCGAGATCGAGCTGGCCTTTGCGGCCGCGCCGCCGGATGATCCGCTGGGGCAGATCCGCAGCCTCGGGCTTGCCTACCTGCGGTGGGCGATGAAGAACCCGGCGCATTTCGAGATCATCTCGACCGGAAAATACTTTGATCATGACGCGGCCGGCGAACTGTCGCGGGACAATGCTGAGATCATCGCCATGATGGCGCGCCTGCTCGAGGAGGCTGCCGCGCGGGGCCAACTCCGCCATGGCGACCTGAAGCGGACCCAGATCGCCGCCCGAGCGCTAGTCTACGGCTTTGCGCGAATGCTGATCGATGGTCATTTTCCGCGCTGGGGCGTCGCGGAGGGCGAGGTCGAACCGATGGCGGAAGCTATTCTCGACCTGTTCATCGACGGGATTGCGAAGTGCTAGACACTCATGGTGAGGAGGCGCGCGCTGATCCGAGAAGGTCGACCGGTGGGGAGGCGGTGCGCGCCGTCTCGAACCATGAGGCCCGGACCTTGGCCTCATCCTTCGAAAAGCGGCGAAGACGCCGCTCTCAAGATGAGGGTCGGGCGTGGTCGTGCCGACATTTCTACATTAAGCGAGGGTCTGAGCCGCGCTCGCATTGCGCTCATGTGACAGTTCAACTACAGTTTTATGACGCGCTGCGTGATCCCGGTGCGGCGTCCCGTCTGCTGGCCTCCGCCAGCCAAGACGTCGAACCCAAAGACGGGAGCAGCAAGCCTCCACCTCCATGGGGTCCGCGCCCAATCCTGGTCCGACCGTCACGTCAGCCTCCGCGGGACCGACGTCGGTCGGCTTGGTCAGGCTATCGGCCGTGGCCGCGCCACAGGTTGCGGCACTCGGCCTGATGTTGGCGACCGAGACCGACTTCGCCTCGCGCATCGGCTTTCTGCTGTCCTGGAGCATTTTGAACTTCTTCTGGATCGCCCTGCTGCGCCGCCCGGCGCTGTCGGGCGCGCTGTCGCTGACGCTGGTCGTGCTGCTCGTGCTGCTGTCGCGGCTCAAGCACGATGTCGTGCAGATGACCGCGAACTTCGTCGACCTGATGGTGATCGACCGCGATACCGCGGCGTTTCTGTTCACGATCTTCCCGAACCTGCGCTGGTCGGTGATCGCGGCCGCTCTCGTCATCCTGCCGCTAATGTACACGCTGTGGTGGCTCGATCCGTTCCGGATTCCGCGGCTGCCGGCGCTCGCCGGCAAGCTCGCCTGTCTAGCCGCGCTGGTCGCTTATTCGCTGACCTTTCCGGACGAGGCCTGGCGCGGCTATTACGACGACGGCTATTTGTCGAAATTTGCGCGCTCCGGTGTCATCGCCGTCTCCGATTTCGTCAGGGACGGTTTTATGGAATCCGCTCCAGCGACAAACGAGCACCTCAAGGTGCCGCTGGTCGATGCCTGCTATCCCGCCGGCCGCCGCCCCAACATCATCATGATCCATGACGAATCGAGTTTCGACATTCGCGCCGCAGGCGGCATCAAGGTGCCGCGCAACTATGGCAGCCATTTCCTGTCCTTCGACGGCAAGGCGCGCCAGTTCATGGCCGAGAGCAATGGCGGCCCGAGCTGGTTCACCGAATACAACGTGCTCGCAGGACTGTCGTCGCGCTCGTTCGGCCGCTTCGCCTATTTCGTCACACGGATCGCCACCGGCCGGGTCGAGCGCGGCCTGCCGCTCGCACTCCGCCGCTGCGGCTATGACACGATCTCGCTCTATCCGGCCTTCGGCGGCTTCATGAGTGCGCGCGCATTCCAGACCACGACAGGCGTTGCGCATTTCTACGATGCGCATGATCTCGGCGCCAAGGACGTCGAGCCCGACAGCTTCTTCTACGATTCCGCGCTGAACCTGATGTCGCAGGAAGCTCCTGGCAAACCGCTGTTCGCCTTCGTCTATCTGGCGGCCAATCATTTTCCCTGGGAGACGAGGTTTCGCCCCGAACTGCTGCCGGCCTGGCGCGCGCCCGGCAATGCGCCATCGATCGATGAATATCTGCGCCGCCAGGCGATCAGCGCCGAGCAGTACCAGGCATTCGTGGCCGGCCTGAAGAAGAAATTCCCGAACCAGCCGTTCCTGATCGTGCGCTATGGCGATCACCAACCGGAATTTGCGCCGCACATCCTCGATCCCGGCCTCGGTGAGGCAGCGATCGGCAAGAAGCTCGAAAACTACGATCCGCGCTATTATGCAACCTATTTCGCGATCGATGCGATCGACTTCGAACCGGTGAAGAGCCCAGCGGTGATGGACCGGATCGATGCGGCCTATCTGCCACTGGTGATCCTGGAGGCGGCCGGCATTCCGCTCGATCCGTCCTTCGAGGAGCAGAAGGCCATCATGCTCCGCTGCGGCGGCGTGTTCTATGCCTGCCGTGACGGCGCCGAGGCCCGCCGCCTCAACCGCCTCCTGATCGACGCCGGGATGATCCACGGCCTGTAGCGCTGCCGGATCGGGTCGATGTCGCGGGAAGCTCCGTAGGGTGGGCAAAGCCGCTCTTGCGGCGTGCCCACCATTTGAGGTCAGACGCGAGAAGAGGCGGTGGGCACGGC
>NZ_JAFATE010000165.1 GCF_019244115.1 Bradyrhizobium sp.
GGATTGGATCGGCGCGCATGTCAGGGCGTTGGCCTTCATGGGCGGTGTGCCGGCGCAACTGGTGCCCGACAACCCCAAGGTCGGGGTCGATCGCGCCAACTGGTACGAGCCTGGCCTCAACCGCACCTATCTCGATCTGGCGACCCACTATCGCACTGCCATCCTGCCGACGCGGGCCCGCAAGCCGCGCGACAAAGCCAAGGTTGAGGTCGCGGTGCTCGTCGTCGAGCGGTGGATCCTGGCGCGCCTGAGAAACCGCCGCTTCTTCTCTCTTGCCGAGCTGAACCAGGCAATCGCCGAGCTGGTCGCCGATCTCAATGCGCGGCCAATGCGCCGCCTCGGCGTCAGCCGGCGCGACCTGTTCCTCGAGTTGGACCGTCCGGCATTGAAGGGGCTGCCAGCCGAACCCTATCAATACGCCGAGTGGCGGGTGCGCCGGGTCGGGCTCGACTACCACGTCGATATCGATGGGCATTACTACTCGGTACCGCATCGGCTGATCCGGCAGCAGCTCGACGCACGCATCACCGAGCGCACGATCGAGCTGTTCTGCAAGGGCGAGCGGGTCGCGGTGCACATGCGCGGCGCCGGCCGCGGGCGGCACACGACAATCCCCGAGCACATGCCGAGCGCGCACCGGCGCTATGCCGCGTGGACGATCGAGCGCATTGGCCTCGATGCGGCGGCGATCGGCCCCAGCACTGCCAAGTTGACGGCGCTGATCCTGGAAAGTCGGCCGCACCCCGAGCAGGGATACCGCGCCTGCATCGGTATCCTGCGATTAGCCCGGCATTACGGCGGCAAGCGGCTGGAAGCGGCTTGCAACCATGGGCTTGAGATTGGCGCCCGCTCCTACCGCTCGATCCAATCAATTCTCAAGCACGGGCTCGATCGGCGCCCACCCAGGCCGGCCGCGCAACGCGAGCTGCTGCTGGATCATCCCAACATCCGCGGTCCCCGCTACTACCATTGAGGAGGTGCTTCTTGCTGACCCATCCCACTATCGATCAGCTTCATCAGCTCGGGCTTACCGGCATGGCGCGCGCTTTCACCGAATTGGAGGCCAATCCCAAAAGCGCCGAGCTCTCGCACGCAGAATGGCTCGGCCTGCTGCTCGATCGTGAAGCCACCGACCGTTACGAACGACGGCTGCGGGCACGGCTACGCTTTGCCCGGCTGCGCCACCAGGCAGCGGTCGAAGATGTCGATTACCGCGCCGCCCGTGGTCTCGACCGCACACTCTTCCAGGCATTGATCGGCGGCCGTTGGATCGATCAGGCGCAAAACCTGATTATCGAAGGGCCGGCCGGCGTCGGCAAAAGTTGGCTGGCCTGCGCCCTCGGCCAAAAGGCATGCCGCGACAACCGCTCGGTGCTCTATCAGCGCATCCCACGCATGTTCGGCGATCTCGCCCTAGCACGTGGTGACGGCCGCTACCCGCGTCTGATGCGCGCGCTCGGCGGCGTCAAGCTGCTGATCCTCGACGATTGGGGTCTCGAGCCACTCGGGCCCGACCAGCGTCACGACATGCTGGAAATCGTCGAAGACCGCTACGGTCGCGGTGCCACGCTGATCACCAGCCAGATCCCAGTCGACCGCTGGCATGACTTGATCGGCGAGCCAACCCTTGCTGATGCCATCCTCGACCGCATCATTCACAACGCTCACCGACTGCAACTCAGCGGCGACAGTTTACGCAAGCCACAGGCGCCGAAAACCGTTGCCGCTTGACCCGATGCAACCGGTTATGGAGAGATCACCGCCGACCAGCCGGCGCTCCGCCACCCCGGCCGACATCAATCGGAACGGCCGGCCGACCTCGATCGGAACAGGTGGCCGACATCAATCGGAATGCCCGGCCGACATCATCGGAATCCGCAGTGATAGTCATCGGCAGCCCAAACTCGCACAATTCCCAGCGGCTGCGCGAGGTGGCCGAGCGCGCCTGCACCGGCCGTGCCATCCTGCTGCCTCGCGCGAATTCGCTGGACTGGTCGGTGCTGGACGGCGTCCGCACCCTCGGCCTCAGCGCCGGCGCCAGCGCGCCCGAGTCCCTGGTGCAGGAGCTGCTCGGCCGGCTGGCCGAGCGCTACGCGCTAAGCGTGGAGGAACGCCGGGTCGCGGAGGAGAGCGTGGTGTTCCGGCTGCCCGCGCCGCTGAACTAAGGTCATCGGGATAAACCGCCCAGTGAGCCACCAGTTGGACTGCGACGGAACGCGACCCGGACTCGCTCTCAAAAGACGGTCTTCAAGAGATGCTGGCGGTTTGGTCTGTTCGGCGCACGCTGGAAGCCCGCAACCGACAATGGTTTGACGGTTCGCTGACGGTGGATCGATGACCGTAGGGTGTTGGCCTAAGGACGAGGCCTTCGTATGCGCCGATTTCGGCAAAAAGGAGGACGCGCATGTCAATTTCCACCACCGCTCGGTTTG
>NZ_JAFATE010000373.1 GCF_019244115.1 Bradyrhizobium sp.
ATCGCCTGCTCCTGGAATAGCGGCACGCCCAGCGTCTTGCCGAGAATGTCCCGGAGCTCGTTGCGGTCGCCATATCTGGGAAAGGGATACTCGATCTCTTCCGGTTTCACGCCGCGCCGCTTCAGATAGGGATGCACCATGTTGCCCTGGATCGGCCCGGGCCGCACGATCGCAACCTCGATCACGAGATCGTAGAATGTCCGTGGCTTCAGCCGTGGCAGCATGTTCATCTGCGCGCGACTCTCGACCTGGAACACACCGAGCGACTCGCCGCGGCACAGCATGTCGTAGATCCTGGAATCCTCGCGCGGGATGGTCGCGAGCTCCCAGCGCTTGCCCTTGTGCAGATCAATCAGATCAAAACATTTGCGGATGCAGCTCAGCATGCCCAGCGCGAGCACGTCGACCTTCATCATCCTGATTTCGTCGATGTCGTCCTTGTCCCATTCGATGAAGGTGCGGCCTTCCATTGCGGCATTGCCGATCGGCACGTACTCGTCGAGCCTGCCTTGCGTCAGCACGAAGCCGCCGACATGCTGCGACAGATGGCGGGGAAATTCGATCAGCTCGGCCGCAAGCCGCACCGCCTGGTCGATCATCGGATTCTTTGGATCAAGCCCGGCCTGCTTGACCTGCATCTCGGAGAGGCCGTCGCCCCAGCTCCCCCACACGGTGTCCGCCAACAGCGACGTGACGTCCTCGGTCAGGCCCAGCGCCTTGCCGACGTCACGGATCGCGCTGCGCGGGCGGTAGTGAATGACGGTCGCAACGATCGCCGCGCGATGACGGCCGTAGCGACGATAGACATATTGCATCACCTCCTCGCGGCGCGAATGCTCGAAATCGACGTCGATGTCGGGCGGCTCGCGGCGCTCCTCGGAGAGAAAGCGCTCGAACAGGAGGTCGATCTCGACAGGATTGACCGAGGTGATGCCGAGCATGAAGCAGACGGCGGAATTGGCCGCCGATCCCCGTCCCTGGCACAGGATGTTTTTGGAGCGCGCGAAGCGGACGATGTCATGCACGGTCAGGAAATAATGCGCGTAATCGAGCTTTCTGATCAGCGCCAGCTCTTTCTCGAGCGTCGAGTGGAGCTTGTCGTCGATGCCTTGCGGAAAATAGCGATCCACGCCTTCCCGGGTCAGGTCTTCCAGATGCTCTTGCGCGGTCTTGCCCGGCGGCACCGGCTCGTCCGGATATTGATATTTCAATTCGTCGAGCGTGAAGGTGATACGCCGGGCAAAGCGCAGCGTTTCGGCAATGGCGTCCGGGTGATCGCGAAACAGCCGCGCCATTTCGGCAGCAGGCTTCAGGTGACGCTCGGCATTGGCTTCCAGGAGGCGGCCCGCTATCTCGATACTGGTCTTTTCACGGATGCAGGTGACGACATCCTGCAGCACCCGCCGGCCATGGTCGTGATAGAGCACGTCATTGGTGGCGATCAGCGGCACGCGGGCAGCCATCGCGATCTGCTGCAGGCGCGCGAGCCGCCGCCTGTCGTCGCCGCGATGAAAAAGGCTTGCGCCGAGCCATACGCCATCGGCACGCGTGGCGCGCATCTTGCCCAGGGCCTGCGCGATGACATCGGCCTGCACGCGGTAAGGCGGCATCAGGATCAGCAATAATCCCTCGCTGAATTCGGCGAGATCGGCAAAACGCAGATGACATTCGCCTTTTTCCGCCGCGAGCTTGCCGCGGCTGAGCAGCCGGCAGAGCCGGCCATAGGCCAAACGGTCGCGCGGATAGGCCAAAATGTCGGGCGTGCCGTCGGTGAAGACGAGGCGCGATCCGACCAAAAGTTTGGGCAGCGATTTCAGCTCGGGATTTTTCAATTCCGCATAGGCGCGCACGATGCCGGCGAGCGTGTTGTGGTCGGCAATGCCGATCGCGGCCAGGCCGTATTCAGCGGCCTGGTGGACATATTCCTGCGGATGCGAGGCGCCGCGCAGGAACGAGAAATTTGAGGTGACGCCGATCTCGGCATATTGAGGTGCGCTCATGCGAACAGTCCATGCATGAACCAGTGCACCGGCTTGCCGTCCTGCTGCTCGATCTCGCGCTCGTAAAGCCCGTCGCGATAGACCCAGAACCTCAAGCCCGCCTCATCCTCCACGCGGAAATAATCGCGTGTCAGCGCGCCTCCGCCCGCTCGCCACCATTCCATGGCGATGCGCTCGGGGCCTTCGGCGTGGACCACCATATGCGTGGCGCGCCGCCAGACGAAACGGGCGGGCGGCCCGTCCGGCACCTGCGCGATCACCTGGATTTCCTCTGGCCGTTCGAACAGACGCAAGGGTCGCAGCGGCGGCTCGCCTTCCGCGCGTTCCGGCCAGGGCGCGGTCATTGCGGCGGCAAGATGCTGCTGCGCCGGTTGGGGCAGTACCGCGCGCTCGGGGATGTGGGTGTCCTGCGGCAGGTGCACCAGGACGCGTCTGGTGCCGAGACGGGCCGACAGACGATCGATCAACCCGGCGAGTTCGTCATTGTCATGGACATGGGCGTCGAGGTCGCGCTGCTCCTGCACCACGATCTCGCTGCGGCTCGCGGCGAGGCGAATGAGATCGAAGCCGAAGCCGGGATCGAGCGGGTCGGCCAGAGCATCGAGCCGTTCGCGAAGCAGGCGGTCGATCACCTCAGCCTTCGTCACCGGCTGTCCGGTATCGACTGTGAGTGTGCGCACCGCCCCGTCGGTGCGGAAGAAGGAGGCTTCCAGCCGCCGCGCGCCCTTACCCTGGCGGCCCAGGGCCGTGACCAGCATTGCGGCCAGTCTTGAAAGCGCAGTCATGATTGCCGCCTCGGTTGAGACCGGCTCGGCAAAGCGTTTTTCTGTGATGTAATCCGGCAGAGGCTTTCGCGGGCTGATCGGGTAATCACCCTGCCCCAGCGCCTGGGCGAGGAGGGTCGTAAAGGCGGACCCAAAGCGCGCGGTGATCTCGTGACGGCCGCGCGCGGCGACATCGCCGATGGTTTTTAGGCCCGCGCGCCGCAGACCGGCGGTGACCGCCTCGCCCGCGCCGAGTGCTGCGACCGGCAGGGGGCCGACCGCGTCCGCTTCCTCGCCGTCGCCGACGATGCGGCCATGGACGTGGCGGTTCAGCGTCCGCGCACAGACCGGATTTGCGGCAATCGCGGCCGAGACAGCAAAGCCCTGCGCGGTCAGGAGGTCTGAGACGAGGTGCAGCATCGCGGCCTCGCCGCCGAACAGATGGGCGCAGCCGGTGATGTCGAGAAACAGGCCTTGCGGCGGATCGAGCGCCACCAGGGGCGTGAAGCGGTCGCACCAGTCGGCGATGTCGGAAAGCTTTTTGGCGTCCAGCGCCTCGTCGGCGTCGAACACATCGAGATGCGGGCAGATGGCGCGCGCATTGGCGAGCGGCAGGCCGATGGTGAGGCCATATCGCGCCGCGGCCTCGTCGAGCGAATGGATTTTCAGTGCGTTGTTTTCCTTTATGACGACGATGCTGGGAAGGTCGGTGTTGTCTTGCCGAACCAATGACTCGTCATGCCCGGGCTTGACCCGGGCATCCACGTCTTGCTTTCTTGCAGCTTGCAAAGACGTGGATGGCTGGGACAAGCCCGGCCATGACGGCGCGGAAAGAGCTGAGTTACCGTCAACCTGCGCTGCGAAGCTTTGTGCGCGCTTGATGCGGTCGATGGGCAGACGTGGCAGCCAGAGGCTGAGAATCCGCCGCCGGTTCTGTGAAAAGGCGCTCATCACATTTCCATTCCATGATCCATCGGCCGCTCAGGCCATGGCGGTTGCGGACAAGCTCGGCATCGAAAAGCGGCGTGCCCCACGCGGCCCAGGACGCCGATGGCGGCGAATGCGCCGCGCGCACGATCCACCGCGTTTCCGCGGTCGAGGGATTTGGCGTGGCGGCGATCCGCAGCAGAAGCGCGGTGACGCCGGAGGCCTGCGCCGCCAGGGTCAGCTTGCGGCTTGCGACCAGGTCGAGCTTTTGCGTCTCGCCCCAGACTTCCAGCACCACGGCGCCGAGCGCGTCGCAGGCGAGCGCATCGGCGGAAGCCCGCAAGGTGGCCTCGACATCGGCGGTGCACACCGTCACCAGGCAACGCGGATCGAGGCCGAGCTCGGCAAGGCCGCTCATCGACAGCGCGCCGGCTTCCCGTTCGCAAAAATCCTGCCGGATCCAGAGCAACGGCCGGCGTGGCGCAATCCGCCCCGCAAGGCCTGCGACGAACCCGGTCGCCGCGGCACTCTGCCGGCCGGCCTCGGCGAACACTTCATGGACAGCGCCAACCGCAAGGCCGCCCTGCAGCGCCGCATCGGCCTCGGCATGGCCGAGGCTGACACGGCGCGGCCGCAGCGCATCGCCTTGGGCCCCGATCCGCTCGATGCGGTCGCGCAAAGTCGCAAGCGTGCTCAGGCGTGCGCTCGTCATGCGCCGCTTCCCTCGGAGGTGATGACCGCTCCCGATTCATAAGAACCAGGAGCTGGCCTGATTGTTCATGATATGTTCTAATATAAAGCTAACCTCGCCGGCAGAGTCAATCCGGATCAGGTCGGAGATGATTTTTTCAATGAAACCAATGGGCTGCGTGGGGGTTCGCAGCCACGGCTGAAGGTATTGGAGGAGGCTCTCGAATGCACCTCATAACCCTCGACAACGAAACCGATTTTGACGGCTGGCGGATGGCGGCACGGGCGCTCGTCCTGCACTCCGTGACAACGGCCGAGGTGAACTGGACCGTCAGAGATCACGCGCAGGACCCGCCATCGCAAGCCGCTCTGCCGTTTCCGAAGGTGCCGGAAGGACGTTTCAGCGTCCCGGCGAAATTCATCGAGCTGGCGCGCACCATCATCCGGCATCACGATATCACGCGCTTCGCCCTGCTCTATCGCCTGCTTTGGCGCCTAAGGCACCATCACGACCTGCTTGATAATGTGGATGATCGCGACGTCGCGCAGGCCGCAGCGATGGCGAGTGCCGTGCGTCGTGATGAGCAAAGAATGCTCGACACCCTGCGCTTCCATGAAATCGGCCGCGAGCGGACCTCGCGCTATGTCGCCTGGTTCGCGCCGGAGCATCACATCGTCGAAGCGGTCGCCCCAAGCTTCGCGCGCCGCTATGCCGACATGCCCTGGTCGATTCTGACGCCAGACATCTGCGCCCACTTCGACGGCAGCCTGATCTCCTTCACGGAGGGTGTCGGCGAAGCCGGGGCGCCCTCGGAAGACCGGCTGGAAGAAACCTGGCGGCTTTATGCCGCGAACCTTTTCCCTCCCGCACGGTTACATCAGAAGGCGCAGCCGCCCAAACGGTCCTGGCAGACCATCGAGCGGATGTCCGATGCTGCCGGCGAAACGCAAACTGATCCGGACGCTGCCATGCGAAGGAAGCAAGCGACATCCGTCGAGACTATCGAAACGTTGCGCGAACAGGCTGCAACCTGCCGCGCCTGTCACCTCTGGAAGCATGCGACCCAGACGGTGTTCGGCGAAGGTCCTTCACATGCACCGATCATGATGGTCGGCGAGCAGCCCGGCGACAAGGAAGACCTCGCCGGACTTCCCTTCGTCGGCCCCGCCGGGCAGATGCTCGACCGTGCCATGGAAGAAGCCGGCATCGACCGCAAGAAGGTCTATGTCACCAATGCGGTGAAGCATTTCAAATTCGTGCCGCGTGGAAAAATCCGGCTGCACCAGAAACCGAATACGGAGGAGATCCGCGCCTGCCGACAATGGTATGAGCGGGAACTCACCGCCCTCAGACCCAAGCTCGTCATCGCGCTGGGCGCCACCGCAGCACAATGCGTGTTCGGCAAGATCACGCCGATCAACAAGAACCGCGGACATTTGATCGATCTCGCGGAGGGTGCGAAGGCACTAGTAACGGTGCACCCGTCCTATCTCCTGCGGCTGCCCGATGCCGATGCCAAGGCGCGGGAATATGATCGTTTCGTCGAGGATCTGAAGATCGCCGCCGCCATGCTCGGGAAACCGGCCCGCGCGGCGTAGGCATTGTTCCCGTGCTGCGACGCAATGCGGGACCGCGATAACCCGGCGCCTGTCATCTGCCCTTCAAGTCCGTCGGTCAAATTCGACCCCTGGTCTTAGTAAGGGGGTCAGCATGACCGACATGACAGTCAATTCAATGACGGGGGATTCCGGCCCCGTCCAGCCGGCTTCAAAGCCTAATTTAGATAAGGGGTTCAATCCCCTGACCATGATTATTTTCTTTGGGATTTTGGCCGCGGGATTGCTGTTCGTTGCCTACAGCATCTATGTCGACATCGACGCGACCGGCACCAAGGTCACGACCTACACGCCCTTCATCCTGCTGTTCGTCGCGCTCCTGATTGCGCTCGGCTTCGAGTTCGTCAACGGTTTTCATGACACCGCGAACGCGGTTGCGACCGTGATCTACACCCACTCGCTGCCGGCCCCGATCGCCGTGGTCTGGTCGGGCATGTTCAATCTGTTTGGCGTGCTGCTCTCATCGGGCGCGGTCGCCTTCGGCATCGTCTCGCTGCTCCCGGTCGAACTGATCCTGCAGGTCGGCTCCAACGCCGGCTTCGCCATGGTGTTCGCGCTGTTGATCGCCGCCATCATCTGGAATCTCGGCACCTGGTGGCTGGGCCTGCCGGCTTCGAGTTCGCATACGTTGATCGGGTCGATCATGGGGGTTGGCATCGTCAATGCGATGCTGCGCGGCCGCGACGGCACCTCGGGTGTCGACTGGGGTCAGGCGACCAATATCGGCAAGGCGCTGCTGCTGTCACCGCTGTTCGGCTTCGCGCTCGCCTTCCTGCTGTTGTTCATCGTCAAGATGATCCTGCAGCGTGCGACGCCGGCGCTGTTCGCCGAGCCGAAGGGCAGCCAGCCGCCGCCGTTGTGGATCCGCGGCATCCTGATCCTCACCTGTACGCTGGTCAGCTTCTTCCATGGCTCGAATGACGGACAGAAGGGCATGGGCCTGATCATGTTGATCCTGATCGGCACAGTGCCGACCGCCTATGCGCTGAACCGTTCGCTGCCGACCAGCCAGATCGAGCAGTTCGTGAAAAACTCCACCGCCGCCAGCAAGGTGATCGAGACCAAGGCGGCCGGCTACAATGTGATCGGCAACCCGCGCCCGGCGGTGACCAACTACGTCTCACTGCGCCAGATCAACGAGGGCACCTTTCCGTCCCTCGCCGTGCTGGTGCGCGACATTGCGGACCAGGTCACGAAATACGGGTCGCTGGCGAAATTCCCGGCGGAAGCCGTCGGCAACACGCGCAACGACATGTACCTTGTCTCGGAAGCGATCCGCTTCCTGATGAAGGACAAGGAGAGCGACCTCAAGGCCGATGACGTCGCCGTGCTGAACGCTTACAAAGGCTCGCTCGACAACGCGACCAAGTTCATCCCGGGCTGGGTGAAGATCGTGGTGGCGATTGCGCTCGGGCTCGGCACCATGATCGGCTGGAAGCGCATCGTGGTCACGGTCGGCGAGAAGATCGGCAAGACGCATTTGACCTATGCCCAGGGCGCCTGCGCCGAGATCACCGCGGCCGCCACGATCGCGGCCGCCGATGGTTACGGCCTGCCGGTGTCGACCACCCACGTGCTGTCATCCGGCATCGCCGGCACCATGGCCGCGAACGGCTCGGGGCTGCAATGGTCGACAATCCGCAACATCGCGATGGCCTGGGTGCTCACCCTGCCAGCGGCGATGGTGATCTCCGGCACGCTGTACCTGGTGTTCTCGCAACTGTTCTGAGCCGCTGCGTTCTCACGTCATTCCAGGGCGATGCGAAGCATCGAACCCGGAATCTCGAGGTCCGGGTCTGGTCCTTCGGACCATCCCGGAATGACCAAAGCGAGAGAAAAGGCCCGCATGTGCGGGCCTTTTGCTAAGGCGTCTCACGCCGCGAGCGTGTTCTCCACCAGGCGGATCCAGAATGAGGTGCCGTAGAGGATCGCCTCGTCGTTGAAGTCGTAGGCCGGATGGTGCAGGCCGGCGCTGTTGCCATTGCCGCAGAAGATGAACGCGCCCGGCCGCGCCTGCAGCATGTAGGAGAAATCCTCCGCGCCCATCAACGGCGGCATCTCCTCGACATTGCCCTCGCCCGCGACCTCCGCTGCGATGTTCCTGGCGATGTCGGTCTGTGCCGCGTGGTTGACCGTCACGGGATA
>NZ_JAFATE010000378.1 GCF_019244115.1 Bradyrhizobium sp.
AAAGGACGGATGAAAAGTCTAGGACGGCAAAATGCCGCGAGCCAACCAATTCGCCCGGTTCCGGGCCTCCGCCCACATTTTTGTCGGGTGCCGCGCTCTCCCAGGCACTGTCTTTCTCAACCATTGGCCCCTATATTGGACGTGCCGGTTCGCCGGCTATGGAAATAAATCGCCGTCGAAATAAACCATTCGGACCCGGGGGCGGTACCCGGCGCCTCCACCAAAGCCCGCACGTCAGGCGGGCTTCGGCGGGGGCGAAATAGGATCGACGAGGGCGTAAAGGGCGAGCTTTTTCCCGGTATTGTTCCGCCGTTATCGGGCTACTGCAATAGTTGCCAACGACAACTTTGCTCCGGTTGCTCAGGCTGCGTAACGCAGTTTGAAAGACCACTCTAAAGTCCTGATGGGTTAAGCTCCGTCAGGCGGGGTTCGGAGGCACCTGGCAACAGAAGCCTCCACTTCACGCTCTGCCTGTTGTTCGGGCTGTTTTGGCTGTGCCTGCCGAATTTCCCCCGCTGACCTCGGCGGTTCGGCAGGTTACGATGCAGGACAAGGCGAGTCGGGCAACCGGTTTGGCCGGCACCTTTGGATTGCGACGGGACTGGGACTGAACCATGGCCACCGACCACATCCGATACGATGTGCTGACGCGCGACGCGTTGCGCGGCGTACTGCGGCGCGTGCTGAGCGACGCGGCGGCCCACGGACTGCCCGGCGAGCACCATTTTTTCATTACGTTTCTGTCCAAGGCCGAGGGCGTCAAGCTATCGGCGCGCCTGCTTGCGCAATATCCCGACGAAATGACTATCATCCTGCAGCACCAGTTCTGGGATCTGGCGGTGTTCGATGATCGCTTCGAGGTCGGCCTGTCGTTCGGCGGCATCCCGGAGCGCCTGTCGATTCCCTTCAAGGCCATCAAGAGCTTCTTCGACCCGTCGGTGCAGTTCGCCGCTCAATTTGAGCCGTCCGAGATCGCAGCGGAGACGACGGCGAAGAACCTGCCCGGGGGGCCCGCGCCCTCGCCTGCAGCAACGGCGGCGCCCGCGCCGCAGCCAACCGGCGAAGAGACCGGACAACCGGCCAAACCGGGGGATGGCGCCGAGGTGGTCCGGCTGGATCGCTTCCGCAAGAAATAGCTGGACATACCGGGCGTCTTCCGCGTTCGTCCCCATATCCTATAGTGACCGTATGTGAGGCCGGGGACGCCGGTCAAAAAAACACAGCGGGCACGCCTGATGACCGGATCCAGCCGTTCGACCCAAGCCAAATCCACCCGCGTCGAGACCGACAGTTTTGGTCCGATCGAGGTTCCTGCCGACCGCTACTGGGGCGCCCAGACGGAACGGTCGCGCCAGAATTTTCGCATCGGCCACGATCGGATGCCTATCCCCATCATTCGTGCGCTCGGCATCGTCAAGCTCGCGGCAGCCCAGGCGAATCGCGAACTCGGACTGATTGATCAGCGGCGCGCGAACGCCATCATCCGCGCGGCGCGCGAGGTGATCGACGGCAAGCTCGACGACCACTTTCCCCTTGTCGTGTGGCAGACCGGCTCCGGCACACAAACCAACATGAACCTGAACGAGGTGATCGCCAACCGGGCCAACGAGCTGCTCGGCGGCGAGCTCGGCGCCAAGGCGCCGCTTCACCCGAACGATCATGTCAACATGAGCCAGTCGTCGAACGACTCGTTTCCGACCGCGATGCATATCGCGGCGGTGCAAGGCATTCTCGGCGATCTCGTTCCGGCCTTGAGCGAGCTTTTGCACCTGCTGCGCGAGAAGGAAAAAGCTTTCGCTAATATCGTGAAGATCGGCCGCACGCACACGCAGGACGCCACTCCGCTCACGCTCGGACAGGAATTTTCAGGCTATGCGGCGCAGGTGGAGAGCGCCATCATGCGGCTGCGCACCGTCGTGAAAGATCTTTTTCTGCTCGCACAGGGCGGCACTGCCGTCGGCACCGGCCTCAACGCAAAGCCGAGATTTGCAAAACTGTTCGCAAAACAGGTCGCAAAGATCACCGGCCTGCCATTCACCAGCGCGCCGAACAAGTTCGAGGCGCTGGCCTCCCATGATGCCTACGTCTTCGCGCATGGCGCCATCAACGCGGCGGCGACCGGACTATTCAAGATCGCAAACGACGTTCGTTTCCTGGGATCCGGGCCCCGGTCCGGTCTCGGCGAACTCATCCTGCCCGAAAACGAACCTGGCTCCTCGATCATGCCGGGCAAGGTCAATCCGACGCAGTGTGAAGCGCTGACGATGGTCTGCTGCCAGGTGTTCGGCAATCACACGGCCATTACGGTCGCCGGCAGCCAGGGGCATTTCGAACTGAACGTCTACAAGCCAATTCTCGCCTATTGCATGATGCATTCTGTTCAATTGCTCGCCGATGCCGTGCGCTCATTTGCCGCGAACTGCGTTGCAGGTCTGCGTGCCGACGAGAAGCGCATCCACGAATTGATGGAACGCTCGCTGATGCTGGTCACCGCGCTTGCACCCAGGATCGGATATGACAGTGCTGCCAAGGTCGCCAAATCGGCGCACGCGCGAGGAACAACGCTCAAGGAAGAGGCCGTGCGGCTGGGCTTTGTCTCCGCGCAGGAATTCGACCGTCTGGTTCAGCCGGAGAAAATGACGCGCCCAGGTTGAGAGCGAAGAGAACATAAAGTACATTCGAATATTAGCGGTATTCCCGTAGTAATACGGACTGCAATTCCTTACCATTCCGCCTAACAATGCCTTCGAATACCAGCCCGCTGGTGTTCGGCGAGCATGGATCACTGACATCGTCAACGATTGCGGTCCGCAGTTCTGTTGATGGTATTGGAGGGTGAGCAGAGTGGAACTTTGGACACGGGCAGAGACCGCATTCGCGCAATACCGCTGCCTCGTGCTTCGCAATGCGCTCTCGCGCTCTGCAATCGTCGATTGATGGGAGCGGCCATGGGCGAAATCATCAACCTGAAACGCTTCAAGAAACGCGTCGCACGCGACGCGTCGGAGCAGCAGGCCGCAGCCAATCGTGCGCAGTTTGGGCGCACCAAATCAGAACGTGCAGCCGACGAGAAGTCGGGCAAGCGCGCGCGTGAATTCTTGGATCAACATCAGCTCAATGGCGAGGACGCGTCATGAAGTCGCCTGTGGTAAAACGTTCAATTGTGGTTGCCGGTCACAAGACCAGCGTCAGCCTTGAAGAGGCATTCTGGAACGGGATGAAAGAGATCTCCGGACTTCGGAACATGACCTTGTCCGAACTCGTCGGGGAGATCGACGGCAATCGCCAGCAGGGCAACCTGTCGTCGGCGATCCGGCTCTTCGTCCTCGACTATTTCAAGAGCCGGGCGATAGCACCGCAGGAAGCGGTGTCGATGGGCCTCCGCCAGGTGCGCGAGCAGGTCGCCGGACCGGTCTAGGACCAGCGGCGAGGACCTTGCCGATGAAGTCGCCGGTGGTGAAGCGCTCGATCGTGGTCGCGGGTCACAAGACTAGCGTCAGCCTCGAAGAGGCGTTCTGGAACGGGATGAAAGAGATCTCCGGCCTCCGGAACATGACGCTGTCCGAACTCGTCGGCGAGATCGACAGCAATCGCCAGCAGGGCAACCTGTCGTCAGCGATCCGCCTCTTCGTCCTCGACTATTTCAGGAGCCGGGCGATGACACCGCACGAGGCCAAGTCGCTCGGCTGAGCCTGGCTCGACGGCGCGCGTCTTCGCAAGAGAGGCGCGCCATCGTGCCGGTTGTCGAGGGCTAGTAGACGAGCCCGGTGCCCGGCGGCAGGTCCAGGGCGGCGGCGAGCGTCTTATACTCGCTGCAGTCGGTGCCGCATATCTCGGCGATCCGGTGCAGGTGATAGATCGCCTGATCGCGGTTGCCCTGCTCGAGCTGCCAAAGACCGTAGTAGTTCCAGGTCAGGACGTGGTTCGGATCCGATTTCAGCGCGCGCTCGTACCAGACCTGCGAGAGCTTGTAATCGCCGAGCTTGCGATAGGAATAGCCGATCAGATTGGCCACGTTGGCGAAATCGTCGTGGCCAAGGGCGTGAAGCTGCGCGATCGCCGAAGCATAATCGTGCTGGTCATAAATGGTCGCGTAGGCGTCGCGGTATCCTTTCGCAAAGGCCGGATCGTCGAACAGCGACTGCTTGGCCTTCTTGGCTTTGTGGGTGGACTTCATCGAATTGGATTTCGATGGCGGCGGCGCTTCCTCGGTGGGCGCTGCTCCACCTCCCCCTCCGCCACCACCCGCGGCATGAATCGGTATCGTCGGCAGCGCGATTGCCAATCCAGCGGAAAATGACAGGAATGTCAGGAACCTGAACACTCGTTTGATCATGCATGCCTCCTCTTTGGGGTAGCGCGACGGATCCGAAGTATCCTCCTCAACCCCGCCATCCCAACTGATATTCCCGACCGAGAGATGTCCCTTACAATCGCTCTAAGGTGAGCAGCTCTCTTGACCGCGCCGCTTGACCCACAGCCTTGCGATTGAAAATTAGGACTATGAACGAACACGGAAATCAACGGCGGCCCATGCGCCTCGGCCTCGCCCGGCGCGGCTATAGTGGTGTGATCCAGCGCCTTTCAACGAAAGGGGCTGGCTCCGCGCTGCCTGACGCCGAACTGGAAAGCCGCCTGATCGAACTCGGCTTCGTCGAGGGCGCCAAGGTGGAGATTTTGCACGAAGGTATCGTGTCGCGCGACCCCATCGCGGTTCGTGTCGACAACGTCACCATTGCCGTGCGCCGCCGGGAGGCGATGGCGGTCATCGTCGCCTGAAGCAAGCAGGTCCCACATGGAAGCACGGTTGATGCATCTGGCCCTTGTGGGCACGCCGAACAGCGGCAAGACCGCGCTGTTCAACGCGTTGACCGGCAGCCGGCAGAAGGTCGCGAACTATCCGGGCGTCACGGTCGAACGCAAGGAAGGATCCTTCGTCACGCCGCACGGGCGCCAGGTCTCGTTGGTCGACCTGCCGGGCACCTATTCGCTGAGAGGCCGCAGCCCCGACGAGGAGATCACGCGCGACATCGTGCTCGGCCGGACGCGCGGCGA
>NZ_JAFATE010000579.1 GCF_019244115.1 Bradyrhizobium sp.
TGAAGCGCTCGACATCCTGTGCCGGCAACCTGCAACCGCCACGCACCTCTCGCAAAAACTGGCGACCTACTTCGTCAGCGATACGCCGCCCGCCGCTCTGGTCCAACGTATGGCCCAGACCTTTCAGAGGACCGATGGCGACATCACAGCCGTCTTGTCCACCATGGTGCACTCCCCGGAGTTTGCGGCCTCCTTAAAGGGCGGAGCCAAGTTCAAGGATGCCGTCCAATATGTGATGTCGGCCGTGCGCATGGCCTACGACGACAAGGTTATTCTTAATACAACGCCAATCCAGAACTGGCTCAACCGTTTGTCCGAAGGCCTGTTCAATCATCAGACTCCCGACGGCTATCCGCTGACGTCGGCGACCTGGAACAGCCCGGGTCAGATGATGGTGCGGTTCGAAATTGCCCGGCAAATCGGCTCCGGGTCCGCTGGCCTGTTTAAGCCGGATGTCCCCAACGCGACCGAGCAGCCAGCATTTCCGCTGATCCAGAACGCGCTCTTCTTCGAGAGCTTGCGACAGACGCTGAGCACGCCGACGCTGGCTGCGCTGGATCAGGCCGTCTCGCCGCAGGACTGGAACACACTGTTTCTGTCATCACCTGAGTTCATGCACTGACTTGATGCCCAGGAGGCTTCGATGAATCGTCGCGAACTGATCAGGGCCTTCGCCGCTCTCGCTCCAATGATGGTGGCGGGTCGCGTCTGGGCCGTGCCATCCACCGATGCGCGACTGCTGGTCGTATTCCTGCGCGGCGCTTATGACGCCGCAAACGTCGTCGTGCCGGTCTCAAGCGAGTTCTATTACGCATCCCGGCCAACGCTCGCGATCGCCAAACCCGATGTTGGCAAGCCGAACGCTGCGCTTGCGTTGAATTCCGATTGGGCGCTGCATCCCGCCCTGCGCGACAGTATTTATCCCATGTGGGAGAAGCGAGAAATCGCTTTTATCCCGTTTGCAGGTATCGCCGACGATTTGAGCCGTAGCCATTTCGAGACGCAGGATACTATCGAACTCGGCCAGGCCGTCGGCGGTTCCCGCGACTACCGGTCGGGCTTCATGAGCCGGCTTTCTGCGGAATTGACCCGGGTAAAGCCGATCGCCTTTACTGATCAGCTTCCTCTTACGTTCCGCGGCAAGGCTCAAATACCCAACATTGGGATCAACGCCGTCGGAAAGCCGGGTGTCGATGATCGACAAGTCAGGCTCATCAAGCAAATGTACCAACACAGCGACTTGGCTTCCTCGGTCGAGGAAGGCTTCAAGGTGCGTGATGACGTCTACCGCTCGGTTTCAGAAGAAATCAATGCCGCCAATCGCGGTGCGGTGTCGCCACATGGCTTCGAGCTTGCAGCCCGCCGGATCGGGCGGCTCATGCGCGAACAGTACAACCTTGGCTTTGTCGATGTCGGCGGTTGGGATACGCATGTCAACGAGGGTGCCGCTACGGGTTATCTTGCCGATCGGCTTGGCGAACTTGGACGTGCCCTTGCAGGGTTCGCAGAAGAGATCGGGCCGCCGGCATGGAGGGACACCGTCATCGTGACCATCTCGGAATTCGGACGCACTTTTAGGGAAAACGGTGACCACGGCACCGACCATGGCCATGGCAGCGTCTATTGGGTGCTGGGCGGCGGGATCAACGGCGGCCGCATCTTGGGTGAACAGGTCAAGGTTGAGCAGACAGCACTGTTTCAGAACCGCGACTATCCTGTGAAGACAGACTATCGAAGCCTTTTTGCCGGTCTGTTCCAGCGGATGTACGGTCTGCAGCCAGCAAGCGTTGAAAGGATATTCGCATCCACTCGTCCGACCGACCTGGGAATCATTTGAAAACCTAGAGGATGATGACTGTTCTTTGAATCGTCGTCCCGCTCTAGCGGCGGTCGGGGTCGCCCGGCTTGCCAAGACGCAGTGGCTCCATCTTTGCACATTGGGCGTCGGTTAAAACGAATCGATCCATCCCAAGTTTGAAACCCAACCAAACTCAGATGAGAATTTGCGCCATCAAAAGCGTTTTCTATGAAGGCCTTGAGCAAAGCTCGATCCGCTATCGCCGGCATAAAGGATCCGCTCGACAAAACTTGTCTTTTACGACTGCCTCTCCGGCTTCGACAAGTATGCAAACCAGGTTAGAATCTGCCCCTAGTCGGGTGCTGCGATGCTTCCAGCCGACGATCCGACTGAGAACGTAGTCCGTCGAGGTCGCACGAGGCCCCATCATCCAGCCGATCGGCGCCGCGGGGAAGCCTCTAGGGATGGCAATTGAGGCGCCGGCTAGCAAGAAGGTTATTGACGCTCGCCTATATCGCGTCGCTTTTGATCAGCCAGACCGTTGGCATGCCTTCATATCTCTCCCCGTCCGAGCCATCTGGTTTAAACTTCTTGCTAGCCGCAGCTTCGATGCGTGATCGAACCGTATCGAATTGCACGAAGGCGGAGGCTAGATCTCGAATATTGCCAGGATCAAGATCTGCGAGAGCCTCACAACTGACAAATACCCACACAGGCTGAGAAGGCTGGCTGCCCTTGACCGTCATCCATAAACCGATTGCTCGCAGCCCGCTGTGTGCTACCGCTGTGCTTCTCCCGTCGCGAATAAGCATGGTCCACCTGCCGTTCGTTTGATTACAAGCGCAACCAATCGTTGATTGCCGCGCCACTCAGAGGCCACCGAGCAAAATCCAGATGATCGCGAACGCTGCGAACAGCAGCAAGAGCATGTTGACGCGCTGGATAAAGGTGCTCATTCGTCCGCTTCAAGATCAGCCCAGGGAGTGAGGCCCATCCGCACCTAAGCTTCCAGCTACCGCGAAATCATGGCGAATCAAGCCGCCACAACGTGAAAAATGAGGCAGACTCTGAACTCGAAGTTAGACGGCGCAACGTGAAAGCCCCGCCCTTCGGGAAATCCAAAAGGGCGGGGCCAACCTTCTGCCTTCAGGCAGAAGGTACGCCGCTGAGAACAGCGCACTCCTTATTACAACATTGACCTTACACGGTGCTTACAGCGACGTGCGGCCGGGCCAAAAAGGGAACGCGCGGCTCCTGAGTGGCGGCACGTCAACAGCTCAACTTGGACGACCAATGCAACCCATTGTGGCATTGCCATAGTCAAGCAACCTATGCTGTGACGGTAGCGGGCCAAGCCGCACCGGGGCGAGCCGCTCCGCAGCGACGACCATCTGAACGAAGCGTGGCTCCGGAGAATGCAGAAGCCCAACGCCTGCGGGCGAAAAAGTTGGCACGCCTCGTCAAGGTGGAGGCTGATCCATGAGCGAGACCATCCATTAATCCCCCTTCTGAGGGCTGTTCCGAGTATCACGTCGACAAGGTCCATGCCGATGGGTTAGATTGCAGCAAACTCCGAGAGAGGTCGGCGAGCGCACGAACGTTGCTCGACTGAGCTAAGCCGTTACGCGGCCCCCTACCAGGGCAAGCGGAGATACTTTGCGCCGCGTAAGGGCGATCAGTTCTCACTACCTTTGTTGCGTGGCACAAGGTCGTGTCTTTTCCAAAATTGACCTTCGATATCTCCAAGCACGGACAATCTGCAAACGTCGCCGCATTGACAGTGGCATCAGGAGGACTTAGCGTCCTCTGGTATACTAGGTATACCAATGCGCTTTCAGCTCAAACGGTCGCGCCTTTTTGAGCAGGTTGCGAATGTCCTCGAGCAGAGGATACGCGATCGGGAACTGGTCGCTGGCGCCGAGTTGCCATCCGAGCGCCAGCTCATGGCGGAGTTTGGCGTGGGCCGGACAGCGATCCGCGAGGCGCTGTTTCATCTTCAGCGGGCGGGCCTCGTCGATCTCCGTGCGGGTTCGCGCGCACGCATCGCCGCCCCGAACGCTGAAGTCGTCCTGACGTCGCTGTCGAGCAGTGCCAAGTATCTGCTCTCCGATGACAGCGGCATCCGTCATTTCCAGAATGCGCGCGCCCTCTTCGAAACCGGTCTGGCGCGCGATGCAGCGCGCAACGCCGCACAGAAGGATATCCGCCGCCTGAGTGATGCGCTCGATGCGAACTACAAGTCCATCGGCGATATCCGACGCTTTGAGGATTCGGATGTCGCTTTTCACTACGCCATCGCCACGATCCCCAAGAATCCCATATATGTGGTCATGCACCGGGCCATCATCGATTGGCTGGTCGACCAGAGACGCGTGACGCTCAGCTATCCCGGCCAGAACCGGGTCGCCTTCGATGCGCATGTCGCGATCTTTGAGGCGATTAAGGCGCGCAATCCGGAACTCGCCGACGCTCGGATGCGCTCGCACCTCGACCAGGTTGCCAAGCTCTACTGGAAAGCCCAGAGGGCGGCCAAATGAACGAGCTCGTGGTTACCCTCGAAGCCAAGACCTGGCGACGGCGGCATCCCGCATCGATGAGAATACGCAACTGTCATGCCAGCGTATATCGGCGTGAGGGCGCCTCGTGGCGAACGATGGCGCCCTTCCACGAAATCCGTCCCAGCCACGCGGCGTTCGGTCCTCGCTCGCCATCGATGCACATTCGCACACTCAATATGACCAGCGCCGCTCTTACGATGAACGAGACGTCGCAAAACGTCATTTCATCTTCGAGGGATCAAACATCAGACCTTAGACGGAGGATGAACGATGACTCATGCCAGCCTCAAGCAGATGACCAGGACGCCAGAGGTCAAGCTTGGTCATTTTATCGTCGAGTTTGCCACTCCGGGAATCGGACATATCCTCAGGCAGGCGGAGTGCGATTTCGCTCTCTTTGACCTGGAACATTCGGGGTTCAGCTTCGAAACCGTCAAAAGCGCTACGCGCTATTTTGAAGCAGCAGGGTTGCCAGCCATCGTCCGCGTGCCGTCAAAGGAATATCACCATATCGCGCGGGCCTGCGACGTGGGCGCCGAAGGGATCATGATCCCGATGGTCAATACCGCTGCAGAAGCAAAGTCAGTCGTCGATTGCACGAAGTACCATCCGGATGGACGTCGTGGCGTCGCCTTGAGCGTTGCGCATGATGCCTACGGGCTCGGCCCAGTGCCGGAGAAGCTTGCGGCGGCCAATGAGCGGACAACCCTGTTCTGCCAAATCGAGACCGCCGAAGGCGCCGAGAACGTCGATCAGATTGCCGCTGTCAGGGGCATCGACGCCCTGTGGATCGGCCATTTCGACTTGTCAGTCTCGCTCGGCATTCCGGGACAGTTCGATCATCCGAATTTTCTGAAGGCGGTTGAGCGCACGATTGCGGCCGCCAAGAAGCACAGGAAAGCGCTGGGCCGCCTTGTGCCGAGTACCGAGATCGGCATCGCGCTCTACAGGCAGGGCTTTGATTTTTGTTGCTACTCGGGCGACGTGTGGGTGCTTCGGGATGCGCTTGCCGCTGCAATGACCACGCTGCGGAAGGGGTGCACGACATGAGCGCCCCGTTTCGTGTTGCCCTTTCGGGTGATTTCAGGAAGGCGGACGGCTCGGCCGTCTTCCCCGATTTCGATCTAAAGCCTCTGCAAGAAGCCCCCGGCGTGGAGATCGCCTATTTGGGCAACGCAAATCCTCTGCGCAGCAGCGATCTCGAGCACTTCGATGCGCTCATCTTGCTGGCTCACCGCTTTGCGCCCGAAAGCGCACCCAAGAGCGGAAGGCTCAGCATCATCGCCCGCTTTGGCGTTGGCTATGACACGGTGGATGTCCCCGCCTGTACCGCCGCGGACATCGCGTTGGCAATCACAACCGACGGCGTGCGGCGCCCTGTCGCCGTGTCGATCATGACCTTCATTCTGGCGCTCACTGGACGGCTGATGGCGAAGGACAGGCTGGCTCGGCAGGGCCCGTCGGGTTTTCCCGCCCGCGGCGAGCACATGGGCACAGGCCTCGTCGGCAGGGTGCTGGGTTCGATCGGCATCGGCAATATCGGCGCAGAGCTGTTCCGCCTGGCCAGGCCATTTGACATGAAATTCATCGCCCATGATCCATATGCGGATACCAAGCTGGCGGCCGAGCTCGGAGTCGAACTGGTCGGTCTCGACGAGGTCTTCGCCCGCGCCGACATTGTCACGGTGAACTGTCCCCTCACGGCAGAAACACGCCAGCTCGTGAATGCCGAGCGCCTCGCCCTGATGAAGAGGAGCGCCTTCTTCATCAATACGGCCCGTGGCCCCATTGTCGATCAAAAGGCGCTCACCGACGTGCTGGCAAACAGGCGGATCGCTGGCGCGGCGCTGGACGTATTCGAGCAGGAACCGACAGATCCGGCGGATCCTCTTTTCGCACTCGACAACGTCATCGTGACGCCTCACGCACTTTGTTGGACCGACCAGTGCTTCGCCGGAAACGGTGCAGCCGACGTCAGGGCGGTACTTGACATTCAGCACGGACAAATCCCGCGCGGTGTCGTCAATCGCGCTGTGCTCGAGAAGCCGAATTTCCGACGCAAACTGGAGGAGTACCGTCGCCAGTCTGCCGATTGAGAATTCCTCGCCGGAACGAGCGAGGGCATCTGAATGGCTTTTGCCATTCAAGAAACGGGAGGACGCAATGTTTAATAGACGCGATTTCGGAAAGATCAGCCTGGCCGCAGGCCTTGCCGCAGCCATGGGACGACCAGCATGGGCCGCGTCGGCCGCCGATAACGCCGTCAAGGCCGCGCAGCAATACAAGGGACGCACGATCACCATCGTCTGGGAGGCCGGCCTTCAGTCGCTCGATCCCACCCATTTCTCCGGCCCAAAATGGAAAGAGCTGACCGGCATGGATGTGAAGGTGGTCGAGGTTGCGACCGCCGAGATGTTCACCAAGATCATGCAGGACTACAAGTCGGAAGCGGGCGCCTATGACGCGCTCAATGTCATTCCCGCATGGATGCCCGATCTTGCCCAGGCCGGCGCGCTCGAGGTGCTCGACCCCTATGTCGAGAAATACGCCTACGCCGGCGAGCTCCAGACGATCGCGCCAACCTACCGCGACAACTGGATGAAAGTGGGCGGCAAGATTTATGGCTTCCCCGACGATGGCGATGTCTTCATCATGTACTATCGGCGCGACATATTCGAGGATCCAGCCGTCCAGAAAGCCTTCAAGGACAAGACCGGCAAGGACCTCGCAGTGCCCAAGACCTGGGCCGATTTCGATGTCGTCGGAACTGGTCTTACCGATATCCTCAAGGACAAGGGTATCTACGGCGCCGCCTTCTTCAGACAGCCTCCCTACGCGATGTTCATGTTCGAGGAACGCTTCCGGAACGAGGGCGGCAAGTTCTTCGACGCGGACACCATGAAGGCCATGATCAACTCCGATGTCGGAGTTAAGGTCTTCACCGGCATGCGCAACGAGAACAAATTCATGCCGCCCGGCGTGGAGCAGTTCGGCTTCGTGGAAAATCTCGCGGCTTTTCTGCAAGGCCAAACGGCTATGACGATCTCCTGGCCACCTTACGGGCGCTGGGCCGAAGGTTACGGTACCGACCAGGAGGCGCTGAACTGGGTCCCGAAAACAACCATCGCAGGCAAGGTGGGCTACGCCTTGCCGCCCGGAGGGCATCCTGAGCTCGCCGCCGGCTTTTCCTTGTCAATCTCGTCAACATCGAAAAACAAGGATGCAGCCTACCTGTTCATCCAGTGGCTCAACAGCGAAGAGGTGAGCCGTCAGCGTGTTCAGCTCCCCTACACGCTGCGTGATCCGTTCCGCGACTCGCACTATTCCGACCCCGGCTATCTGGCACTGTGGCCAAACGCGAAGGACTATCTCGCGGCCCTGAAGCAGGCCTCGCAGACGGGCCTTCTCGATCTGTCGCTCCTGCAAACCGACAAATATGAGGAGGTCCTGCGCCAGGCGATTTCAAAGCTCTGGGCGGGCGATGATCCAAAGACGATCCTCAACGCGGCGGCAGCTGACTGGGACAACATCACGCAGAAGATCGGCGTCGACAAGCAGAAGGCGGTCTATGCAAGCTGGGCCGCCAATTCCGGCGCCTATCCGAAAGTGTAAGCAGCCGTCTGGCCTCTCGCGCCCCCGGGCGGGAGAGGCTTCCCCCTGCCGTCCACGACGGCACGAGACACAAGCCGACGCTTCAGCCATGCCCGCCATCGCCCATCCCGACCGCAATTTCAAGTACTGGCTGATCTCGCCGGCTATCTTCCTGCTGTTGCTGATCGGCCTGTTCCCTCTGATCTTTTCGCTGGTGGTGAGCTTCATGCGGATCTCCATGCTGGAGACCGACAGATCCTTTGCTGGACCGGTGAATTTCGTTCAGCTCTTCCATGACGCCAGACTGTGGCAGTCGCTCGCACATACGGCGCTCATTATCGTGATAGCGCTACCCGTCGAACTGCTGCTCGGGCTCGCGATGGCCTATCTGTTCCTTGACACCATGCCGGGGCGGCAGATCCTGATTTCGCTACTGGTGCTGCCAACCATCATTTCGCCGATTGTTGCCGGTGCCACATGGCGGCTGCTGTTCGACAATCGCTACGGTCCGATCAACCAGATCCTTGGGTGGTTTGCAGGTCACCCCGTCGCGGCCCTGTGGACCGTCAACCCCCGGCTCGTCTATCCTGCCATCATCTTCTGTGAGATCTGGCAGTGGACGCCCTTCATGTTCCTGATCCTGCTGGCAGCTCTTTCCAATGTTGACCGTTCACTGACCGAGGCCGCCGAGATCGACGGAGCGCGGTTCTGGCGCAGTTTCCGCTATATTGTTCTCCCAGCAATCTGGCCTGTCATGTCGATCGCCATTCTAATCCGCGGCCTCGACCTCTTCCGCATCTTCGATATCATCTGGGCCCTCACGGCCGGCGGCCCCGGCACTATGACTGAAACGATTTCGGTCTATGCCTATGTCCAGGGTTTTCAGCAGTTCGAGACCAGCTACATGGCAGCGATCGCCTTCCTTGTGATCGCGCTTCTCACCGTGATCGTTACCTTTGCCGTCCGCCGCATGGGGCTGGCAAAATGACAACCATTCCATTCTATCGCCGCAAGGAAACGAAGCTCGTCCTCCGCTATGTCATCGCACTGGCACTCGTCGTTATCTTCGTCTTTCCGATCTACTGGCTGTTCGCAATTTCTTTCAAAACGCCCGGTGAGATCTTTGCTTTTCCACCGGTGTGGTATCCGAAAAGCATTCAGTTCAACAATTATGCGGTGCTGTTCAAGGATGGCGATGCCAAGACCGTCGGCAACAGCCTTGTGCTTGCTTCACTATCAACCGTGTTCGCGATGATCCTCGGCACCATCGCCGCTTATTCACTGGTGCGATTCAAAACAGGTGGAGAAAACCTCGCGCTGTGGATCATCTCGCAGCGCATGATTCCCCCGGTGGCCATCGTATTCCCGGTGTTCCTCCTCTATGTCTGGCTCAGCTGGGTCGATACCTACATCGGGCTTATCATTCTTTATACTTCATTCAGCCTGCCCTACGTGATCTGGATGATGCGCGGCTATATCGAGGATATTCCGCTGGAGCTCGAAGAAAGTGCTCTGATCGACGGCTGCAGCCGCCGGGAGGTACTGTGGAAGGTCGTGTTTCCCATGGTCCGCGCGGGGCTCTTTGCCACTGCAGTCTTCACTTTTGTGTTCTCCTGGAACGACTTTTTGTTTGCGCTGGTGCTCACCCGGACCGAGGTCGCGACCTACACAGTGCAAGTGACGCATTACTTTGGTGGTCAGTCGAATTTCTGGTCCAAGATCGCTGCCATGTCGGTGCTTGGAACCATTCCCGTGTTCATCACCGTTGCAACGCTGCAGCGCTTTCTCGTGCGCGGCATATCCATGGGCGCAGTCAAGGGTTGAGCCGTGTCGGATCTGAAGATCACCGGACTTCACAAGCACTATGGTGCATTCCACGCCGTCAAGGGAATCGATCTCGAGGTGCCCTCGGGTGAATTGACAGTCCTAGTGGGCCCGTCAGGATGCGGCAAATCCACCCTGCTCCGCACCATCGCGGGGCTCGAGGAAGCGAGCGCCGGCACGATCGAAATCGGCGGAAAAAACGTGACATGGGCACGCCCGCGCGATCGCGATATCGCGATGGTATTCCAGAATTACGCGCTCTATCCCTATCTCAATGTCCATGAGAACATCGCTTTCGGCCTGCGCGCGAGGAAAGTCGCATCTGACGAGGCCGATAAGCGTGTGAAGCGTGCGGCCGAAATGCTCGGCATTGCGCAACTTCTCCGGCGATTTCCACGTGAGCTTTCCGGAGGTCAGCGCCAGCGTGTCGCGATCGGTCGCGCGATCGTGCGCGATGCGCTGCTCTTCCTATTCGATGAACCACTGAGCAATCTCGATGCCCAGCTTCGCGATGACATGCGGGTCGAAATCAAGCGGCTGCATCAGGAACTCGGCCGCACCATGATCTACGTCACTCACGATCAGATCGAGGCGATGACGCTCGCCGACCGGATCGCGCTTCTGCGGGAGGGCCGGATCGAACAGCTCGGTGCGCCGCTCGATTTGTTCGAGCGGCCGGCGACGCGCTTCGTGGCGGGTTTCCTCGGCAGCCCGAAGATGAACTTCCTTCCCGCCATAATCGAGAGCGGCGATGTGATACTTCGCGACGGGACCAAGCTCACCCTGCCCCCCGGACGCAAGGCGCCGAACGGCCAAGCCGTCATTCTGGGGCTCAGGCCCCAGCACATCGCCAAGGCGGGCATGGGCACTGCGCCAGGCCACGTCCAGTTGCCGTCAACCATCGAGCTCGTCCAACCGACGGGCTCGCGGGTACAGGTCAGCATGCCGCTCGGGGGAAGCAGCATCACGGCAGAATTTGCGGCTCACGAGGTGACCGCTCCCGGCGAGCAGGTTCGTATCGATATCGATATGATCCGTGCGGTTCTGATCGATCCACAAACTGACGAAGTCATTTGAGGAGCCCGCCATGGCCCAGAAGAAGCCGAGCCGCGCAATCAAGCTCTTCGGAACCGAAGTCCCTGAGGGCAAGCGCTGCGAATTGAGCGCAGGTCCAATATCGGCAATCTTCGACAGGGGCGCCCTGCGCTACATCCGCTATCACGGTGAAGAGGTCCTGCGCGGAATTGCCTATATCGTACGCGACAAGGACTGGGGCACCTATGCTCCGGCGATCGAGAACCTGAAAGTCCGCCAACTCAAGGATGCCTTTACGATCAGCTATGAGGCAACGTGCAAGGACGCGGATCAAGCGATCCGCTACTCCGCGAAAATCGACGCAAGGAGTGACGGTACACTGACGTTTTCTGCCGAAGGAACGCCTCTTTCCGACTTCCTCACCAACCGGACCGGCTTTGTCGTGCTGCATCCGCTGGCAGGAACGGTGGGGCGCCCCGTTGAGGTTGTCCACACAGACGGAAAAAAAGAGAAACGCAAGTTCCCGAAACTCATCAGCCCCGGTCAGCCCATTTTCGAGATCCGCTCACTTAAGCACGAGCCGCTTTCCGAAATTGCGGTCACGGTTCTGATGGAAGGAAACAAGTTCGAGATGGAGGACCATCGAAACTGGATGGATGCCTCCTACAAGACCTATGTGTGCTCCCTGCTCGATCCGTGGCCGTACACACTGAAAAAAGGCGAGAGCTTCAGCCAGTCGGTTACCCTTGCCGTCTCAGGCAAACCGCCAAAATCAAGACCAGCGCGCTCTGCGCCTGGTACAATCGTAACCCTTGCAGAAACGAAAGGCCGCATCCCGCAAATCGGCCTCGGCGTCCCCATGGTGGAAGCCGCCGCGGCCCTCCAGGCCGCGGATTTTATCGCCGCGGCGAAGCCGCACGCGCTCGTTTGTCAGATCGATGGACGCGAGCAAGGGCAAAAGGAGGCCGCTGCAAACTTCCGCGAGCTCTCCGCGCAAACGGGAGTCCCGGTCACACTCGAGATCATTTTGCCGGCCAAGGAGCCGGCGGATAAAGAAGTGTCCGCGATCGCCGGCGCCGTGAATGCGGCGGGGCTCACGCCTGCGTCCGTTGTGATCACCCAGATGCACGATCTCAAATCCTTTCAGCCAAATACACCAAGACCTTGGGGCCCCACCTACGAGGAAATGGCGGCGGCAGCACGTGCCTGCTTTCCCGATGCCGTGCTTGGCGGTGGCATGCTCTCCTATTTCACCGAATTGAACCGCAAGCCCGCCCCCCTAGGTCTATTTGATTTCATCACCCACACGGGCTGCCCCATTGTCCATGCGGCAGATGACATCTCGATCATGGAGACGCTCGAAAGCCTGCCGTGGATTTTCGCCTCTGCACGCGCAATGATTGGCAAAGCACCTTATCACATCGGCCCAACCAGTATTCCCTGTCGCGACAATCCCTATGGTGCTGCGGTTGCGCCGAACCCCGACAATGGGCGGGTCTGTCTGTCCGATCTCGATCCGCGTCAGCGCGGTCTGTTCGCCGCCGCATGGAATCTAGGCTATCTGTCGGCTGCCGCCAAAGCCCGGGTCGACGCCGTGACCCTTGGCTCTGCCACGGGCTCGCAAGGGATGATCTATCGCAAACTGGCCCATATCCAGCCGTGGTTCGACGGCGGTGGCGCCAGGGTTTATCCCACTTACCATGTGATTGCGGGTCTCACCGCTGCAAGCGGAGCCCGACGCACCAATACGGATACATCTGCCCCTTCAAAGGTCGCCACTCTCGCCCATCGCAGCGGGGGCGGCCAAGTGCTTTGGCTGGCCAACCTAACAGGTGAAACCCAGCGCCTGAAGATTAGCGGCTTCGAAGGCCCTGCCAAACTGCATGTTCTCGACGAGAGAAGCTTTCAAGCAGCGGTGCGCGATCCCGGCTGGCATCGCGGCGGCGCCACTTTCATCCGAAAGGTGGGAAGCCTCGAGCTTCCGTCCTATGGTGTTGCCCGTATCCAGAGCGGCTGATCTCGCATGCTGCTCGGTGTCAGGTGGCGGATGGTCAAGCGTTGACCGAGAACGACCGTTCGCGGCCTTGAGGCTTTGGCGGCGGAATATGTCTCGCTTCGGCCGACAATGCCGATCTGTCCACCATTCCGTCTACCTGCTCACATCGGCGCTAACAGGGATTTTTTCGATCTCCCGGTGCACACGCAATGCGCACGACACGTCCTAACCGATCGGAAACCTTGAACTGTCACTCCAGTCCATCATGGGCCAATTTGAACTAGCTATAACCAAATAGATCTAACCCAATCAGAAAGGCCGCTTTGCGCCAGAACCTGCCGATCTCTCGAGACCGACCGCCATGACCGTGAGGGTGTGCCCGACACCCCAAGCAGCACCGATCAGGGCCGAGCCCGCCATGCGGTGCTCGCGACTGACGATCGTCGCAATGGCGACCACGTGGTCGGCGTCGGTCGCGTGCCGCATCCCGAGGAAGAAGCCGAGAAACAGGAACGACACGATGCTCGGGGCGCTTCCGGTCATTGCGTAGGCGCCATGTTGGTTATTCTCGGAGGCATTATGCAGGATTTCGACCCGATGCCAATTCCCTTACGCACGGCTGGTTCGTGGGCTCTCCGCGACATGTGACTGCCATAGAAGGGGTCTCCTGATCTCGCGACTTGGGTCGGCGCCGAGATGGAGCGGACGATGGCCGCGGCCGGATTCGACGTTCCCGACGCGCTCGCGTCGTGACGCCTGGATGCTGCCGATCCCGGCGCCACCCATTGTCGGCTGCGGCGGAGTTATCCCGCGCAAAGAGAGATCGAGCACATGCTCGGCGCGCCCTGCCCGTTCAGGCAATCGTCAGGTTGCCGGAGAGCGGACCGACGGGCGCCTCAATGCGCGGGTTCTGGCCGCCGCGCAGCACGCTATTGCCTTCAAAGAGCGTACGCTGGTCGATGGGCGCCGGGTCTAGCCAATCCTGCTCCTTCATCACGCCAGAAAGGCCATAGGCCGCAAGGGCATTTTCGTACGTGACCTTGCGGATCGTGGCGGCGGGAATGCCGCGTTGTGCCATCAACGCGGCGGTCTTCGGCACCGCAAGCGAGTCGGAGACGCCCCAGTCGCAGGCGGAATCGACAATGATGCGGTCGGGTCCGAATTGTCGGACCAGCTCGGTCATCCGCTCGTTTCCCATCTTCGTGTGCGGATAGATCGAGAACGCCGCGAAATAGCCGCGGTCGAGCACATCGCGGACGGTCTCCTCATTATTGTGGTCGATCACGCAGCGCCCGGGATCGAACCGGTGCTCGCTGAGCACGTCCATGGTCCGCAATGTTCCGCGTTTCTTGTCGCGATGCGGCGTATGGATCATGATGGGAAGATCAACTTCCTTCGCGAGCTCGATCTGCTGGCGCAGATATTTGTCTTCCGACGCGGTCTGCTCGTCATAGCCGAGTTCGCCGATGGCAACGACGCTTTCCTTCGCGGCGAAGTGCGGCAGCACCTCCATGATGGCTTCCGCCAGCGCCTCGTTGTTGGCCTCCTTCGGGTTGAGCGCAATGCAGCAATAATGCCGGATGCCGAACTGTCCGGCGCGGAATTTCTCGAAGCCGATGATGCTGGAGAGATAGTCCACATAGCTGCCGAGATTGGTCCGCGGCTGGCCGATCCAGAACGCCGGCTCGATCACCGCCACCACGCCGGCACGCGCCATGGCCTCGTAGTCCGCCGTGGTGCGCGAGATCATGTGCGCATGCGGATCGATGAACATTGCGCCCGCTGCAGCCGGTATCATGTAGCCCTGTGTATCGGCCTCAAGCCGCATCGTGCCGTTCTGGCCGCGCAGCGAGAGGCGCGCGCCGCAGCACGGGCACAGGAGTTTAGAGCCCTCCTGCGCCTCACCCGATCCTGCGGCTCCTTCGAAAGCGCTCGATTGTTGCGACATGCCGCTCCTCCCTTTGTCTTGCATGTGCGGGTGGCGACGAGAATTGTTGCCTCTGCGGCGTGACGACGAAAGGTCGCGTCGGTCACCCGTTCTTGGCAGCTTGGTAACATCTAACATGACCGGGGGCGTTTGAACATGCAAGCCGAGAGCCTGTAGACATACACAACTGTCAGCCACGCTGCCACATTTGGCCGATCCGGTGGGAGTGAGCCATGGCGTAAAGCCGAGATCGGCGACGCAACTTTGTGGGCGCTTAGTCGAAGACGTGCGCCAGGATGATCGTCTTGACAGCCGCCGCTTCGATCGGCCCGTCTGTCAGGAGGCTCGGCTCGCTTGAGATCAGCAGCGGACCGCACGCCGGGTCGTCCACCATGCGTCCATGAGACCCGCGCACGAGGGTGGCATCGAGCGGGATCACGTCCATGACGGTGCGCAGCCCGAGCGCCCGCCCGGCAATCCGCCAGCCCAGCGCCAGCCTTGGAAACGAGATGGCTGGGTCGAGAAAGAGCTCGACCGGATCATATCCCGGCTTGCGATGGATCTCGACCAGGCGGGCGAAATCTGGAGCGCGCCGATCGTCGATCCAGTAGTAATATGTGAACCACGCATCGGAGCGCGCCAGCGCGACGAGCTCGCCGGAGCGCGCGTGATCGATCCCGAGCACGTGCTGCTCGCGCCGGTCGAACACGCCGTCAACGCCTGGCAGCGCCGCAACAATGCGCCGGACTTCTTCGATCAGCATCGGTTCCGAAACATAGAGGTGGGCGATCTGATGATCGGCCAAGGCAAACGCCTGCGACTGCGGGATATCGAGCAGCTCGCCGCCATCCTCGATGCGCACCGCCAGGAGCCCGGCCTGACGCAAGGCTCTGTTGACGTGGATCGGGGTGCTGACGGCCGTGATCCCGTACTCGGACAGCACGATCACCCGTGCCCCCTCCCGCTCGGCATCGGCGATGAGCGTGCCCGCGACAGCATCGATCTCCGCGAGACTTCTTGCGATCCGCGGATTGTCGGGCCCGAGGCGCTGCAGGTCGTAATCGAGGTGCGGCAGATAGACGAGCGTCAGGGTCGGATTTCGGGTACGCCTGACATGCAGCGCCGCATCGGCAATCCAGCGCGACGATACTATGGAGGTCCCCGGTCCCCAGAACTGGAACAAGGGGAAGACACCAAGCTCGCGCGTCAGCTCCTCACGGAGCGCTGCGGGCTGCGCATAGCAGTCAGGCTTCTTGCGCCCGTCCGACTTGTATATCGGTCGGGGCGTGACGCCGATCTCATGACTGGCGCCCATGTTATACCACCAGAACAGATTGGCCGCTGTGAAACCCGGATCGCGCCGCTTACCTGCCTCCCAGACCTTCTCTCCAGCAACAAGCCGGTTCGACTGTCGCCACAGCCAAACTTCGAGCAGATCGCGAAACAGCCAGCCATTGGCAACGATGCCATGGTCGCGCGGCAGGCTGCCGGTCACGAAGGTTGCCTGCACGGTGCACGTGACCGCGGGCGTCACTGTGGCAAGCGGACGCACGGCACCTGCGCGCGCAAGCGCCGACAGATGCGGCGTGTGGGGCCCGAGATGGCTTGGCGTCAGGCCGACCACAAGGATGACAATCGTCTTCCGCATTGGCACGCCCTCGCTCGGCTCTCTTGATGTTCGAGGGGAATTGACAGGCCGGGCGCGGCGATGGAGACTACACGCTTCGGTGCGTACGTAAAGAAAGCTGCAACTGCTCGCGCGCATCGATGGGAGGAGCGCCGCGATGCTCGACCCGGGACACGACGTTCCGCGGACGGAAACGTTCGCGCAGACGTTCTCGATCAGATACGACTATCCGGTCCATTTCACGCGCGATCTTTTTGATCGGCGCAACCTGTGTCTTCGTCACGTCTTGACGCCTGGCGCGTCGGGCCGCCCGCAGCGTCTCGCCGTGTTCATCGACGAAGGCGTGACACTCGTATGGCCACAGCTTGCCGGCCGTATCGCCGACTACGGCGCCGCGCACGCCGCCGCTATGGAACTCGCGGGAGACATTGTCGTCATTCCGGGAGGCGAGGCCGTCAAGAACCAGCACGATTGTGTGGAGGCCGTTCTCAAGGACCTCTCGGAGCGGCATATCGATCGGCAGTCCTATGCGCTCGCCATTGGTGGCGGCGCCGTGCTCGACGCGGTTGGATTTGCCGCCGCGATATTCCATCGCGGCGTGCGTCACATCCGCTGCCCTACCACAGTGCTCGCGCAAAGTGATTCGGGCGTCGGCGTAAAGAACGCGATCAATGCTTTCGGTCTCAAGAATCTGCTCGGAACTTTTGCGCCGCCCTTCGCGGTGATCAACGACGAGGCTTTTCTTGACGTGCTGCCAGCGCGCGACAAGCGGGCCGGCATGGCTGAAGCCGTCAAGGTCGCTTTGATCCGCGATGGCGCCTTCTTTGACTGGATCGAGCGTGAGGCCGCGCTGCTCGCGGCCTTCGAGCCGAACGCGCTCGAGACGCTGGTGCGGCGTTGCGCGAGGCTTCATATGCGCCAGATCGCGTGCGGCGGCGATCCTTTCGAGAGCGGTTCCGCGCGACCCCTGGACTTCGGCCACTGGTCTGCCCACAAGCTCGAGACGCTCACGCACCACGCCCTGCGCCATGGTGAGGCGGTGGCGATCGGCATAGCGCTTGACTCGCGCTATTCGGTGCTCGCCGGCCTGTTGCCGCAGGGCGAGGACACGCGCATTGTCCGGCTGCTGCAGGCGCTCGGCTTCACGCTCTGGGACGATGCGCTCGACCTCATGGACGGGAGTGGCCGCCGGCGCATCATCGCCGGAATCTCGGATTTCCAGGAGCATCTGGGCGGCGAGCTGACCATCACGCTTCTCTCGGCGATCGGGCATGGTGTCGAGGTCCATGCCATCGACGAGAACCTGATCGAGAGAGCCATCGGATGGCTGAAGGGACGCGGCGCTAAGGGGAGACGGCGTTCATGCATCTCGTTCACTTACCTCGCGACGTGCATCTGACCTACTGCACAAATATCCATGCGGGTGAGACCTGGGACGAGGTGCGCCAGAGCCTCGAGACTCATGTCCCGCACATCAAGGCAAAGGTCTCGCCGCAGAATGCATTCGGTCTGGGCCTTCGGCTTTCTGGGATGGCCGCCGAGGCACTGAGCGCGCCAGCGGCGCTCGACGAGTTTCGTGGGTTTCTGGCCCGCGAGAATCTCTACGTCTTCACGATCAACGCGTTCCCCTACGGCCCATTCCATGGGCGTCGCGTGAAGGAGGACGTTTATCAGCCTGATTGGCTTACGCCGGAACGACTGCATTACACCGATCGCGCCGCCGAAATCCTGGCGATGATTTTGCCGGAGGGGATGGTCGGCTCGGTGTCGACGGTTCCGGGGACGTTCAAGGCGGTCGCGGCGGCGCGGCCAGACGCCGCGAGGGCGATGGCCGACGCGCTCGCTCGCCATGTGGCCACGCTCGTCTCACTGCGGCGCCGAACCGGCCGCGAGATCGTGCTCGCCCTCGAGCCGGAGCCGTGCTGCTTTCTTGAGACCGTCGAGGAAACGATCGCGTTCTTTCGCGATCATCTCCACACCGACGCCAGCGCAACAATCGTTGCAGATCAGACAGGCACGTCGCTCGCCGCCGCGCACGACGCGCTGCGGCGCCATCTCGGCGTCTGCTACGATGTCTGCCACGGTGCGGTGGAATTCGAGGAGCCCGCGCGCGCCTTCGCGCAGCTCGGCCGAGCCGGCATCCGGATCGGAAAGCTGCAGCTGAGCTCGGCACTACGAGTGCCCGAGATCGATGGCAGCACCGAAAAAACGCTCACGGCGTTCAATGACGGCGTCTACCTGCATCAGGTCGTGCAACGGCGGAACGGCTCTCTAGTCCGCTATGTTGACCTGGAGCCCGCGTTTGCAGCGCTGCGCGGCGGAAAGGCCGGGGGCGAGTGGCGCATCCACTGTCACGTGCCCGTGTTCCTCGAGATCGCAGGAGGCTTTTATTCGACGCAGCCGACGCTGAAGGCGGCGCTTGCTGCCGCCAAGTCTGCCTTTGTCGCGCCCCATCTCGAGGTCGAAACCTATACGTGGGATGTGCTGCCGCCTGAGCTGCGCCAGTCGAGCCGGGCGGATGCGATCGCGCGCGAGATGCTCTGGGTGCTCGAGGAGCTGTCCTGATGGCGATGACGGCACAAGGTCCCCTGTCACTGACGGCTCTGCTGACGCTTGGCCGGGCGTCGAATCTGCCGACGGTGTGGACCAACGTCCTCACTGGGGCGGTGCTCGCCGGTGGGATGTGGCACGACGGCCAAACCGGTATCGTGCTGGTGGCGATGTCGCTGTTCTATGTCGGGGGCATGTATCTCAACGATTACTTCGATCGCGGCATCGATGCGCGCGAGCGCCCGGGACGGCCGATCCCAGCCGGAGACGTGGCACCAGATCTTGTCGCGGCCATCGGGTTCGGCCTGCTCGCCGCGGGCGTCGCGCTGCTGGCCACGATCGGCTTGGCAGCCACGCTCTGCGGCCTCGCCCTCGCCGCGCTCGTCGTCGCCTATGATCTATTCCACAAGGGCAATCCTGTCGCTCCGGTGATGATGGGGGGTTGCCGGATGCTGGTCTATCTCGGCGCCGCCGCTGCGACGACAGGCGGCATCCCCGGATTTGTTGTGATCGCTTCGCTTGCTCTTCTCGCCTACATCGCCGGCCTGACCTACGCCGCCAGGCAGGAGAGTCTCGACCGTGTGGGCAATCTCTGGCCGCTCGCTGTGCTTTCAGCGCCAATGATCGTCGCATTACCGGCAGTCGCCCAGGGACCGCTATCAGCCGCGATCTATTTAGCCCTGATCGGCTGGACGACCGCCGCGATCTACCAATTGGCGCGACGACCCGCGCCCGGGGCGGTCTCGCGTGCCGTCGCGGCGCTCATTGCCGGCGTCTCGCTCGTTGATGCCGCACTGATCGCGAGTGCTGGTGCGAGCGCGCCGGCCCTGCTGGCGCTAGCCGGCTTCGCGGCCACCGTCCTGCTGCAACGATATATCGCGGGGACCTGACGCCATGGCGATGGAGACCGCAATGGGTCCGCGTGGCCCAGCCAGTGCCGAACCTGCATCGATCACGGCTCTTCTGCTGCGCTGGCTTTCCCGTCAGCTCGCGCCCGAAGCAATGGGCTGGCTCGCGGCCGAGCTCGAACGCCAGCGCACGACCGTCGATGAGCGCCGGCTTGCGCTTTCGCTCGGTCTTGTAGGACGCAAGATCGGCCGCACCGATCTGACACTCGACCCCGACGATGAATTGGCAGCGCAGGGGCTGCGCGCCGGCTGGCAGCCGCGCGTGTGGGGCACCGACGAGGCGGCGCGCGTCGCTCTCCTCCTCGCCACCTATCGCGGCGATGATCAGCCCTTTGCGGCGCGCATCGACCGGCTGTGCACGACAGCCGAAGTCACAGAGCACGTGGCCTATCTCAAAGGTTTCGCAGTCTTTCCGGCCGGGCGTCAGCTCCATGACCGCGCGCGCGAAGGCGTGCGCTCGTCGATCGGACCGGTGTTCGAGGCAATTGCCTGCCATAACCCGTATCCATTCGAGTATTTTGATGAGGCCGCCTGGAATCAGATGGTGGTGAAATGCGTATTCACCGGAGCACCGATCAGCAACATCGTCGGCCTTGAGCAGCGTCGCAACCCCGAGCTGCTGCAGATGCTCGGTGATTTGGTGTCCGAACGGCATGCGGCCGGCCGGAGCCTGCCGGATGCGGTTCACGCGTATGTCGGCACTGGATGATCCCAATGTGTCGGTGCTTGTCAGCCATCCTGACTTGGCTCGTCCTCTCGACGACGCCGCTCCTTGCTGGAAACGCTCAGCACGGCGAGGTCCTCTACCAGCGGTATTGCTCAGGATGTCACGGCGCCGACGGTCGGGGCGGCGGCAAAGGCTTCATGCCCCACGTCGGGGCGCTGACGCGGAAAGGCTACATCGATCTGATCGATGATGCTTCCCTCGCCATGGTGATCGCGGAGGGCGGCGAGGCGACGGGCAAGAGCGGATTCATGCCTTCCTGGAAGACGACGCTGTCGAAGGACGACATCACGGATGTCATCGCGTACGTCCGAACCCTGCCCTTATCCGATGGGGCTCAATAAGGAACCGAACACGCTGGTCCAAACGGAAACAAAAGCAACGAGGAAACAAGCACACTTTTAGGGATGGGGGTTTTGAAACCAAGCCAGCCAAGGGAGGAGTGTCATGAAGTTTTTACACAGTATCACGGTGGCCGCAGCGGCGCTCATGTGCCTGATGCCGGCGAGCGCACAGGAGCAACGCGGCGGTCCATGGCCGAAACGTGAGCCGTTCAAGCCTGACCCTAGCAAAATTGTCGTGCCGCCCGGTTATAAGGTCGGCGTGTTCGCCGCCGGGCTCGATACCCCATCGTCTGCCACAGTCGACAAGGACGGAAACCTGTGGGTGGCGATTTCCGGAGTTCTCCTTGGCAGCCCGGAGGCGGACAAGATCGACCCGCCGCATGTCAAGATCTTCGATAAGGAGGGAAAACTCCTGCGCGAGATCGGCAAGGGCACGTTCAAGACGGTGATGAACGAAATCGGCTACTGTGCCGAAAACGGCAAGACCTACATTCCTGAATATGGCGAGAAGATTTGGGAAATGGACGGCGTCAACGGCGAGCTCAAGCTGATCATCAAGGACCTGCCGATCGGTGACCACCGCAACGGCGGCATAACCTGCAAGGATGGCTACATCTATTTTGCCTTGGGCTTCCCGAGCAACAGCGGTTTCGCGGATCCCGACAACCACGGCTGGACGGACATCCCGAACGATCCGTTCTGGGTCAAGCATCAGGACGGTCATGGCACCACGCCACATGATCCGGTGTGCCGCGACATCGTGCATACCGGCCTCACCGTCAAATCCTCGGACGGTCGCATGACCGGCGCGCTGCTACCGGTCGGCGTGCCGGCAAAGCCCGGCATGGTGATCAAGGCGCAAGTGCCCTGCGGCGGCTCCGTCATGCGCGTCAAGATGACCGATGCGGGCGCCGACGGAATCTATCCGCATGAGAAAATGGAAGTCTACGCCATGGGCTTCCGCAACCAGTCCGGTGTCGCCTTCGGGCCCCGCGGCACCAAATGGGAAAACGCGCTCGCCGTCTCCGACAATGGCGCCAACGACCTCGGCCACCGTCGCATCGCCAATGGGGCCGAAAAGCTCTATATCGTGACCGAGAGGGGACAGGACGCCGGCTTCCCCGATAAGGAGGGAATGGGCTTCGTCAGCAACAAGCGCTTCGGCTTCGAGGCCTACCGCGGCAACGCAGTCGACCGGCCATACTCACAACTCTATATCGGCGACAAGCCATTCGTACCGAAAATGCCGCCGTATCGCTTCCAATTCCACGTCGACGGTGTTCGCGGTGTTCCGCTGATCGCCGCAAATCCGAACCCGAACGGTTATATCAACCCGGTGCTCGAATGGGACACCAACAACCCGATTGACGGGATTTCCTGGAGCGTTCGTGGCTTTGGCGCCGACAACACTCTGTTCGGCGCGGTCTACGGCATCCTCGACACCGGGCCGGAAAGCCTCGTTCCAACCTGGCCCGTGGTGCTGCGGATCGACTTCCTCGAGCCAACCGGGGTCAAGTGGAGCGAGTTTGCCCACAATATCGATCCCGGACCCAACGCCTATCAGAAAGCGGAGAATCGCGGCGGTCTCGAGCGACCGAACAAGGTCGTCTTCGCTAATGATGGACGCACCATGTATGTGGTCGATTATGGCGAGGTGTTCGCCGATTTCTACAAGACACCGCCGTTCTACACCGTCCCGAAATCGGGTGTGATCTGGACGGTCTCGTACCAGGGTGCGACGAATTGAAGTACGGTTCGGGCACACGCCCCCTCCCCCGTACCGGGCGCTTGCGGGGGAGGGAGCAACGGGGCTTCGAGACCGCTGGCAACGCCAGGGCCCTCACCACTACTGCGAACTATTGCAGGTCTTTTTTCAACAGAATCGGCCAATTCCGGACTCATGCATCGCACCGATTGCGTCCTTCCTCGATCACCTTGTCGGCCTGCCAGCACTGTCTCGGGAATGGTCAAACCCAGGGCTTTCTCGACGAGCGATTTCCGTCGACATCCGGCGGGGCCAGGCACGAAGTTACGATCGACCGTAAAGAGTTCTGGCGAGAAGGACGCGGGTCGCAGGCAAGAAGTTTTGTTGCCTGGTACTGAAGGAGCGTTAAGTTGGCCAACTTGCATCCCACTAGTTTCGTGAAACGTGCACTTAGCATCGCGCTCCAAAGGGCCGTGCCCGCATCTGCGCCTCCGAGATTACCACGACGTGGTCCGCTCCGGGTCTTGGTCGTGTAAAAACGCTGTAGCATGATGCGGACCGGCGCGGTCGAACTCAGGCTACCGCAATCCGATCAATTTGGGCAAAGGTTACGGCTGCTCGACCAGAACTCATCCTGACGCCATGTCGGGGCTCTTTCACGCGCCCGATGAACGGCAACGGCGCGCGCCAGCGCCCGTATCACGCCCTCACCGCCGCCAGCAGCGGTTTCGTCCCGACGATGTTCAGCACGCGTGTCAGATTGTAGCCGAGCACGCAAAGCGCCAGGCTCGAATGCACACGGTTGAGATAACCGTAAATGTAGAGCCTTAAGAGCGCGGCCCATGCTCGCAGCAAGCAAATCGCGTCTGCTCTGCCTTTGAAAGGAGACCTGAGCCCGTTCTGCCGATATCGAACCCGATAGGCGAAAACCTGAAGTGCTCCTGCGAGCGAATTCCGCACGCCACTTCAGCAGGATCAGTCCCAGCGTGCCGAGCACTGTGTGCCCGCCATTCGGAAAATAGAGGTTATGACATAAGTCGGCCACCGACCTACCTTTTGCGACAGATCCTCTGGAGCGCGGACCTTCGCCCGTAACCTTCCAGCGAACGCCGCCCATGGCGCAGTGCTGGTCGCTTCTGGGTCATCCGCATCGTTTTGGCTGTTCGTCAGCCACTTCCGGTCTACTCCCCGACAGCCGACATAAAGACGTGCGCTGGCTTACGTCGGTATGATGGGCCACTTCGGACTCATACAGTGCGGCTAACGATGCGCTTAAGCCGGCTTTTCGATCACCTCGTTGGCGCGAGCAGCGCCGAGGGCACGGTGAGGCTGCGCTCAATGGTGTTGCAGGCTCATCGCCCTCACCAGTAACCGATCATACGGCCGGCGCCGATTGAAGTTAGCCAAAAGAACAACGAGGTGCCGCCCATGGCGGCGAGGCGTCGGCGCTCCGCATACGTCAGGTCGCGGTTCTTGTGCGCGCGCCAGGCGGATGAGCGGTGAACGAGGAATACGTTGAGCAGGGCCAGTCCAATGGCCGGAATTTTGATGTAGAGAAACGGATTGCCAACGTATTCCGTCGCTTTGGTCGCGAGCAGACCCGCGCCGCTGACGGTGGCGATGCCGAATCCCGCCGCCGCCATACGCGTGGTAGGGCGCGAAATCGCCGCCAGCGGCGCATCCGGCCAGAACCCCAACAGGCGCAGGTCGAGAATCACGACCGACCCGAACAGTGTCGCCACGCCAAGAATATGTGTGAGATTGACGATCCCGTAGAACCAGACGCCGTTATCCCGCATGGCGTGGCCGAGGGCGGAGCCCTCAAGCCACGCCATGAGCTGCACCAAGCTCAACGCACCTTATCCGCGAATTCCGGATACACATTGTACTGCTTACCGGCATATTCGACTTGAATGGTCTTCATTTCAAAGCGGTTTGGATCGCGATTGCGCTGACCATGCACTGTCACGATCGCCCCGACGGGAATGGTGTCCTGCTTCAGGCCAGCCGATGCGGTGCGGTGCGGGGGCGCCAGCGTGATGTCCCAAACCTTGCCGTCAGAGGTCCTGATCTTCATGGTGCCGTGCGGGCCGGCGAGCTTGACTCCCTCGGTGACCATGCCGGTCATGGCGGTGACTTCATCGACGTTTCCGGCCCAGCCGTGATGTGCAAAGGCGGGAATGGTGGATGTAATGGAAATGGCGGCGGTGAGCACGATCGTGTTCAGGCGCATGACATACTCCTAAGCTGGACCGGCGGATTATGCCGCACTCCGTTGGTTACGGGGAGGCTGGAATTTGCGTGTCGGTATTCGTCCAGGGGGAAGCTTGCCCACCGAGCGATTGGCCCCCGCTCCCGAATTTCGGTCGAGTCTGCGGCCAAGGACCGGTTTGGGTCAAAGGCCGAAAGTCTCGGTCGGAGCAAATCTAGTCTGCACTGCTTCAGATAGCAGGCATCGATCTCAGTCGTGATGATTTCTCAGTCGGGCCACATCCGGACATCCGGTCCCTTTCATCACGCGCGCAAAAGTTGTATGTTTTGGGTATTGGTAGCTCCAAAACCGTCCCCGACGTTCCATGGATCAGATGGATGAGGAAGGGAGCAATGCCGAATTTTCCCAGTCTCGGAAGACGCG
>NZ_JAFATE010000614.1 GCF_019244115.1 Bradyrhizobium sp.
GGCGCATTCGATCAGGATTGGGCTGTGACCGCGCCGAGATTCTCGTGCAGGCGGCGCAGCAGGTCGATCAGGACCTCCTGCTCCTCCTGATCGAGACAGGACAACAATTTCCGTTCGCGCTCCAGCGCCGCGACAATGACCTGGTCATGTATGGCGCGGCCGCGCGCGGTCAACGAGATCGAATGGCTGCGGCCGTCGTTCGGGTCGGTCCTGATCGCGACCAGCCCGCGCTTCTGCAGCGCCGCCAGCGTGCGGCTCACCGGGCCCTTGTCGAAGCCGATGACGTGACAGATCCGCGAGGCCGGAATGCCCGGCTCGATGGCGAGCAGCGACATGATGCGCCATTCCGTGACGTTGACGCCGAAATTCGTCTGGTAGAACACCGTCGCGCTGTTCGACAGCTTGTTGGCGATGAAGGTGATGAACGCCGGCACATAGCGTTCGAGATCGAGCGTCTGCCCCGGTGCTGCAGGGATCTCGGCTGGTCGACGCGGCTTGGCGGGGGGCGCGCTGGTGCTCATCTCTTTCGATCGTCGCGTCGTGCAGACGAGGAAGTCATAGAGACTAGGGCCCACACCCTACAAGTCCAAATTTCAGGGAGGTTCGCATGAGCGCCATGGGCTCCCCGCAAGCCACCGGCAGCAACTCGTCCGGCGGCAGGCCGCCCGCTGCAATCCCACATCTCGCGATCGACCCCTTCTCGATCGCGTTCTTCGATGATCCTTTTCCCGCCCACCAGGCGCTGCGCGACGCGGGACCGGTGGTCTATCTCGAGACCTGGAACGTCTATGGCGTGGCACGCTATGCCGAGGTCCATGCCGTCCTCAACGACCCCGCAACCTTCTGCTCCGGCCGCGGCGTCGGCCTCAGCGATTTCGCCAAGGAGACGCCGTGGCGGCCGCCGAGCCTGATCCTCGAGGCCGATCCGCCCGCCCATACGCGAACGCGCGCAGTGCTCAGCAAGGTGCTGTCGCCCACCGTCATGAAGCAGCTCCGTCAGCATTTCACCGCGGTTGCGGATGCGACGATCGACGGATTGCTGGCGCGCGGAAGCTTTGATGCGGTCGTAGAGCTTGCCGAAGCCTATCCGCTGTCGGTGTTTCCGGATGCGCTCGGCCTGAGGCCGGAAGGGCGCCAGCATCTGCTGCCCTATGCCGGTCTCGTGTTCAACGCCTTCGGCCCTCCTAATGAATTGCGCCAGAGCGCGATCGCACGCTCCGCGCCGCACCAGGCCTATATCGCCGAGCAGTGCCAGCGCGAAAATCTCGCCCCTGGCGGGTTTGGCGCCTGCATTCATGCCTTCGCGGACACCGGCGACATCACCGACAAGGAGGCGCCGCTGCTGGTGCGTTCGCTGCTGTCGGCGGGGCTCGACACCACGGTCTATGGCATCGGCGCGGCGGTCTATTGCCTGGCACGCTATCCCGATCAGTTGGCGCGCCTGCGGGCCGACCCCACCCTGGCGCGCAATGCGTTCGAGGAGGCCATCCGCTTGGAAAGTCCGGTACAGACCTTCTTCCGCACCACGACGCGGGCCGTCGATATCGGCGGCTCCGAGGTCGGCGAGGGCGAAAAAGTGCTGATGTTTCTCGGTGCCGCCAACCGCGATCCGCGCCGCTGGGCCGAGCCGGACAGCTACGACGTCACACGCAAGACCTCGGGCCATGTCGGCTTCGGATCCGGTATTCACATGTGCGTCGGCCAATTGGTGGCGCGGCTCGAAGGCGAGGCGGTGCTGTCGGCGATTGCCCGCAAGGTCGCCTCGATCGCAATCTCGGGTCCGGTGACCCGCCGGTACAACAACACGCTGCGCGGGCTCGAAACCCTGCCGATCACCCTGACTGCCGCATAAGGATCACGATGCCGACCATTCATTTCGTCCATCCCGACAACCGCTCCGAAAGTGTTGATGCCGACATCGGCAACGGCGCGATGCGCGCGGCGCTCGCCCACGGTCTCGACGGCATCCTCGCCGAATGCGGCGGCAGCGCGGTCTGCGCCACCTGTCACGTTTATGTCGACGAGGCGTGGCTCGCAAAACTCAAGCCGGTTGGCGCCGATGAGGATGAACTGCTGGACGGCACCGCGTCCGAGCGGCTGCCGAACGGCCGGCTGTCGTGTCAGATCGAGATGACGTCGGAGCTCGATGGTCTCGTGCTGCGGCTCCCGGAACGACAAACCTGATTTTCGTTCGTCGCGTCCGCCGCGAGGAAGCGGGCCGACACATTTGCGGAGGGGAAACAAAACATGAGTGTCATGCGATATCTCGCAGTTGCGGTGGCGTGTCTTGCCAGCGCTGCGGCGCGCGCCGAGATTTCCGACAATGTGGTGCGGATCGGCGTGCTCAACGACATCTCCGGCATCTTCCAGGACACCAACGGCATGGGGTCGGTCGAGGCCGCGCGCATGGCCGCGGAAGATTTTGGCGGCGGCGGCAAGGACATCAAGGTCGAGATCGTCTATGCCGACCACCAGAACAAGGCGGACGTGGGATCTGCGATCGTCCGCAAATGGCTCGACGTCGACAAGGTCGACGCCGTGGTCGACGTGCCAAATTCGGCCGTGGGCCTCACCATCAATGCGCTGCTCCGCGACACCCGCATGACCTTCCTCGCCTCCTCGACCGCGAGCTCGGACCTCACCGGCAAGGCCTGCTCGCCAAATACCATCCAGTGGGTCAACGATGTCTGGGCAACCGGCAACGCCACCGCGGCGGCGATGATCAAGCGCGGCGGCATGGACTGGTATTTCGTCACGGTGAACTTTGCGCTCGGCCAGGGCATCGAGGCGGAGGCCACCAGCTATATCGAGAAGCACGGCGGCAAGGTGCTCGGCTCGGCCAAACATCCGCTCGGCACCTCGGATTTCGCCTCGCTGCTGCTGCAGGCGCAGAACTCGAACGCCAAGGTGATCGGCCTCGCCAATGCCGGCGGCGACACCATCAATGCCGTCAAGCAGGCCACCGAGTTCGGGATCCAGCAGGGCGGCCAGTCGCTGGTCGCCTTCCTGCTGTTCATCAATGACGTTCACGCCATGGGCCTGAAAGTCGCGCAGGGCCTGCAGCTGCTCGAGGCGTTTTATTGGGACATGGACGACGACACCCGCGCCTTTGCAAAACGCTTCGCCGCGCGGCCCGGAATGAACGGCAAGATGCCGAGCGGCAACCAGGCCGGCGTCTATTCAGCGACGCTCGCCTACCTGAACGCGGTGGCGGCGGCCGGCAGCGACGATGCCCACGACGTCGTGCCGCAGATCAAGACGTTCAAGGGCAGGGACCCCCTGTTCGGCGAGATCGCCATCCGCCAGGACGGCCGCGTGATCCACCCGATGTATCTGTTCGAGGTCAAGAAGCCGGAGGAGTCGAAATATCCCTACGACTACTATCGCCTGGTCGCGACCATATCAGCCGAGCAGGCGTTCCGCCCGATGGCTGAGGGCGGTTGTTCACTGGTCAAATAGAAGGCGGGTGTAAATAGGCGCGTCGCGCGCCGACGAGGATGGTCGCCGTTGCGGCGAGCCACGGCCGAATGGTCACATTGCAGCCGTCACGTCTCTCGCGTAAAGCGTCCGGGGAGAACGGAGGGCAAACCGATGACCGTGGTGCGAGAGATGGCGGTGCCCGAGACCCTGTTCGCGCCGCCGCGCGTCATCGCTGACCACTGGGCCGACGGCACGATCCAGTTGCGATCGGCCGTACCGCTGCAAGACTATGCGCGGTGCGTCGGGGAGTGGCTGGAGCACTGGGCGCAGATGCCGGACCGGATTTTTCTCGGCGAGCGCGTTAGCGTCGATGCGCCGTGGCGGACGGTGACCTACGCCGATGCTTTGCAGCAGGTCCGCTCGGTTGCGAGCTGGATCCTGGCGCAGGGTCTGAGCGAGCAGCATCCCCTCGCCATCCTCTCTGATAACGGCGTCGACCATGCGCTGTTCACGCTGGCGGCCATGCATATCGGCGTGCCGGCCTCGGCGATCTCGCCGGCCTATTCGCTGATGTCGAAGGATTTTGACAAGCTCAAGGGTATGATCGAGCTGCTCGATCCCGGCGCGATTTATGTCGCCGCCGAACAGCCCTTTGCAAAGGCGCTCGCGGCCATCAAGCCGCTGCACCGGGCGAAAATCGTCGCCAGCGACGGCGACACTGCGATTCCGTTCCGCACGATCGCGAGCACGCCCGAGGACTCCGCCATCGCTACGGCCTTTGCATCGGTGACGCCCGATACGATCGCAAAATTTCTGTTCACGTCCGGTTCGACCGGAACGCCGAAAGCCGTCATCAACACGCAGCGGATGCTGACCGCGAGCCAGCAGGCCAAGGCGCAGACCTGGACTTTTCTCGACCAGGCGCGCGATCTCGTGATCCTGGACTGGCTGCCCTGGAGCCACACGTTTGGGGCCAATCACAATTTCAACCTCGTGCTGCGCAATGGCGGCACGCTCTATATCGACAGCGGCAAGCCGCTGCCCGGCCTGTTTGCGACCTCGCTCGCCAATCTGCGCAGCGTGATCCCATCGGTCTATTTCAACGTGCCCCGCGGCTTCGACATGCTGATCGCGGCGCTCGGCGAGGACGACGCGCTGTGCCGCCGTTTCTTCGGCGAGGTGAAGTTTGCGTTCTATGCCGGCGCCGCGCTGCCGCAGAATCTCTGGGATGCCATGCAAGCGCTGTCGCATAAGGCGGTCGGTCGCGCGCTGCCGATGGTGTCGGCCTGGGGTTCGACCGAAACCTCGCCGCTTGCGACCGACTGTCATTTCCGGGCGGACCGTTCCGGCAATATCGGCGTGCCGACACCGGGCACCGAGCTGAAGCTGGTGCCGTCGGGCGACAAGCTCGAGGTGCGCGTGCGTGGCCCCAATGTGACGCCGGGCTACTGGAAGATGCCCGACCTCACCGCGCGCGCTTTCGATGATGACGGCTTCTATCTGATCGGCGATGCGGTGAAGTTCGCCGATCCCGACCACCCCGAGCGTGGCCTGTTCTTCGATGGCCGCGTCGCCGAGGATTTCAAGCTCTCTTCCGGCACCTGGGTCAGCGTTGGCGCGCTTCGCGTGGCCGGCATCGCCGCGCTGGCGCCGCTCGCACAGGACATCGTGCTGACCGGCCATGATCGCGACAGCATCGGCTTTCTGGTATTTCCCAATCTCGCCGCCTGCCGCGCCCATGCCGGGCTGCCGGAGACCGCTGCAGCGGCTGACGTGATTGCCAGCGAGAAGGTGCGTGCGGGATTCGCGCAGGGATTGGCGCGGCTGAAGGCGAAGGGTGGCGGCTCCTCGACCTATGCGACCCGGGCGCTGTTGCTGGCGGAGCCGCCGTCGGTCGATGACGGCGAGATTACCGACAAGGGCTACATCAACCAGCGCGCCGTGCTGACGCGTCGCGCAGATGCGGTTGCCCGTCTGCAGGATGATGCCTCACCGCAATGGATCGGACTGCCAGAAACGCGATGATTCCTATTTGTGCGAACCTTCCACAAGTACAAGCTGTCATCACCCGCGAAGGCGGGTGATCCAGTATCCCAGAGACGGCAGTGTTTTACCGAGAAGCCGCGGCGTACTGGATGCCCCGCTTGAAGCGGGGCATGACGACCATTGATGTTGCGGGCTTTGCGCGCATCTCATTTGCCATAGCGCTTGGCGTCAGCCGGTCACCTTGCTCGAGCCCTGGGTGATCAGCCGCGCGGCGCGCTGGTCGCGGGCATGAATCCAGAGCCAGCTCATCGCGACGGCGAGGCGGTTGCGCAGGCCGATCAGGAAGTAGATGTGGGCAATGCCCCAGATCCACCAGGCAATGGCGCCGCGCAGCTTGATGCGCCCGAAATCGATCACTGCGAGTCGCTTGCCGATCTGCGCGAGACTGCCGGCGTGCTTGTAGCGGAACGGCGGCAGTTTCTCGCCGCGCAGCCGCGCCTTGATCGATTCGGCGACGTAGCGACCCTCCTGCTTGGCGGCAGGCGCAATGCCGGGCACAGGCTTGCCGTTCCAGGCCGATATCGTCACGGTATCACCGATCGCAAAAATGTCGGGATGACCGGGCACGGTGAGGTCGGGTTCGACTTGCAGGCGGCAGGCGCGGTCCGCCGGCGCGCCGAGCCATTCGGCAGCGCGCGAGGCGCGCACACCGGCGGCCCAGATGATGGTTTTCGCCGCGAGCGTCTTGCCACCATAGACCACGCCGTCGCGCGTGCATTCGGTGACCGGCTGGCCCAGCATCACCTCGACGCCGAGGCGTTCCAGCGAGGCCTGTGCATAGGCCGAAAGGTCATCGGGAAAGCCGGCAAGCACGCGCGGACCGGCTTCGATCAGCACGACGCGGGCCTTGCGCGTATCGATGTTGCGAAAATCCCGCGGCAGCGTGTCGCGGGCGAGATCAGCGATGGTGCCGGCGAGTTCGACGCCGGTCGGGCCGGCCCCGATGATGACGAAGGTCAGGCGGGCCGCGCGGCGCACCGGATCGGTCTCGCGCTCGGCGCGCTCGAAGGCGACCAGGATGCGCCGCCGCACCGTGGTGGCATCTTCGAGCGTCTTCAGCCCGGGCGCCCATTGCTCCCATTCGTCATGCCCGAAATAGGCGTGGCGCGCGCCGGTGGCGAGAACCAGCGTGTCGTAGTTCACTTCGCCGCCGTCTTCGAGCAGCACGCGACGGCTGGCGGCATCCACGCCCGAAACTGTTGCGAACAGCGTCGTCACCTCGGGCCGGTTGCGCAGCAGGTAGCGGATCGGCCAGGCGATCTCCGACGTTGCGAGCGAGGCGGTCGCCACCTGGTACAGCAGCGGCTGGAACAGATGATGGTTGCGACGGTCGATCAGCGTGATGCGGACCGGGGCGCCGGCGAGACGATAGGTCGCCTCCAGGCCGCCAAAGCCGGCGCCGACGATGACCACCTGGTGAGGATTTGATGGCGTCGTCATCCCTGAGGCCCTCGATATTCGGTGTTCCCGTCGGCAATCCTGGACGATTGTTGGGTCCAATCCAAGCCCACGGTCGCTATCGAACGATAGCTAAACGCGACCGATATCATGCGTAGCGCCCCGAGCTTCCGTCAGGCGCAAGCGGTTTGCGGGCCAAATGTCGCTGGGCCGAAATTGTTTCGCTCCGCCTGAATCTTTTCATCAACGCGGTTCGTCCCTCGAGAAGGTAACAAACGGCAGGAGTTCACGATGAATCGAAGGCTGATCAGCTACAGGACCAAACCCGAACTGGCCGACAAGAACGCCGAACTGGTCGCGGCCGTGTTCAAGGAATTGGCGGTCGAAAAGCCCGGCGGCGTTCGCTACATGACGCTGCGGCTCGACGACGACACGTTCGTCCACATCGTTGAAACCGAGGCCGATGACGGCACCAGCGCGCTCCCCAAACTCAGTGCGTTTCAGGCCTTCCAGAGCGGCGTCAGGGACCGCTGCCTCGAAACGCCGCTGGTGCGTCGCGCAACCATCGTCGGCAATTACCGGATGCTGGGTGAAGGTTGAAGCGGCATAAGCCGCTCCCTCCAAGCCGCAGTCGCGGATCGCCGCGCCTGCGGCTTTTTGCGCTGCACGCCCCGTGACTGCCTTGAACTATAATTCTTGCCTTTGCCACAGAAGGCGAATTATGGTTCATGGGCCCTTGCGAAGGTCTATCGGTTGGCGGCGGGTTCTGTGTTGCTGCCGGCTCGGGATTGCGCACACAAGATAGGCGCGCGGATAAGAAGAGGTATCCGGCAGCGACCTGTCGCGCAGGTTCGCACGGGCATTTGCCGGCTCGCCGGAACGATTGAAGGCAAGGGAGGGGAAATGAAGATGAGGACGGCACTTTGGCTCGCGGGCGTGGCTTGGCTCGCGTTCGGCAATTCGGCGTTGTCAGCGGATTCCATCAAGATCGGGTTTGTTTCGACCTTCAGCGGTCCGACCGCCGTGATCGGCAACGACATGCGCAATTCCTTCGAGCTTGCGCTCGAGCATCTCGGCCGCAAGATGGACGGCAAGCCGGTCGAGGTGATCTATGAGGACGACCAGCAGAAGCCGGATATAGGCAAGCAGAAGACCGAAAAGCTGGTGCAGTCCGACAAGGTCGATTTCATCGCCGGCTACATCTGGTCGAACGTGCTCTTGGCCTCGCTGAAGACCGCGGTGGATTCGCAGACCTTCCTGATCTCGGCCAATGCCGGTCCGTCGCAGCTCGCCGGCGAATTGTGCTCGCCTTACGTGTTCTCGACCTCCTGGCAGAACGACCAGACGCCGCAGGCCATGGGCCTCTACATGAACCAGAAGGGCGTCAAGTCGGTGTTCTTGATCGGCCCGAACTACGCCGCCGGTAAGGATATGCTGGCCGGCGTCAAGAGCACCTTCAAGGGTGAGGTGGTCGGCGAGGAATACACGGTCTGGCCGAGCCAGCTCGATTTCTCCGCCGAGCTGACCAAGGCGCGCAACTCCAAGGCCGAGTCGATCTTCGTGTTCTATCCAGGCGCGGCCGGCGTGCAGTTCCTGAACCAGTATGTCCAGGCCGGGCTGAAGCAGCAGATCCCGCTCTACACCGCGTTCACGATCGACGAGTTGTCGCTGCCGCTGCAGAAGGACAACGCGCTCGGCGTTCCCGGTGCCCAGGAATGGGTCAACGACCTGCCGAACGAGCAGAACAAGAAGTTCGTCGAGGATTACCGCAAGAAGTATCCGGACTTGCGGCCGACCTATTATGGCGCCCAGGCTTATGACGCCGCGCAATTGATCAACAGCGCGGTGGTTGCGGTAAAGGGCGACCTCACCAAGAAGGACGCGATGAAGGCCGAGATGGAGAAGGCCAACTTCAAGTCGCTGCGCGGGCCGTTCAAATACGGCAACAACCATATTCCGATCCAGAATTTCTATCTGCAGGATGTGGTCAAGGACGCCGAAGGCCAGCTCTCGCTGAAAACGGTTGCCACTATCGTCAAGGACGACCAGGACCGTTTTCACGATAAATGCCCGATGAAATAGGCGCGGATTTTGCTATCAACGGCGGCGCTGTCTCTTCTCCCCTCCCCCTTGCGGGGAGGGGGCGGGGGTGGCGGTGACGGGCGCGGTCGTTTGAAGCTACCCCCTCCCCAGCCGTCCTCCCCGCAAGGGGGAGGGAGCGCACCTCCGTCGCGGTCGCAGCTCGATCTCATGAAAGGTTGCTTTCATATGCGGCCGCTTTGATTGTGAAGGCATGCTTCTCGTCGTCGAACAAGTTCTGAATGGCCTGCAGTTCGGGCTCCTGCTGTTCCTGCTCGCCGCGGGACTGACGCTGGTGTTCGGGATCATGGATCTCGTCAACCTGGCGCACGGCTCGCTTTACATGATGGGCGCCTATTTCGCGGCGACGTTCGTGGCCTGGACCGGCAATTTCGTTCTCGGTGCGATCCTGGCGCTCGGCGCCACGCTCGTGCTCGGCATCGTGCTGGAGGTCGTCGCGCTTCGGCACCTCTACGGCCGCGACCATCTCGATCACGTGCTGGCGACCTTCGGGCTGATCCTGTTCTTCAACGAGGCGGTGCGGCTGATCTGGGGACCGGCGGGACTGGCGCTGCAATTGCCGGACTGGTTGACGGTCCCGGTCCCGATCCTGCCCGGCATCCATTATCCCGCCTATCGTCTCGCCATCATCGTGGTGGCGCTGCTGGTCGCGCTGCTGCTCTATCTCGGCGTGATGCGCACGAGAATCGGCATGCTGATCCGCGCCGGCGCATCGAACCGGGAAATGATCGGCCCGCTCGGCATCAACATCAAGCTGCTCTACACGCTGGTGTTCGGACTCGGTGCGGCGCTGGCCGGCCTCGCCGGGCTGATGCAGGCGCCGATCCTCACCGTGCAGATCGGGATGGGCGAGAACATCCTGATCCTCGCTTTCGTCGTGATCGTGATCGGCGGCATCGGCTCGATCCGCGGCGCGTTCTTGGCCGCGATCCTGGTCGGGCTGATCGATACGCTCGGCCGCGCGTTCCTGCCCAACCTGCTGCGGCAGATCCTGAGTTCGGCCGCCGCCTCGACCGCGGCGCCGGCGTTGTCCTCGATGCTGATCTACCTGTTGATGGCAATCGTGCTGGTGGTGCGACCGGAGGGGCTGTTTCCGGCCGCGCGACGATGATGAAGACAAGACTGAATGCCGGGCACCTGGTCGCGGTGCTGGCCGTCGCAGGCCTGCTCGTGCTGCCGCTCTATTCGGCGCTCTCCGGCAACATTTTTGTGCTGACGCTGTTCACCCGCATCGTCATCATGGCCCTGGCGGCCGCAAGCCTCAATCTGATCATGGGCTATGGCGGCATGATGAGCTTTGGGCACGCGGCCTATCTCGGCATCGGCGGCTATGCCGTCGGCATCCTCGCGCAGGAAGGCATCGGCTCCGGCTTCATCCAGTTTCCGATGGCGCTTTTGGCCTCCGCGCTGTTTGCGCTGGTGATCGGCGCGCTGTCTTTGCGTACCCGCGGCGTCTATTTCATCATGATCACGCTCGCCTTTGCGCAGATGGCCTATTATGTCGCCTCGGGCCTCGCGCGTTACGGCGGCGACGATGGCCTCACCATCTACAAGCGCAGCGATTTTTCCGGCCTGGTCAATCTCTCGAACCGCGTGCAGTTCTACTATCTGTGCCTCGCCTGCCTGCTTCTGACCGTGTTCCTGATCTGGCGCATCGTCAATTCGCGCTTCGGCATGGTGGTGCGGGGCCTGCGCTCGAACGAGCAGCGCATGCAGGCGATCGGGTTTCCCGCAAAACGCTACCAGCTCGTCTGCTTCATCATCGCCGGGACGCTGTGCGGACTCGCCGGTGCGCTGCTCGCAAACAATACCGATTTCGTCAGCCCCGCCGTGATGTACTGGACGCGCTCGGGCGATCTCATGGTGATGGTCATCCTGGGCGGCATGGGCACCTTGTTCGGTCCCCTCGTCGGCGCGATCGTGTACCTGCTGCTCGAGGAGCTCTTGTCGCAGATCACCGAATACTGGGCGCTGATCATGGGGCCCCTGCTGCTGCTGATCGTGCTGTTCGGACGCGGCGGCATCATGGGCGTGCTCGGGAGGTTATCGCGTGGCTGAGCCGCTGCTCCGGGTCGACAATCTGGTCCGCCGCTTCGGCGGCATCGTCGCCACCGATCACGTCTGCCTCGATGTTGGCCGCGGCGAACTGCACGCGATCATCGGTCCCAACGGCGCCGGCAAGACGACGCTGATCAGTCAGTTGACCGGACATCTTGCGCCGCACGCGGGAAGCATTCATCTCGACGGCCGTGACATCTCCGCATTGCCGGCGTGGCGCCGCTCTGCGCTCGGCTTGGCGCGTTCGTTCCAGATCACCTCGCTGCTCTCGGACTTCACGGCCGCCGACAATGTTGCGCTGGCGGCGCAGGCGCATGCCGGCCATTCCTTCCGCTTCTTCGCCAATGCGCGCAAGGAAGCGCGCTTGCGCGACGCGGCCCGCGCCGCGCTGGAGCGCGTCGGCCTTGGCCATCGCGCCGATGTGGTGGTCGCAAAACTCAGTCATGGCGAGCAGCGCGAGCTTGAGCTTGCGGTTGCGCTGGCGAGCCGGCCGCAGCTATTGCTGCTCGACGAGCCGATGGCCGGCCTTGGCGTCACCGAATCGGCGCGCATGGTGAAGCTGCTCAAGGAGCTGCGGCGCGAGGTGTCCATCGTCCTGGTCGAACACGACATGGAAGCGGTGTTCGCGCTCGCCGACCGCATCAGCGTGCTGGTGTATGGCCGCGTCATCGCC
>NZ_JAFATE010000664.1 GCF_019244115.1 Bradyrhizobium sp.
TGCGGGTGATGGGTCAGTGCCGAGCCCCAGGTGTGCAGCACGGAGGTGATGCCGATCCTGGCACCGAGATGCCTGGGATCGGCGGCAATCGTCAGCATGGTCTCGGCCGAGACCTTGAACAGCAGATCGTAGACGACGGCCTTGTTCCGGTAGGCGATGTCGGCGATGGCCGCAGGCAGCGTGAACACCACGTGATAGTACGGCACCGGCAACAGTTCGGCCTCGCGGTCGGCGAGCCATTGCTTGGCGGCGGCGCCTTGGCACTTCGGGCAGTGCCGGTTGCGACAAGAGTTGTAGGCGATGGTCGTATAGGCGCAATCCGCGCAGCGCGCGACATGGCCGCCGAGTTCCGCCGTGCGGGAGGGTGTCAGTAACTCCGTGTAAGATGGTTTCTGTGAGTTTACCTTTGACAGGAGACTCACATGGCTACGGATTTTTCACCTGAGATTTTGGACCAGATTCTGGCTGGGGGCAGCCTCAAGCCGGAAGACCTTGCCGGCGAAGACGGGCTTTTCAGACGACTGAAGAAGGCGCTTCTGGAGCGTGCGCTGGGTGCGGAGCTGACCCACCACCTTGGCTATGAGAAGGGCGACCCGGCGGGCCGCGGGTCGGGCAACAGCCGCAACGGCACGAGCAGCAAAGCGCTTTTGACGGAGGACGGCGAGATCGAGATCGAGGTGCCGCGCGACCGCGCCGGCACGTTCGAACCGGTGATCGTCGCCAAGGGCCAGACCCGCTTCGACGGCTTCGACGAGAAGATCATCAGTCTGTACGGGCGGGGCATGACGGTGCGGGAGATCCAGGGTCATCTGGCCGAGCTCTACGGCACCGAGGTGTCCCCCGATCTGATCAGCAAAGTCACCGATGCGATCCTCGATGAGGTCCGCGAATGGCAGAGCCGGCCGCTGGAATCGATCTATCCGGTGGTCTTTTTCGACGCGCTCAGGGTCAAGATCCGGGATGAGGGGATGGTCAAGAACAAGGCGGTCTACGTCGTCTTGGGCATTACTGCATCGGGCGAGAAGGACGTGCTCGGGCTTTGGATCGAGCAGACCGAAGGCGCCAAATTCTGGCTCAAGGTCATGAACGATCTGAGGAACCGCGGCGTCGCCGACATCCTGATCGCCGTCGTCGACGGCCTGAAGGGCTTTCCGGAAGCGATCAACAGCGTCTTTCCCAAGGCGATGGTCCAGACCTGCATCGTGCATTTGATTCGCAACAGCCTGTCCTTCGTGTCCTGGAAGGATCGCAAGGCGATCCTGCCCTCGATCAAGGCGATCTACCATGCCGAGAATGCCGACGCCGCTCTGCTCAGGCTCGAGGACTTCGAAGCCGAGTGGGGCAAGCGCTATCCTGCGATCGGAGCGGCCTGGCGGCGGGCGTGGGAGCACGTCATCCCGTTCTTCGCCTTCGCGCCGGAAATCCGCAAAATGATCTACACCACCAACGCGGTCGAGGCGCTGAACCGTTCGCTGCGCAAGATCATCAAGACGCGCGGCAGCTTCCCCAACGACGAGGCCGCGATGAAGCTGCTTTACCTTGCCATCAGAAATGCCGGCATCCACTGGCGGCGACCGGTTGCATGGACGGCCGCGATGGGCCAGTTTGCCATCCAGTTCGGCGAGCGCTTTGCGCGCTCAGCGGACTGACCCCATGGGGTCAGTCCGCTGACCCCGCAAACCCTCTCACAGAGGCGCTCTTACACAAAACTTCTGACACTCCCGGCATGCTCGCCGGCGCGGTCGCGCGAGTAGAACAACACCGCCGCTGGCGGATCGGGACCGCCGAATGGACGATCGTCGCGCACATAGACCCAGAGCCGTCCGGGCGCGGTCTGCCCCTTTGGCAAGCACCGGCACGGGAGTCTCGTCGCCGTGGACGCGCTGGCCGACGAGCACGTGCGCACGGATCAGATCATGCAGCGGCCGCAGCAGCGCCGCGCAACCGCCCACCTGGTCGGCGAGCGTCGACAGGCTCAGCTCGATGCCCTCGCGGCCGTAGCGCTCCGACTGGCGGTTGAGCGGCTGGTGCTGCCCGTACTTCTCGAACAGGATCATCGCCAGCAGGGAAGGCCCGGCGAAGCC
>NZ_JAFATE010000210.1 GCF_019244115.1 Bradyrhizobium sp.
TCGCCGATCGCGGCCTGCATCAGCGTCGAGGTGGTCGGCGCCAGATTGTGCGGACAGGCCTCGCGCGCTTTCGGCAGTTCCAGCACGATCCGCGCCGCCTGGCCGAGCGAGGAGGCGGCATTCGAGGTGATCGCGATCATCGGGATCGCAAAGCGCGCGGAATAGTTGACGAGGTTCTTCATCTCCGGCTGCTCGCCGGACCAGGACAGCGCCACGATGACGTCGTCGGGTGTAATCATGCCGAGGTCGCCATGGCTGGCTTCCGCGGTGTGCACGAAAAAGGCCGGCGTGCCGGTCGAGGCGAGCGTGGCGGCGATCTTGCGCGCGATGTGACCGGATTTGCCGATCCCGGTGACGATGACACGGCCGCTCGCTTGTCGGATCAAGGCCACGGTCTCGGCAAAGGGCGACCCGAGCGGGCCTTTCAGCGCGGTCGCGACCGCGGCGATGCCGTGGCTGCCGATCTCCAGCGTCCGAAGCGCGGACTGCACGGCATCGCTGGCGGAGGCGGTGCCGGTCGAGGCGATCGGCGAGGTCGGACTTGGCATGAACTCGTTCCCAAAAGAGACGGCGGGGCGGCATGCGCCGATGCCGATGATGGCTTCTTTACCATGGGCCAGCGGCTCCGGCGAAGCCGCCAACAGCGCTCTCAACCGCCCATTAACCATAATTGTTTTAACTCCTTTAACGACGTTTTTCCGGCTTCGCGAGGCGGGAACCGTTCGGCGAAGTATGTGATCAGGCTGGGGTTTTTTCATTGTGGGTTGGGGTCTTGCCACGGGCCAGGGATGGCGCGCGCGTGTTCTGTGCGTGCTCCTGCCCTGCGTTGCGCTGATCGCTCCCCCGGTGGCGATCCGCGCGCAGAGCCTGACGTCCGATCTGTTCCGCCCCGAGCGCGACGGTTTTTTGCAGCCGCAGAACTCGCCGCTGCGCCGTACCGCCGGCATCGACGATCCGTCGCCGCCCGATCCGGGCCGCGACGTCAGGCGATCCGATGGCGACCTCAGGGGGACGTCGCGGACCGGTGCGGTGCCGAGCTATGGCTTGCCTGCTGCGAGTAGCGCCGCTGACACCGGCTATGATTCGTTCAACCGCACGCGGAAGAAACCGAAATACTATCCTGCCCAGGACCGCCCCGAGCCGCCGCCGGGTCCCGGCTCGCCGCCGCCGGACGCGCCGAGGCCAAACCTGTCGGGACAGTTGCGGCTGTCGATCCCGCCATCGGAGGCTGCCAACAGGCCGCCGGTCGCGCCCGCGATGGCCGGCAATGTGCCGGGCCAGCCGCCGCGCAAGCGGCTCAGGACCGACGACGATCCGTTCGGTGCGGTCGGCGACTACGCCGGCAGTTTTCTCGTCAAATCGGCGGTCGAAGTGTCCGGCGGCTACGGCACCAATCCCGCCCGCCTCAATGCACCACGGGGCCTGGCGACTTACGTGGTCGCGCCGGAATTCCTGGCCGTGTCCGACTGGGAGCGCCATGCGCTGGTCGCCGATCTGCGCGGCTCCTTCACCGGCTATGGCGGCAGCCTGCCCGCGACCATCGACGGCGCGCCGAACCCGGCGCCGACCGATATCGATCGTCCTGATTTCACCGGTCACGTCGACGGCCGGCTCGACGTCAGCCGCGATCTCCGCCTCACCGCGCAGACCCGCCTGCACGTTGCGACCGACAATCCCGGCAGCCCGAACATCCAGGCGGGGCTCGCGCGCTATCCGCTGGCGACGAGCTTTGGCGGCACCGCCGGGTTCGACCAAAACTTCAACCGCCTGCAGGTCTCCGCCGGCGGAACGATCGACCGCACCACCTACCAGCAGAGCAAGCTCACCGACGGCACCTTCTCTTCCAACGACGACCGCAACTTCAACCAGTATGGCGGGGTCGGGCGCATCTCCTACGAGGTGACGCCGGGCGTGAAACCGTTCGCCGAGATCGAGGGCGACTCGCGCGTGCATGACCAAAAATTCGATCGCAGCGGTTTTGAACGCGATTCCTCCGGCGGCTACGCCAAGGCCGGCACCTCGTTCGAGCTCACGCGGCTCCTGACTGGCGAGGTCTCGATCGGCTATGCCGCGCGCAACTACATCGATCCGCGGCTGAGCCGACTCGACGGTTTTCTGACCGCGGGCTCGCTGGTCTGGCAGGTCTCGGGACTGACCACCGCGCGCTTCAATGCCGACACCCAGGTCGCGGAGACCACGCTGCCCGGCGCGTCCGGCGTCCTGGTGCACACCTATACGATCGAGGTCGACCACGACTTCCGCCGCTGGCTCACTGCAATCGGAAAATTCTCCTACGGCACGCTCGACTACCAGGGCTTTGGCCGCACCGACCGGACCTGGTCGGCCGAGGGCGATCTGATCCACAAGCTCACCCGCAATCTCTGGATCAAGGGCACGCTGCGCCACGACGTGCTCCAGTCCAACGAGGTGGGCTCGAGCTCGGCCTCGACGGTCGTGATGCTCGGCGTGAGATTGCAGAACTGACGCGATCGATCATTTTCGGCGAGCTTATCGCACCAAAGGCAAAAAGGTGGGAACGGTTCGATTTCTGCTCGCGCTCTCCGTCATGGTCACGCATACGAAGGGCAGCAGA
>NZ_JAFATE010000813.1 GCF_019244115.1 Bradyrhizobium sp.
CCGGCAGATCGTAGATGCCGGAACCACCGATGATACCGAGGACCGCTTTTGCCATGATTTCCCCACCATTGCCTGGCGGCAGCTATGGCATTTTTGAAGCCAATTTGAAATGGGGGGACTGCGCCACCGTCGGGCACGACTGCCGCGCCTTCGGGAGCCGTGTCCTTCCCCTTACTATGACCGGAAGGGAAGAGCCCCGTCATTGCGAGGCGCAAAGCGCCGAAGCAATCCAGAGTCTCGCCCGCGGCTCTGGATTTGCTTCGCTTCGCTCGCAATGACGGGGTTTACGCCGCGAGCCGCGCCGCGTGCGCAAAGTCCCAATAGAGCTTGCGCGCTTTGGTGTAGAACGGCCCAGGCTGCAGCGAGCGATCATCGATGCGGACCACAGGCGCGACCTTGGCGAAATTGCCCGACGAGAAGATCTCGTCGGCGCCGAGAAAATCCTGATAGCAGAGCGTGCTCTCGACCACGGTGACGCCGTCGGCGCGCAGCAACTCGATCACCCGCCGCCGGGTGATACCGTTCAGAAACGTGCCGTTCGGCGCCGGCGTATAGACCACGCCGTCCTTGGCCATGAACACATTGGCGTTGCCGAATTCGGCGACATTGCCGAGCAGATCGAGCATCAGGCAATTATTGAAACCGCGCGAGGCCGCCTCGATCAGGGCGCGCGAATTGTTCGGATAGAGGCAGGCGGCCTTGGCATCGACCGGTGCGCATTCCGCGGTCGGTCGCCGGAACGGCGACAGCGTGATGGCACTGCCAGTGGGCTGCGGCATCGGCGCCTCGTAGATGCACAGGCACCAGTTGGTGGTTTCTGCATCGAACAGCACACCGCCGCCCGCGCCATGCTGCGCCCAGTACATCGGCCTTATGTAGAGCTCGGCATTGGCGCCGAAGCGCACAATGCCCTCGCGCGCCAAAGCGAGCCAGCTGTCGGTGTCGACGACCGGCTTCAGCTTGAAATTGACCGCGGACTGGTTGACCCGCGCACAGTGGCGGTCGAGGTCCGGCGCCACGCCCTCGAAGGCACGCGCACCGTCAAACACGGTCGAAGCGAGCCAGGCCGCGTGCGTGCGCGGTCCCATGATCGGGATGTTGCCCTCGTGCCATTCACCATTGAAGAAGGTCCATGTCCTGGAATAGTCGATGGGCTTTGCGGTGTACGCCATGTTGAGCTCCGAGCCGCGATTTCGCAATGCGGCACTCTGGTTCGAATCCTTCATTTCCCTTCGAGAATCATTGGGGCTATTAGTAGCATTTGGCGACTGCTCAAGCGTGATGGCTGCCATGCCGCTCGATCCTCTCGCAAAGCGCCTGCTCACCATGATGGCGGCCACGCCTGCGCGCGTCCGGCCGACGGTCGATGCGCGCCGCCGGTCGCTCGCGAAACTGATGCAATTCGCGCGCACCGAGGATATCGCTATCACCGCGACGGATGCGGTGATGCCCGGCCCAGCCGGGGCGATACCATATCGCCTCTACGTTGCGGCCGACCAGACCGAGGCGCCGCGCCCCGGCTTCGTCTTCTTTCACGGCGGCGGTCTCGTTGCCGGCAGCATCGAGACCCACGACCGTGTCGCCGCCGCGCTCGCGCAGGCAACCGGCTGCAGCCTGGTCTCCGTCGACTACCGGCTCGCGCCGGAGCACAAGTTTCCCGCCGCCGTGGAGGATGCGATCGCCGCGACCGCCTTCGTCGCCGCGGAAGCAACTTCGCTCGGCATCGATGCGACCCGGCTTGTGGTTGGCGGCGATTCCGCCGGCGCCACCCTCGCCGCCGTGGTCTGCCAACAGGCGCGCGCAAGCGAGGGGCCCGCCATCGCCGCGCAATGCCTGATCTGCCCGGTGCTCGATTTCGAGGAGACCTCGCCGTCGCGCGAGGCCTTTGCCGAAAACCATCTGATCGACCGCGCGATCCTGGAAGCGGATCTGGCCGACTATATCGCCGAGGATGCCGACCCCGCCGATCCCAGGATCTCGCCGTTGCGCGCGCTCAACCTTTCCGGGCTGCCGCCGGCAATCATCCACACCGCCGAGTATGATCCGATGCGGGACGAGGGCGCAGCTTATGCGAAACGGCTGATGGCAGCCGGTGTCGCCGTCGAGCACGCCTGCCACGAGGGCATGATCCACAATTTTCACGCCATGGGCGCGGTCTTGCCGCAGGCGCGTCTCGTGCTGTCGCAGATCGGCGAGCAGGTCCGCCGCATCGTCGGATGATGGCCCGCATCGCTTCGCATCTTGACGAACAACCTAGGACCATGACGATTATGCGCGCGCCCGCCTTGAATCACGTAGCTCCCAAAGTAGGCGCCAGATTGTCGGCGTTCAGGGCCCGTGTGGACAATCGTCTCGCCCGGCATTTTCGGCCGGCGCTGCATCGGCTGCCGGCCGGCCAGCCGATGGTCAGCTTCACCTTCGACGACATCCCCGACAGCGCGGCAAAGATCGGCGCACCGCTGGTCGAGGCGCATGGCGGGCACGCGACCTTCTATGTCGCCGGCGGATTGCTGCAGCGCTGGTCGGGTCATTGGCAGGGCAGCGACGAAGCCGGGATCATCGCCCTGCACGCGCGCGGCCACGAGATCGCCTGCCACACCTTTTCGCATCCACGTGTCACGGACCTCGCGCCTGTGGCACTGCGCGCGGATATCGCCGAAAACCGCCGCTATCTCACCGGACTTGATGCATCGATCAAGCTCGAAAACTTCGCCTATCCCTACGGGCTCGCGTCGCTGTGGCACAAGCCCTTTCTGGCCGGCACGTTCCGCTCGTCGCGCGGCACCCTTCCCGGCGTCAATCGCGACGTCGTCGACCTGCAGGTTCTGCGTGCGACGCCGCTGGTCTCCGTCCATATCGATCGCGACGGCGTCGAGCGGAGCTTCGACGACCTCATGGCATCAGGCGGCTGGCTGATCTTCTATTCCCACGACGTCGCGGCAAACCCAAGTCCGTACGGATGCACGCCGGACCTGCTGCGGTGTGCGCTGGAGGCCGCATCGCGCCGCAAGCTGCCGATCGTTACCGTGGCGCAGGCGCTCGACCGCGCGGGGGTTTAGCCGCTCTTGTCTGTCCCTACGAACGTGCCACGTCTTTCCGCCGTCATGGCCGGGCTTGTCCCGGCCATCCCCGTCTTTGAAGCAGAAGAAAAGCCAGACGTGGATGCCCGGCACAAGGCCGGGCATGACGACGTGGAGAGGCTAGTATCAATTGCTGTTAAGCCGCGCGGACCGTCGATAGGAAACGGTCGACTTCGAGGCGGAGGCGCTTGCTGTCGTTGGCGAGCAGCTGCGCCGCCGACAACAGCTTTGATGACGCCGCGCCGGTCTCGTTGGCGCCGCGCTCGACATCCCTGATGCTCGACGAGACGCGCTGCGTGCCGTGTGCCGCATGCTGCACGTTTCGCGAGATTTCGACGGTCGCGGCGCCCTGCTCTTCAACCGCCGCGGCAATCGCCGACGCCACCTCCGACAGGCCCTCGATGGTCTTGCTGATCTGATCGATCGCGCTGACGGAATCCTCCGTCGCCGCCTGAATTCCCGTGATCTGCTGTCCGATTTCGCCGGTCGCCTTGGCAGTCTGTTCGGCGAGCGCCTTCACTTCCGATGCGACCACGGCGAAGCCGCGGCCGGCCTCGCCGGCACGGGCTGCCTCGATCGTGGCGTTGAGGGCAAGAAGGTTGGTCTGCCCGGCAATGGCGTTGATCAGTTCGACGACGTCACCGATCCGCGCCGCGGCCCGTGACAACTCCCCGACGCGTTCGGTCGTGGCACGCGCCTGATCGACGGCTTCCGTCGCCCTGCGAGCGGAGTCCTGGACCCGGCGGCTGATCTCGTTCACCGACGAGGTCAGCTCTTCGGTTGCGGCAGCGACCGACTGGACGTTGGTCGAGGCCTCGCCGGAAGCGGCGGAGACCTCGGTCGTAAGTTCCCTGGCGCGCTCGGCGGTTCCGGTCAGCGCGCCTGCGGACGCCTCGAGATCGCCTGACGTCGCGGATACGGCGTTGACGATGTCGCCGACCACGGCCTCAAAACTGTCCGCAAGCCTGCGCATGTCCGACCTGCGCTGTCCGGCGACGATCTGGTCCTGCTCCAGTTTCGCTTCCGCATCGGTCCGCGCCTTCTCTTCGGCGACCACCTTGAACCGTTCCACCGCACGGGCGACGTGGCCGATCTCGTCCTTGCGCCGCAGGCCCGGCAGCACAACTGCGAAATTGCCGTCCGCCAATTCCAGCATCGACTTCGCGAGCGCCCGGATCGGCTTGCTCAGCGAATAGGCGAAGCCGACCGCGAGCAACAATCCCAGCACGATGCCGCCGATGGACGCTGTCATCATCGTCATGTGGTAGGCAGCCGCCTGCGCTTCGGCCTCATTGCGAAAATCGAAGCCATAGGCGGCCGCAACCTCGACCAGGTCGTCGATCGCCCCGACCGCATCGTCGCCGAGTTTGTTGATGGCGAAGGTCGTCGGCAGTTCGGTCAGGCCACCCGGGACGGGTTTGAGGATCTTCAGCGCCGCAGCGGACCAGTCGCGCACCCGCTCTTCCGCCTTCACGCGCGCGTCGTTGACATTGGCCGCCGGGATGCGGTCGCGAACCACGGCGAGATCGCCATTGATGCCGCCGATCAGCGCCTCGAATCTGGCGACGACCGCATTGGACGACCCGCTGCTCTCCGCCTGATGCAGGACGAGCCGGGCCTCGTTGAAGGCGGCATGCGCCGAGCGCGCATGATTGATACCCATCAACGGCCCGTCGTAGAGACGGATTGCGAGATCGCCCGCCTGCGTGATGCCGCGGACGCCGTAGACGGCGAGGCCGCAGGCGAGTGCAAGCATGAGGCTCAAGACCGCTACGACCCTGAGGTGGATCGACATTGTCGGCAACTCCAAAGGAAAGCGCTTTCGAGCGAAGTTGAGGACCGGTTCGCGTGAAGACTGCGCGTCAAGCAAGAGCGAGCCTGCGTTCCGGTCCGATCGGAACGGAGGCTTCAGTCGACGACTTTCACGGTCATCTTCATGCGGGGGTGGATCGCGCAGATCACCTGGACGTCACCGGCTTCCTTGAAGACCACATCGGTCGATGAACCCGGCGGCAGCGAACCCAAATTGAACTCGTTCCCCTTGGCGGCCGACATCACGTTGTGGGGCACGGTGTCATCGTTGAAGAAGGTGACGGCCTCGCCCTTCTTGACCGTGATGTTCTCGGACGAGAACAGCCGTCCCTGCTGATGAATGACCTGAGTGGCTGCGAGCGCTCCGGTCGAAAGGCCGGCGAGCACGATGAGGGGAAGGATGATGGAGATGCGCATGGTGGAAAAGCTCCTTTAGCGTGGCAGTACGGGTGCGGCGGTGGGGGTCAGGGGGCTGTCGAGGGTTTTGAGAAATGCGACCAGGTCGGATTTCTCCTGAGCCGTCAGGCCGAGCGGGTGCATCAGGTCGGAGCGGCTCGCGCGATCGATGCCGCCAGAGTCGTAATGTTCGACGACTTGCTCCAGCGTCTCCAGCGAACCGTCGTGCATGTAGGGGGCGCGATGGCTGATCTCGCGAAGGCCCGGGGTCTTGAAAGCATGCTGCATCTTGACCACGCCGGACACGAACTTGCCGCGGCCGACATCCTCGCTCGGCAGGCCGATGTCCTGAAAGCCTTCATTGGTGAAATTCCAGCCTTCATGGCACGCCGCGCATTGCCCCTTGCCGTTGAACAGCACGAAGCCACGCTTGGCTTCCTCGGAGATGGCCTTTTCGTCGCCCTCGATCCAGGCGTCGAACGGCGCGCGCTCCGACACCATGGTCCGCTCATAGGTCGCGATCGCCTTCGCGAGCGTCTTCGGGGTGATTCCTTCCTGCGGGAAGACCCGATCGAACAGCGGCTTGTATTCCGGAACGGTTTTCAGCCGCGCCATCAATTCATCGAGCGGCATGTTCATCTCGCCGGTCGACTGGATCGGGCCGAGCGCCTGATCTTCGAGCGTCGGCAACCGCCCGTCCCACATGAAAATGTCGCTCCAGGCCGCATTGACGACAGTGGGCGTGTGACGGCCGAGCTTCTGCATGCCATGACCGACGCCGACCGCGAGCCCGTCGCCCCAGCCGAAGCTCGGGCTGTGACAGCTTCCGCAGGACTGCGCCGACGTCACCGAAAGGCGCGTATCGAAATAGAGTTTCTTGCCGAGCGCGGCCTTCTCGGGCGTGTAGGGATTGTCCTTCGGAAATGGAATTGCCGCCGGCCGCCGGTAGAGCTTCTTCAGCGCATCCGCGCCCGGCGCGGCCTTCTGCTCCACGGCGACATGTCGTGTTTCACCGACCAGTGCGGCGCTGAAGCCAAGGCTCGCACAGCCGAACATGATGACGCCGATCGTCGCGCCCGCAATGGCAAGCGACGACCGCTGACGCAGACGATGCGGTCGCATCACAAATCCTCAATGAAATTGGGCGCCCCTCCGGCGACTTCAGGAAGTCTCGCCCGGCCCTCTCGTCGCCATCACGATGAACGACGGAGGGTTAATCGATTCTAAGTGTCCCGATCCGTACCATTACGGCATTGAATTCACCGCCCATATATCCGCGCAGCGTGAGAAACTTCATGCCCACAACCACTGGGCAGCGCTTCAATTGCGGCACGCAACAGTTGCATCATTGGACGCACGACAGGCGACGCTCGATGTACTGTCGCGTTCGGGACGCCCCGATCCTGAGATGCCGGATTGCAGTGGCGACGCCTAGAGCTGTACGTAGTTACCTGCGTCGGGACAAACGCAATGAAACAAACTTTCCCCCGGAGAAACCATTTTCATAGCCCGCGAAGCCACGCGGAAACTGTCGCGGGGTTAGCCTGAGGCCAGGTTCTTTCCCGGCGAGGTTCGGACCATGTGGACAGTCATCAACATTCTGTACCAGGAATATTGCCGCGCACGGCTCGCTGAAATGCGGCGCGTGAGGCGGTAGCGCTCCATGAGCACCGGATCTGGATTCACGCGACCGTCGTTCGCTTTTCAAGCCGTGGTTCGGCGGACCGGCGCAACGCTGCGCTCAACCGTTCGCGCGTGACGGGCTTGGCGACGAAATCATCCATCCCGGCCTCGAGGCAGGCCTGCTGATCCTGGGTCGCGGCATTCGCGGTCAGCGCGATGATGGTGACGTCCCGCGCCGGCGAGGGGAGCTGGCGGATCGCGCGCGCGGCGGTCAGGCCGTCCATCTCCGGCATCATCATGTCCATCAGCACGACGTCATAGGCCTGTCTCTGCAGCGCGGCGACGGCCAGGGTGCCGTCTTCGACGATGTCGGGCGCGTAGCCGAGTTTCTCCAGCAGGGCGCGGATCACGAACTGGTTGGTCAGATTGTCCTCCGCCACCAAAATTTTCAGCGGCGGCCCGTCGTGCGAGGCTGCGAGCGGCGGGGCAACGTCCGCAGGCTCTGGCCGGGCCTGCTCGGGCTCGGCCTGGTTCTCGGGCAGTGACTGCGCCAGCACCGAGAAAGTGAACGTGGAGCCCTTGCCGAGCTGGCTTTCGACGGCGATGTCGCCGCCCATGCTCCTGACCAGGCGCTTGCAGATGGCGAGCCCGAGGCCGGTGCCGCCAAAGCGGCGCGAAATGGAACTGTCGACCTGCGAGAATTCCTGAAACAGCAGGCCGATGGCGTCTTCGGGGATTCCGACGCCGGTGTCGCTGACGGCAAAGCTCAGCTTCAGACGGCCGGAGGCGGCCGGCTCCGTCCGCACGCGGACGACGACGCTGCCGCGCTCGGTGAACTTGATGGCGTTGCCCACGAGATTGAACACACCTGGCGGAGACGCGCCGGATCGCCGAGCACGAACTGCGGCGTGGCCGGCTCGATCGCAGTCTTCAGTGCGAGTCCCTTGGCGTCTGCGCGCGGCATCAGAAGCTCGACCGTTGCGACGATCGATCGGCTGAGATCGAACGCCACATGTTCGATCTCGAGCCGGCCCGCATCGAGCTTCGAGAAGTCGAGCACGTCGTTCAGGAGCTGCAGCAGGTAGTCGGCCGATTCCCTGAGCGTGGTGGCGATCTTGCGCTGGTCGCCGGGCAGATCGGCCGCGACCAGGAGGTCGGCCAAACCGATCACGCCGTTCATCGGCGTGCGGATCTCGTGGCTCATCATGGCCAAAAATTCCGAGCGGGCGCGGGTGCCGGCCTCTGCCGCGTCGCGCGACCTGGCAAGCCCGGCCTGATAGCGGACGATCAGCAGCGCGACCACCGCGACGAACATGCTGAGCAGGACGCCAATGAGCAGCTCCCTGTCGCGGTCGGCCCGGAACGCGGCGAACACGTCATCCGTGGCCTGGCCGACGATGACGATGAGTGGATAATCCCTGACCCGGCGAAAGGCAAAAATCCGTTCGACGCCGTCGATCGCGCTGGCCCCGGTGTAGGACCCGCTGGCCTGCCGTGAAAGACTGGACATCAGCACGCTTCCGGCCAGCGAGGCGCCGACGGCCGCGGCGGGGCCGCTCGCACCACGGGCACGCACGATGCCGTCGAGGCCGACCAGCGTCACCACGCCGCTCCGGCCGATCTCCACCGAATCGTAGAAGCTTGCGAGGTATGCGGGATCCAGCGAAACCACGACCACGCCGCCGAACGAGCCGTCCTGCGCGATGATGCGGCGCGTGAGCTGGATCGACCACTTGTTCGAGACCCGGCCGAAGATCGGCTTGCTGATGAAGAGGAAATCATCATCGCTCGCGGCATGGACGGCGAAATGCTCGCGATCGTGGAGGTCCAGCCCCTTGACGCTCTGGTCGAGGTTGCTCGCGACCAGCATGCCGTGCTTGTCGATGATCACGACCTGGAAGGAGAAATCGGTCAGGAACTGGCTGTGCTTCGACCACAGCGACATGTCGAAGTTTTGCGGGTCGCGCGCATAGGAGTCGCGGACATAGAGCAGGGTCTGATCGGCGGCGCGGATGGCGCGGACGATCTGCTCTTCGAACGTGCGAGCGAGATTTGCGCCGTTCCTGAGCGCGGCCTCTTCGGTGTGCGCGCGGTCTTCAAAGATGCCGTGCAGGATGCCGGCCCAGACCAGCGCGATCGCGGCAACGCCGGTCAAGGCACTGCCGAGCCGGCCGACATGGCGCGAGGCGTCGTCGAAGGCCGCGGCGACGCGCACTAGAAAAGCCCGTGTTTTTGCGATGATGCCCGGCATGTCCTGGCCCCCTCGCGACAGTCGATAGCGAAGCTGAGTGGACGTCGGGTAAAGTCAGGTCGTTAAAATTTTCCCGACATTTGGCGCCTGGTACGCTTTCGAGCGATGAGCTCACGTTCGACGGTTGCCGCCTCGAAGGTGCGCTCCCTCTGCCCGCTCGCGGGAAGAGGGAACGGCGCGCACGCGGAAGCCAATCAACCAAGCTTCGTCCTGCCTGGTGCCATAGGCGGGCGGCGTTCCGCGAAGTCGGCCAAGTTGCGGCAAACAAAAAGCCCGGTCGGACGACCGGGCCTTTGAAATTCCGCTCCGACAGACGCAGCTTACGCCGCCTCGTCCGCAACCGTCGTGTCGTCGCCGTCGGTCTCGTCGATTTCGCCGTCTTCCGCCTCGGTCTCGCCCTCCGCTTCGGCTTCAGCCTCGGCCTTGACGCCGCGGCGCGGGCTCTTGGCGAGTTGGCTCTCGATCTCCTTCACCGCCTCGGTCTCGGTCGAGTGCTGCACCACCGCGATCTCGCGCGACAGGCGGTCGAGCGCCGCTTCATAGAGCTGGCGTTCGCTGTAGGACTGCTCGGGCTGCGATTCGGAGCGATAGAGGTCGCGCACCACCTCGGCAATCGCGACGATGTCGCCCGAATTGATCTTGGCTTCGTATTCCTGGGCGCGGCGCGACCACATCGTGCGCTTGACCCGGGCGCGGCCCTTCAGCGTCTCCAGCGCCTTCTTCACAAGGACCGGATCGGACAGTTTTCGCATGCCGACATTGGCAACCTTGGCGGTGGGAACCCGCAGCGTCATCTTGTCCTTGATGAAATTGATGACGAACAGCTCGAGCTTGGCGCCCGCGATCTCCTGCTCCTCGATGGCCAGGATCTGGCCGACGCCATGGGCCGGATAGACCACGAACTCGTTGGTCTTGAACCCCTGACGCTGGGTCGGCAGCTTCTTTTCTTCCACCTTGGGCGGAGCGGCCACGGGCTTGGCGGCGACGGGCTTGGTCACAGGCTTGGGAGCAGCAACAGCGGTCTTCGGGGCGGTTGGCCTTAAGGGAGTCTTGGCAGACGCGGCGACCTTGGTCGCAGCGGGCTTGGCGGCAGTCACCTTGGCAGCAGGCTTGGCAGGCTTATGGGGCATCGAGCTTCTTTTGTTCTTTGAGGACTTGGAAGCCGAGGCCTTGGGGGCAGCCCGGGTCTCCCTAACGGACGACCTGGCACGGCTCTTGGATGCGCTACGGCTGGCCGCGGCGACTTTCTTTGAATTTTTCGAAGAACTCGCTTTACGTGATTTCTGTGACACAGCCTGCGCGCGGAACTGCCACGCCCCTGTTTGACGTTTTACGGGAACCAAAGGGCGGCCAAAGATACGCATTGGCCGGTTTCGGCTTGGAAAGTGCTTAATATAGCACATTTCCCGCAAAAATCAATGATTTACAGGCTTTGCCGGGGGTTTTTGGCCGGATTCCGGCATTACAGTTAAGTCAGAGACCCCTTCCGTCAGTCTCCGGTTCCGGGCTTCTTAGAAAAATATTTCTCGAACTTGCCTTCCTCGCCCTCGAATTCCTTCGCATCAGGCGGAGATTCCTTCTTTTGGGTGATATTCGGCCACGTCTTGGCATACTCCGAATTCACCTCGAGCCACTTTTCCAGCCCCGGTTCGGTGTCGGGCTTGATGGCGTCGGCCGGGCATTCCGGCTCGCACACGCCGCAATCGATGCATTCGTCCGGATGGATCACCAGCATGTTCTCGCCCTCGTAGAAGCAATCTACCGGGCAGACCTCCACGCAATCGGTATATTTGCATTTGATGCAGGCTTCGGTGACGACGTAAGTCATCCAGGGCTCCGGACTCGGACACGGCACGAATTTTTTGAACGGCTTGCACTAGCGCAGTCGGTGCAGTGCCGCAAGAGAAGCTGCACCAAGAATTGAATCGCACGAGATACCCGCAGCGACTGTACTGCGCGTGGATAGACAGGCTGCGCTGGCAAATCGTCAGGGCTGGCGTGCCTGCAATTCGTCGTAGAGCACGCGCGCTGTCTCGGCATCGCCGCGCCGCTCGGAAAAGCCGATCACCTTCAAGACCCGCACGCCGCGATCCAGCCCGATGGTGAGCACGTCACCCGGCTTCACGGCGTGTCCGGGCGCGATTTCGCGCACGCCATTGACGCGGACATGGCCGCTGGCGACCAGCGCAGCCGCGCTGGTGCGGGCCTTCACCACCCGCGCATGCCACAGCCATTTGTCCAGCCGCTGACGATCCAAAGCGCCCCGAATATCCCGATCAAAATAGCTGGCGAAAAAATTATTCCTTGCGATTGGCGGCGAGCTGCTCCTTCAGCGCCGCGAGTTTTGCGAACGGCGAATTCGGATCGATCTGCCGCTCGCGCTCGCGCGGGGCGCTCGATGCGTAGGGCCGGTGCGAGGGACCACCCTCGCGGCGGTCACGCCCGCCCTTGTCGCGGCCGCGCTCGCGGTCACCATGCTCGCGCGGACCGCGCTCGCGCTCGCCGCCGAACTTGCCCTTCTTGTCTTGCCGATCGCCCCTGTCCCTGTGTTGCTCGCGGCCCTTGCCCTCGAAATGCTCGCGCGGACGGCCGCGCTCCTCGCTCTTGGCGCGATCGGCTGAGCCTTCCGCGGCCTCCTTTGGCGCGTCCTGACGCGGCTTGCCAAACTCCTTCAGCCGATCGCGCCGGCCGTGCCGGTGGCGCTCGCGCTTCTCGCCCTGCCCTACGCCTTGCCCTGTCTCGGCGGGCGCACCGGCGGCCGCCTCACCGCCGCTAGGCGCGCGATCATGGGGCCGGTGGTGGTGGCGATGACGCTCGTGACGCGGCCTGCGCTCCTCCGGCCGACCGCCCGGCCGCCAGACTTCGACCAGTGCGGGCTCGGCGGCTGGCTCAGCAGCAGAAGCTTCGGCTGACGCGGGAGCGGCATCAGCGGGCGCGGGCGCCGCATCGCCAGCGGCCGCTTCGGGCGCGGCTTCCGCCGGCGCAGCAATCGCTGCCTGCTCTTCAGCGACCGCCGGTGGCGCGGCAACGGACTCCGGCTCGAACTCGGGCGCCGCTTCAATCACGGTTGACGGTTGTTCGCGCGCAGCCGACAGCGGCGAGACCTCGGGCAGCAGCGAGGCCGTCGGTCTCGGCTCCTCGGTTGCGGGCTCGACGGTCACGGGCTCGGACGCGACGCTCTCAACAGCGGCTGGCGCCGCGGTATCACTTGCGATCTCTGTTGCGGCTTCGGCAACCGGCGCCGCCGCAGCTGCATCCGCGGCTGGCTGCTCGCCAGCCGTCTGATCCTGCGGCGCTGCATCGACGGCCGTTTCCTGCGGCGCGGCCTCTGCGGCGGCCGGCGCCTCGACTGCGGCCGGTTTCGGCGGCAGCGGTGGGCGCTTCTCCATGCGATAGCCGAGCGCGCGCAGGATCGAGGCAAAGTCCTCGCCCGCCGATCCCGTCAGCGAGGTCATTGCCTGCGTCACCACGAAACCGCGCCCATCGAAGGCGCCCGCCGGCTTCTCGCCAGGCGAAGTCTCGCGCCAGGCCAGCGCGGGCCGGATCAGATCGGCGAGCCGCTCCAGGATGTCGACGCGCACGGCGCGTTCGCCGCATTGCCGATAGCCGAGCACGCGATAGGCATCGCGCGGCAACGCCTTGTCGACCGGGAACGAGGTGCGGCCCGAGCTTGCCAGATGCTGCGCGCCCGACAGCGCGGAGAGATCGACATTGCTTTGCTTCTCGGCCCAGAGCAGCGACGCCAGCGCGCGCGCCGCGGGTTTGAGCAGCGCGGAGAAATAGACGTGGTAGGCGCCGAAGCGCACGCCGTATTTGCGTAAGGTCGCGCGCGAGGGCTGGTCGAGATCCTTCAGCTCGTTCGCGATCCTGCCCCGCTCGATCACGCCGAGCGCCTCGATCAGCTGGAAAGCAATGCCGCGCGCGATGCCGGTGACGTCCTCGGCCTTCTGCAGCTCGAACAGCGGCCCGAGCAGCTTTTCGACATGCGTCTTCAGCCACAGGTCGAGCCTTGCTTGTACCTTTTCGCGCGCACCGCCGGTCAGGCGGTCGTCGGCGATGACGCGAATCCGCGGCCTCAGCGCATCATCGCTCGCCACGAGCTTTGCGACCGCATCGCCGGTCCAGCGGATGGTGCCGTCGGAGGTCAGGATGAACTGCTCGTCGGGAGAGGCCGACAGTTTGTCCGCCCTCGCCTCGATCTCGCCGCCCAGCGCCTTCTGTGCCGCGGCCTGCAAGGCCTTGGCCTCAGAGCCGGCTTCCGCGGCGTCTGGCGCGAAGGTGAAGCCGTCGAGGCGGCCGATCGTGTGGCCCTCGACGATCACC
>NZ_JAFATE010000872.1 GCF_019244115.1 Bradyrhizobium sp.
CAGTATTGTTTGACCGTGGTGCGAAGCCCGATCCATAGCGCGGTCGCTACCAGGCCCAGGCCGCCGAGCATCAGGAAGGTCGCGGCGAAGCCGATCCACTGCGCGATCCAGCCGCCGAGCGCGGGGCTCAGCGCCGCGCCGGCGCCCTGGACCGTGATTACGGCACCTTGCGCGAGATTGACGTGACCCGTTCCGTAGAGCAAGCGCGCAACCAGTCCGGGCACCGCGACGCTTTGCAGGCCGGTCCCGATACCATCCAGGATCTCGACGGGGACGATGCCCCACCATCCACTGAGCCAATAGGCCAGCAGTCCGCGCACCGGCAGCACCAGAAACGATGCGAGCAGGATCGGCCAATAGCTGCGGCTCTCCGCCACGCGCATGCCGCCGAGCGCGGCGATGATCATGGTGCCCTGGGCGATCACGATGGTGGAAGCAACAAAGCCGGGACCGTTGGCCTGGCTCGCCGAAACGGCTGCAATGCCATAAAGCGGCATGATCGCCGCGTTTCCGAGATGGAAGATGGCAAGCGCGAGGCCGAGAACCAGCAGCGGCTTGTGTTTGAGCAGCATCTTCATCGCGCTCGGCTGGCCTTCCGGATCGTCCTCCTTGTGGCCGCGCGCCGCGCGATTGTCGATGGAGCGGGGCGGTATCATCAGCACGCAGCCGACTGCCGCTACGCCGAACAGGGCTGCGAGCAGGAAGACGTAGAAATAGCCGAACTTCCAGCCCAGCAAGCCTGAAATGGCTGCGCCGACCAGATTGCCGGCGTGATTGAAGGCCTGGTTGCGGCCGTTCTGCCGGTTAAAACCCTTCTGTTTGACGATGCCGAGCGTGATGCCGGTGACCGCGGGGACAATGGCCGCGCCCGCAATCGAGGTTGCAACCTGCGAGGCCGCAACAGCCCAGAAGTTTTGCGAGATCAGGATGATGGACGACCCCATCACCACGCCGATGCCCGGCACGATGACCCACAGGCGCTTGTGCGGCGATGCGTCGATCACGGCGCCGAATGGGGTGGTGATCAGCACGCCGGCGATGTTGCCGATGGTCAGCGCCGTGCCGATCAGGCCACTGGCCCAGCCGTGTTCGAGCAGAAAGACCCCGACGAAGGGGCCGATCCCGGACTGCATGTCCGCCATGAAGAAATTCAGCGCAAGCAGCGGCCAGAGGCGGGTGTTTGTTCTGCTCTTTTCGCTTTGAGACCGCTTCGCCATCCGTCGCCGATTCCCCTCGGCGTCCGGATGCTTGCCGTAACGCCGGGAATATAATCCGTGCGGCGTTGGCCGGGTTCATCATCAGGTGAGCATTTCCGCGTCGCCGAACGCGGAGCAACCGCAAGGGGGACGATTACCAGTCGATCGGCGTGAAACGCAATTGTCTGCGATCGATTTCATCCTTCAGGCGATTGGCGTATGCCTTGACATTGGCGCCCGCGAGACGGTATCGGCCGCCGGTTTGTTTGTCAGCCATGACCTGGCGGCGAACGCTTTCATAGTAATGCAGCAGACATTCATCGCTGCAGTCTGCGAAGTTCATTTGGATGGAGCCCCGAAACCCGGCATTTTGCAGAACTATGCAGCGATGCGCGATTCGCGGCAGTCTCATAGGTTAATGTCGGGTCGGTTCCCTGATCGGCTGGCCTGGACGATGAGGCTTGCAATTGCAGGCATGGATTACTCGGGGGCCAAAGTGTGGCTTAACTTAGGTGAAATCGCCGGCGAACGAAGCGGGCTAGCCTCCACTCTTGAGTCGTTCGGAGCCTCCGATGATCGATCCCGAGAGCGCGGCGCCAGCAAGAGGCATGCTCGGCGAGCTCGATGAAGATTCCACCGCCACCCGGGCGCAGGCGGGCTCGCGTGTCGCCCCGCGCCTCCTGCAGACGGCGCACGATGACAAGGCGGCAAGCGACGGGGATGATCACGCGGCGCGGCGGCGCGCGCCGACAATGTGGCGTTGATCGCAGGCAAGGGCAGGGGCCGAACAGGCTGTCGTCGCCAGCCGGTTGACGCGGCCGAAAGCCCGTGACTTGGAACTATCAGCGCGCCGACATCCAGGGCCTGAGTGGTCACGTTCAGAAGGTGCGACGACAGGCGATCTCGCCGAACAGCACCCTGACGT
>NZ_JAFATE010000898.1 GCF_019244115.1 Bradyrhizobium sp.
ATCTCGTGGCACGGCTCGGCGGAACGCCTGACTTCGACGGCCGGCCGAACGAGATCCCCGATGCGATTCCATTCCACGGCGACCGGCAGGAGAGGCCGTACGATGCCGCCGCCGTGACGCGCTTCTTTCACGCGCTCGTTGCGGTGAGCCGCGTGTTCTCGCGGTTTCGCACTGGTTTTGTCGGAAAGGTCAGTCCCGTGCATCTGTTCTGGGGCAGTCTTGATCTCGCGGTCACCCGCTTCTCGGGGCGTCGCGCCCCGCTGCATCCCGGCGGCATCCCGAACCTGCCCGACGAGGTGACGCGCGAGGCTTACAGCGACGAGGTGTCATCCGCCGGCTTCTGGCCCGGTGGCGGCGGGGTGGATTTTCCCGCGTTCTATTCCTACGCCTATCCGACGCCGAGTGGATTTGCCGACGCGCCCGTGGCGCCGGCGGGAGCCTCTTTCGATGCCAAACTCGGTGAGTTCTTGCTGCCCTATGATGTCGTCCGGAGCTCGCCCAATCCGGACACCGCGCTGATGGAATTTCTGGACAGCACCTATCGCGCGGCAGCCGATCTCGGCCGTTGGAATCGCGACGCGCTGGAATGCGCCATCGGCCAGCCGCTCCATCCTCGTCCGCTGAAATAGGGCGGCGTCCGGCGAAGCTGCCAGCTCAGTCGGGGGCGCGCAGCCGATAGCCGATGCCGGTTTCGGTCAGCACATGATGCGGACGCTCCGGGTCGGCCTCGATCTTCTGACGGAGCTGGCGCACATAGACGCGCAGATATTGCGCGTCGGTCAATTCGTCCCACAGCTCCTTCAACAGAAAGCGGTGGGTCAGGACCTTGCCGGCGTGCTGCACCAACACGCGCAGCAGCTCATACTCCTTCGGCGAGAGTTTGATGTCCCTGTCGCCGACCTTGACGATGCGCCGCACCAGATCGACCGAGAGATCGCCGCTGCGAAAAATCGGTCGCTCGCCCTGGACCTGTAACTGATGCCGCAGTGCCGCACGCAATCGCGCCAAAAGCTCATCCATGCCGAACGGCTTTGTGACATAATCGTCCGCGCCGAGATCGAGCGCCTGTACCTTGCCGGCCTCGTCACCCCGGCTCGACAGCACCACGACCGGCACGCTGTCGTTGCGGGCACGGATGGTGCGCAGCAGCTCGTGGCCCTGAATGTCCGGCAGGCCCAAATCGAGAATGATCAGCGCCGGATTTTCGGCGAGCAGTTCGAGCGCGACCTTGCCGCTCGGCGCCTCCAGCACCTCATAGCCCTTGGTCGCAAGACCCATCCTGAGCAATTTGCGGATCGGCGGCTCGTCGTCGATGACCAAAACCTTGATCGGCGGGGCGTTCATGCGGCGGTGTCCAATGCCTTGGAGCGCACAGGAATCGGCAGACGAATGGTCAGCACGGCGCCACTGCGATCCCTGCGGTTGGATGCGAAAATTCGCCCTTGCATCGCCTCGATGAAGCCGCGGGAGATCGCAAGACCGAGGCCCGTGCCCGGGCGGACGTGATCGGACTTCTGCACGCGGTAAAACTTGTCGAATACGCTCTCGACCTCGCCGTCCGGAATCCCCTCGCCCTCGTCGGTGACCTCGAGCACGAACTGCGAGCCGTCGCGATAGCTCCGCATCGTGATGGCGGTGCCGGCGTGCGAATACTTTGCCGCATTGTCGAGCAGGTTGAACAGCACCTGCTCGAACAGCACGGCGTCGATCTCGAGCATCGGCAGTTCGGCGGCAAAATCGAGCGCGATGCGGTGCTGCGCGAGAATCTTGGTCGCGCGCCGCAGCGCGCTGCCGACCACCTCGCCGACGTCGTGCAGCGCCAGATTCGGCACCACGGCGCCGGATTCCAGTTTTGTCATGTCGAGCAGATTGGCGATGAAGCGGTTGAGCCGCTCGGATTCGTCGATGACGGTTGCCAGGAGATCGTGCTTCTCCTGCTCCGAAAGGCCGCTGGCGAGGTCGCGCATGGTCGAGGCCGCGCCCAGTACCGAAGCGAGCGGCGTCTTCAGATCGTGCGAGATCGAGGTCAGCAGCGCCGAGCGCAGCCGTTCCGACTCCATCGTACGCTTGACGCGGTCCATGTCCTCGACCAGCAGCACGCGTTCGATCGCGAGCGCGCCCTGATCGACCAGCGCGTCCAGCAGGCGGCGCTGGTCCGGCGTCAGCAGCGGGCCGGTACGGTCATTGTCGATGCCGATGACGCCGATCGAGCCGCGGCCGGTGCGCATCGGCAGGAACAGGCGCTTTGCGCCTGGCAGCGTATCGGAGCCGCGGCCGGCCACGCGATCGTTGCTCCAGGCCCAGTTGGCCGCGGCGAGATCGGCCTGGTCAAGCTGGTCCTCCGGCGGATAGCCTGCCTTGACCGTCAAGAGGCCCTGCTCCGGCAGCAGCAGCACGACGCGCACCTTCAGCATCAGCGCGGTCTGATAGGCGCTCGCCCACAACACGTCATCGAGCGTCGCAGTGCCGGCGAGTTTTCTGCTGAAGGCATAGAGCTGCTCGGTCATCCGGATGCGGCCGATCGCGGTGTCGGCCTGCGTGCGCACCCGCGCGGCCACATTCGACACCAGGATCGCGATCACCATGAAGAGGAAGAAGGCCGCGATGTTGGTGGGATCGGTGATGGTGAAGGTGTAGATCGGCGGCAGGAAAAAGAAATTGTAGGTCAGCGAGGCCGCGACGGTCGCGAGCAGCGACGGCCACAGGCCGTAGCGCACCGCGACGCCCACGACGGCGGTCAACAGCACGAGATCGACGTTCTCGATGCCGAACCAAGGCTGGATCAGCTCGGCGGCGGCGAGACCGCCGGCGGTGATCAGCAGCGCCATCAGATAGGGTCGCGGGTTGAAGGTTTCGCTGCGTGCCGCCGTCTGCACGGAATTGGCGAGTGGCGGCCCCGACGGCAGATCCTCACCGGCGATGACGTTGATGGTGATGTTGCCGGCGCGCCGCACCAGGTCGTGCACCACGGAGCCGCGCATGATCTCGAACAGGCGCGAGCGCGCCGACTTGCCGACGATGATCTGGGTGACGTTGTTGGCTTGCGCGAATTTGATGACGTCGTCGGCAATGCGGCGTTCGACGCCGGGAATGGTGATGGCCTCGCCGCCGAGCGCTTCGGCGAGCCGCAGCGTGTCGGCAAGGCGGTCGCGCTCCTCGTCGGTCAGTTGCAGGCTGCGCCGCGTCTCGATCGAGATCGCGGTCCACGGCGCGTGGACACGGTCGGCGAGCCGTTTTGTGTGGCGCACGAGGCCCGCCGCGCGCGGGTCCTCGCTGACGCAGACCAGGATGCGCTCGCCGGCCGCCCACGGGCCCGCGATCGCATTGGCCTGCATGTGGGTGAGCAGCTGCTCGTCGACCCGCTCCGCGGTGCGGCGCAGCGCCAGCTCGCGCAGTGCGGTCAGATTGCCCGGCGAGAAATAATGCTCCAGCGCGCGCTCGGCCTGCTTTGGGACATAGACCTTGCCCTCTTTCAGGCGCTGAATCAGATCGTCCGGCGTCAGGTCGATCAGCTCGATGGCATCTGCACGCTCGAAAATCGAGTCGGGGACGGTCTCGCGTACCCGCACATGGGTGATCTGCGCAACCACGTCGTTGAGGCTCTCGATGTGCTGGATGTTGACGGCCGTGTAGACATCGATACCGCGTGACAAGAGCTCCTCAACGTCAAGATAGCGTTTTGGATGGCGGCTGCCGGCCGCGTTGGTATGGGCGAGCTCGTCGACCAGAATGAGCGCCGGATGGCGCGCGATCACCGCATCGAGGTCCATCTCCTCGACCAACTGCCCGCGATAGTCGATGCGCTTGCGCGGGATGACTTCCAGGCCGCGCAGCAGCGCTTCGGTCTCGGCCCGCCCATGAGTCTCGACGATGCCGACGACGACGTCGACGCCCGCCTTCAGCTTGGCATGGGCGCTCTGCAGCATCTCATAGGTCTTGCCGACGCCCGGAGCGGCGCCGACGAAGATTTTTAGCCGCCCGACCTGCGCGTTCTCGCGCCGGGCGGCTTCCAAAAGCGCATCTGGCGATGGCCGTTTCTCACTGTCGCGGCTTTGATTTGCCATGCCGCATTATAGTCAGGCCGCTCCGGCTCGCCTAGCTGGTCCTACTTCGAGGCGGCGTCGAGCGCGAGGTTGAGCTCCAGCACGTTGACACGGGGCTCGCCAAGCAGGGCTGCAAACCGGGCCTTGGTATTTTGAGTGACCAGCTCGCGTACCTTCTCTTCCGTCATGTTACGGGCCTTGGCGACGCGCGGCACCTGGAACAGCGCCGCCTCCGGCGAGA
>NZ_JAFATE010000249.1 GCF_019244115.1 Bradyrhizobium sp.
GCGCAGGCCGCCAAAACTGTCCGATGTCACGATGCCCAGCGCGACCAGCTCGGCGATAGCCTCCTCAAGCTGCGAACGCAGCAAACCGGTCTGGCCTAGGAGATCCTGGAAGAACGAAGCGCCGTCCTGCCGAATGCGCTCGGCGACTGTCTCTGCGCGCGGGCTCGGGCGCAAGCCGTCGCCCTGTGACGACAACGAAGTCCACATCGCGCTGGCTTGGCGCGGCAAAATCGCAATCGGCGTGGTGCGCAGTGGCGAGGCCTTCTTCTCGCCGGTCCCACCCCGCGCGCGCAACCGCATCCAAGTGAGGTAGCCAGCAAGACAGCGTTCGTCGAGCCAGTCAGGGTCATAGTCGGCGAGCCGCGCCGGCAGGATCTCGCTCTCCCACGCACCAGCCGGCGCCTCAAAACCTTCAAGCTGCGCCAGCACCGCATCGAGGGCCTTGCGGCCGGTCATGCGCGTCCTGGGATCGACGTGCTGCCAGGCGAACAGGAAACGGAGAAAATCGCGTGCAGCGACCGGCTCGATCTCGCCTCGCAGCCGCTTGATAGTGCAATGATGAATGCGCGACAGGAGACGGCGCTCGCACCATTCGTCCTCGTCCGCGCCCGCCGTGAAACGCGCGCGCATGGCGAAGCCCTCAGCCTCGAGGCTTGCGAGCGGCACGGCAATCTCACCGGGTGTCATGTCCAAGGAAGATGCAAGGCTCGTTGCCGTCACCGGCCCTAAGCCCTCAAGCCGGCCGCGAATGATCTCGACCAGCGCGTCATCGCGCGACCACTCACGCGAGAACAGCAAGCCGACCTCGGGCTCAATCCGCGCCTGCGGCCACAGCGCGCGAAACTGCCCAGCCCGCTCGGTGGAAATCCACAATGTCCGGGCACCGCGCGCCACGCGCCCAACGCGCCCTGTATCGGCAAGCGCTTTCAGCCAATCACGCAAGCGCGCTTGTGCATCGATCTCCGCCTCCGTCATAAAGCCGAGCCATACGAGCGCGTCGTGCAACTCATCCGCGTTTTCGGCGTCAGGCCAGGTCTCATTGCGCACGCGCGCAATCGCCTCGGGATCGAGGCGCCCGAGATCCGCCGCATCCTCAGCCGATATCCAGCGCCGCGCCATCACCGCCTGGGTCCGGCGTTCCTCGAGCGGGGCATCATCGAGAAAAGCGTAGGGCCGCGCTGACAGCACTTCGAACGCCAGCGGCGACGGCTGCGTCAGCTCGCGCGTGACGATTGCAACTTCCCCGGCCTCGATCGCCCCCAGCAGCCGCTCGAGGCCTTCAATATCCATGGCATCAGTCAGGCCGTCACGGATGGCCTGGCGAACCAGCGGATGATCTGGGATTTCCCGTTCGCCTGCCAGATTTTCTGCGCAGGCAATCTGGTCGGGGAACACGGCCCCAATCAAGTCTTCCGCCCCCATACGCGCGATCTGCGGCGCCACCTCCCTGCCGCCCGGAAGCGGGGCAGCGCAAGCGCCACGCCCACCACCCAGCGCCAGCGTGTAGTGAACATCGGTGAGTCCAGCATGGCTTGTGTCAGAACCGCGCGCACCGACGCCGAGTTCAGGTAATTTGCCACCTCGTCAAGCGGGAAGCTGTGCGCCTCGGTCAGCGAGATGACGATGTTGTCCTCGGTCGCGGCAGCCTGAAGTTCAAAGTTGAACTTGCGGCAGAAGCGTTTTCGCAGCGCCAGGCCCCAAGCGCGATTGAGACGGCTGCCAGGTGGCGAGTGGATGACAACCTGCATGCCGCCCGCTTCGTCGAAAAAGCGCTCGATCACGACGGTCGTTTGCGTCGGCAGACACGCCAGTGCGCCATACGCGGTTTGCAGATATTCAACGAGCTGATCGGCCGCGGCTGGGACCATGCCGACCTCGTCCGTGAGCCAGCGCAACGCAGTGGCGCCGCTAGAATCCCGCCCCAGATGGGCTGCAATTGCTTCGCGCAAACGCGACACTGATTGCGACAGTTCGTCGGTTCTGCCCGGCGCCTCACCGAGCCAGAATGGAATGGTCGGCGCCATACCATGCGCGTCCTCGACGCGGACGACCCCGCGCTCCACGCGCTGGATCTTGTAGCTGCGGTTTCCGAGCTGAAAAATATCACCGGCGAGGCTTTCGACGGCGAAGTCCTCGTTCACTGTACCGATCAGGTGGTTCTCGGGCTCAAGCAGGACCTGATAGTCGGCGTTATCCGGAATGGTGCCGCCGGCGGTGAGCGCCGTCAGCCGCGAGCCACGCCGGCCGCGCAGCACGCCATTGACGGCGTCGTGGTGGAGCAGCGAACCGCGGCGGCCTCTTCGCGTGCTAAACCCATGAGACAGCATCTCGACTACAGCAGAGAAGTCCTCGCGTGACAGCTTTCGGTAGGCCCACGCACGGCGGACGAGCGCGAATAGCTCGTCCTCCCGCCACTCGCGGCAAGCCACTTCCGCTACGATCTGCTGCGCCAGCACGTCAAGCGGTTGCTCGGGGATCATCAGTCGATCGAGTTCGCCACGGCGCACGCTATCGAGCAGGGCCGTGCACTCGACCAACTCGTCGCGAGACAGCGGAAAGAGCCGGCCCTTGGGCGTGCCACCGACCGCATGACCAGATCGGCCGACACGCTGCAGGAAAGTCGCAATCGCGCGCGGCGAGCCGAGTTGACAGACGAGGTCGACATCGCCGATGTCGATACCGAGCTCAAGCGATGCGGTTGCAACCAACGCCTTGAGCTGCCCGTGCTTCAGTCGCTGCTCGGCCTCCAGCCGCTGCTCCTTGGCAAGGCTGCCATGATGTGCGGTGACATTTGTCTCGCCCAACAGCTCGGACAGTTTTCGCGTCACCCGCTCGGCCATTCGGCGGGTGTTGACGAAAACGAGCGTGGTACTGTGCTGCTCGATCAGTGCGGACAGGCGACGATAGACCTGATCCCAGACCTCCGCCGACATCACAGCTTCGAGAGGGGACTCCGGAACCTCAAGGGCGAGATCTCGATCCCGGCGATGGCCTGAATCCACGATCACACACGCCTTGCTCGTAGCCGCCTGGTCGGGCGTGGCGCCAACAAGAAACCGAGCGACGTCCTCGATCGGCTTCTGCGTTGCAGATAGACCGATTCGCAGCGGCGGTGAGGCGCATATAGCTGCCAGCCGCTCGAGCGAGAGAGCGAGATGGCTGCCGCGCTTGTTCGCCGCGATGGCATGAATCTCATCGACGATCACGGTGCGCGTGGTTGACAGCATCCGTCGTCCGGTCTCTGAACCGAGCAGGATAGAGCGATTCCGGGGTCGTCACGACGATGTGCGGCGGGCGCCGTGCCATGCGCTGGCGCTCGGTTGAGGGCGTGTCGCCGGTCCGCACCCAGCTTCTGATCTCCAGATCGGAACGCTTTTGTTCGCGCAGCTTGTCTCGGATGCCGGCGATCGGCGCCTCAAGATTGTGGAGAGGGCCTTCAACGGTGAAACATAGACGACCTGGGTTTCATCCTTGAGTGCGCCGGCCTCACCCTGCCACACAAGGTCATCGATCGCCGACAGGAACGCAGCAAGCGTCTTGCCCGAGCCGGTCGGCGCCGCGATCAACACGTTCTGACCAGCCTTGATAAGCGGCCAAGCTTCAGCCTGCGGCGGCGTGGGAACCCCGAACTGCTCCTCAAACCAGGCGACGACGGAGGGATGGAATGATGTCTTGGAAAGCATGCGCGAACTGCTGGCTGCGGCCGTTCCCAGCCGAAAATGGCAGGAGGGCAACTTGGAACCGACAGGTGCATATAGGGTGCTCGGGATGCGGATCAACCGAGGTGCAGGTCGGCTTCACACCAGGTAGTAAGTGGTGTTAGATCGTGCGATTGCCCCTGTCGTTCTCGCATCCCTGGCGGAGAGAAGCGTACCAGCTCCGCGCTTGCCGGGCACGGCGGGCACCGGCATTGCGCCGTTTCGCACCTGCCATTAAGCTCCGTCTGCTGGCGTGCAGCTAACAGGAGCACCCTATGCCGACTGGCCTGGCTCCCCTGGACGAGATCATCACGATCGAGGAGCTCACGCGCGATCCCTATCCGATCTACAGGCGCCTGAGACGCGAAGCGCCTGTACTACGGGTCAAATCCGTGGGGCGCACGTTCCTCACCAAGGCTGCTGACACCAAATACGTTAAGGACAATGCGGCGTTGTTCAGCTCCGACGATCCGAACACGCCCATGAAGCGCGCCTTTCTCGCTCATACGCTCATGCGCAAGGACCACGACGAGCACCGGACCGAGCGGATGGCGATGATGCCGGCCCTGATGCCGAAGACAATCGAATCCGTTTGGGCGCCGCTATATGCGAAACTAGCCGCGGCGTATCTTGACCATTTGCCGCGCGGTGAGGTGGTCGATCTCTTTCCCACTCTCGCGGGACCGCTCGCCGCGCGGATTCTGGCGCATGCAATGGGTGTTCCGGACGCGAGCGATGAGGACATGCAGCGATGGTCTCAGACCCTGATTGACGGCGCCGGCAATTTCGGATGGACGCCGGGGCCTTTCGATGCGACCGACATTGCCAATGCGGAGATGGACAAATGTATCCGCGCCAACGCCGAACGCGTGCGGGCTGAACCAGATTCCTCAGCACTCTCCTTCATGGTGAACGCGGCGAAACCGATTCCAGAAAGCCAGATGATCGCCAATGTAAAGATCGCGATCGGCGGCGGCATCAACGAGCCTCGCGACGCCCTGCTGACGATCCTATACGGCCTTCTCACCAATCCGGATCAGCTTGACGCCGTGCGCGCAGGGAGCAGATGGCGGTCCGCCTTCGAGGAAGGAGTGCGGTGGGTGGCGCCTATCCAGGCGAGTTCACGGCTCGTTATGGAGGACACGGAGATTCGTGGCTGCATCATCCCCAAGGGCGACACCGTGATGACGATCCAGGCGTCGGCCAATCGAGACGAGGAGGTCTTCGAAGATGGCGAGAACTACAACGGGCTGCGCGAGCCCAATCCTCACCAGGCCTTTGGCAACGGCCCGCATCATTGCGCGGGCGCGCACCTGTCGCGGCGAACCGTTGGGGCCATCCTGCTGCCAATGCTATTCGAGCGCTTCCCCAACATGACCTTGCCTGAACCCGCGAGCGTGCGCTGGCACGGGTTCGGTTTCCGTGGCCCGCTGAACCTGCCGGTTCTCCTGCAATAGGAGTCGGCGCTAGGCAGAAACTTTTTTGTTTTGCCGCGCTGCTGGAGATCGTCCGCAATTACCCGTAAGCAGCGCTTGGCGGTCAATTCCGCGGCACATCCGCCGGGTGCTACATTCCTCCGGCACGTCATCCCACAAGAACGCCGGGAACACAATGAAGATCATCGCCATTCACGCGCACCACGTCTGCATTCCCTACGACATGGGCGCGCCGCGCCAGGAGTTCGCCGGGCTTAAGTTCGCGACCATGGACCACCTGCTGATCCAAGTGGAGACCGACGCCGGTATCACCGGCTGGGGCGAGGGCTTCGGCCACACGATCATTCCGGCGACCAAGGCCGCGCTCGAGTGCTATGTTGCGCCGTGGTTCATCGGCAAGGACCCGACCGACATCGCCGCGCTGCACCGCGAGGCCGCGCAGCACTTCCACCTGTTCGGCGGCAACGGTCCTGTGGTCTACGCACACTCAGGCGTCGACATCGCGCTTTGGGACATCGCCGGCAAGCGAGCGGGTTTGCCGCTGAGCCAGCTCCTCGGCGGCGCGCGGCGCACCGAGGTCAGAGCCTACGCCAGCCTGCTGCGCTACGGCGCACCGGAGACGGTCGCACGAATATGCGCGGAGCGGACGGCGGCCGGGTTCAAGCATATCAAGCTGCACGAGCATTCCGTCGCCGCGGTGATGGCAGCCCGCGACGGCGCGGGACCCGACATCGCGATCATAAATGACGTCAATTGCCCGTGGACCGTCGCCGAGGCGCTCGAGATGGAGCGCGCCTATCGCCCCGCCTGTCTCTTCTGGCTCGAGGAGCCGGTGTTTCCGCCCGAGGACCACAGGGGGCTGGCGCGCGTACGCCGCGAGGGACAGACGCGGATTTCGGCGGGCGAGAACGCCGGCGGCCTGCACGATTTTGCCGATAGCTTCGAGAAGGGTGCCGTCGACATCGCGCAGCCCAGCGTGACCAAGATCGGCGGCATCACCCAGATGCGCAAGATCATCGCGCTCGCCGAGGCGCATTCCGTCGAACTCATCCCACACTGCGCTTATTTCGGGCCCGGCAATCTCGCCTCGATCCACATCGTTGCATCGTTGCCGACTGATACCCTGCTCGAAAACCTCTACGCCAATCTGGAGGCGTCTCCTTTTGGCGACGCGATGACGGCGACAGGCGGCAAGGTGTCCGTCCCGCAGGGTCCCGGCCTCGGCGTCGAGCCGGACATGAGGATCGTCGAGAAATACCGGCAAGGCGCGGTTGTCTCGATTCCGTAGGCACCGATGCTTGCCAGTGCTTCGGCTGCCGTCGAGAAAGTGTTGCGTACGCTCTTAGCTTTCTAGCATCGGCGCAGCTGCCGGCACCGGCCCCCAGCTGTCCTCTCAAACTTCACGCAGCCGACAGATGGTCCAGAGCAATAGAGATGCGACTGCTCCTGCCGCTATCATTATTGGGCGACCAGACGTCCTCTGCTTGTTTAGGGAAAGAATGATGCGGGAGGAGCTTTGGCGCGGAAGTAAGGCGTCTAGGCCCGCTTAGGGTCACAACCGGCGGTCGCAAATTACGAGACACACGTCCGGTCTGACCCCGACAGCAGACAAGCGCAGCGTTGCCCGCTTCTTCGCTTGGGGCCAAAAGGCGAAATTTGCGGCGTCGCCAGTGCGGCGCGCAACAACTCGCCAATCGTCCAAACGTCATCCGCAACGCCAAGCGTCATTGTTGGCGTCCCAAGGCCACCCGAACAAGCTTGAGCCGATGCGTGCAATTCGAGCGATCGCAATCCGGCAATCTTGCTTATGCGAGTTTCCGATAATACAGACGCGCCAACTCCTGCGGTGACTTATCGGTCTTGATGGCGCCCGACTCGATCCGAGTGCGGAGCGCACGCTCCAGCGATTGACCAACATCGAGCTGAGTGTCGAAGCTAAGGCAGCATTCCACCGCTTTGACTGATCCTTCGACAGGGACCGTCGTGCCATAGTAGCCGCCAGCTTGCGCGGCGAGCACCGCCTGGCGCGGATGCTGCCCGGCCCATTCCCTCGCGCTTCTAAACGCCCGGACAATACTGGCCGCAGTCTCGAGTTCGTTCTCGACGATCGCGCGCTTGATGACAGTTAGGCAACAAAATTCATTGTTGTGCGTGGTTTCGTCCTGAGTGACGAGCCGCCGCGCGAGTTGCTTCTCCTCCATGATCAACGCCCGGGGCTCCGCGACCGCGATCGCTGCAAACTTGCCGGTTTTGAATCCCTCCGCCACATAGTCATTCAGATTAGCGAGCGCCTCCCAGGGGTAGGTCCTCAATGTCACCTCTCTAGGGGCATCGAGCCCCGGCGCCTTCAGCCAGTGGTGGAGCCACATGTGACCGTGCAACAAGAATGGTTCGACCGCGTATGCACCGATCTCAATCGTCTTTCCCTTAAGGTCAGCGACGGACTGGACCGGGCCGTTAGGCGGAACCATAATGGACCAGCAACCGAAGTGGTTGCCATCAACGATGTAGTAGTCGACCTTTCCGGCCACCATGTTGTGCAGTTGGTCCGTGTCGAAGTAGCCGACGTCAGCCTCAGAGACCCCGGCGTCGGTCTTGATCCAGAGCCGGTGGGATCTGCCCTGGGCAACGGCCGTTCGGTTGTCTAGCGCGGCGACTCCTTGGACACGCAGACCTTCCTCCGCGAAGAAACCCTTCACGAAGGCTGCATACTGTCCAAGATGGCAGGTTGGGCCCGTTGGGTCGTAGCCCATGATGAATGTTTTTTGGTTGGCGGCGCGTGCGGTGCGGATGTGGACTAAAGGAATTGCGGCTACGCCAGCACCGACTTTAAGCGCTGTACGACGTGAAACGAGATGCGAATGTGTCATTGCACCCTCCTTCGTGCTCGTCGCATGACGGCTCGCGCGACAGCGGAGAGAAACACGTGCATGCAACGGGCGATCGACATCCGCGGTCTCTCCAAGGGGCAAGTCCCAGAGCGCGATGTCCGCGGCAGGTACGACGACCGGCGGGTTAGACCCGGGCCACGGTTTTAGTTAAGAACGTTACTCCTGTCAGAACCGGATTGCGAGCGTCCCGTGCCGGATGCCCATGGACGAATGAGAAGTCCGCTTCGGGTCAAAATGCGAAAGGCTCGGAACGAGCAGATGTGGTCCGGTCTTGCTCAGAGATCCGACCCTTACGGCAGACATGCTGAATCGGCAGCAACGGGGCCAGGCTGTGTGAAAAGCACACAGCCTGGGCCATCAGCCGACCTACTGTGACACAAAAAATTCTCTATACTTTCCTGACCTACTGGCTCACTACGGGCTACAATCTCTAATCTTTCGCTGCCGCCTTCGAGTTCGACACGAGTTTGCGAGTGGAGAGATGGGTGATCAGGAGCAAATGTTTCCCGATCAAGCAAACGGCGCGACGCAAAGCGCTGTTCGTACTAGTGACGATGGTCATTTTCGCCTGCCTCGGATTTGTGACGACGCTCGCCGCCGGGCGTCCGCTAGAGCTCGGGCTTAGCAACGCCATCTTGATCGGGTTCGGCGTCGGGCTGTTTGAAGAATTCTACGTTCAAAGCAAGCGTGGTCGTTGGCTGCGCAACATGCATCCGCTTCGCTCAATCCCGGTCTATATCGGCGTGATCATCCTGTTCTACATTGCTTCCGCCCACCTCACGCGTGCGCTGCTCGGACGCCTGGATGACCTCCCGACGCTCTATCGCCGGCTGCCCTACGGGATCGCTTTTTTCACGATATTTTCTCTGGTCGGCGTGTTGATGGTGCGGGTCATCCACTTCATTGGGCTTGAGAATCTGTTCCACCTCACGGTTGGCACCTACCATCGCCCCGTGCGTGAACGGAAGATGCTGTTGTTTCTCGACATCAATGGATCAACAGCCATGGGCGAAAGGCTCGGCGCACTGTCGATGCGCTCTCTCGTCAGCAAATTCCTCTCCGACCTCTCGGCGCCGATCACCGATCATAGCGGCGAGATTTACCTCTACAAAGGGGATGGATTGATTGCGATATGGAATTGGGCCGCGGGGGCCGACCAAGACAACATTCTCAGATCCGTCGACTCGATGTTTAGCGCGATCGAGCGGCAGCGTGCCTCGTACGATAAATTGTTCGGTGTCGCACCAGGCTTCCGCATCGGCATCCACGGCGGCGACGTGATCGTCAGCGAGCAGGGCGATACAAAACGCTCGATTGGCATCTACGGCGATGCCATCAACATCGCAGCGCGGATGGAAGAGGTCGCCAGAACCCACAACGCACGCTGCATTGTGTCGAAGGTCGTGGTCGAGGCACTAGCGAACCGCGACCGCATGCGCGAGATCGGCGAAGAGACCGTCAAAGGAATTTCCACCTCGATCCGCGTCTATGAATATCAGCCAAATCTCGAACTTCGGCCAATGTCTGCCTAGGGTCATGTGCTGCAGACCTAGGGCGGCCCCGCGGCGCATCTATGGCCGCAAGCCCCTGAAAGCAGACACGATCTGCGCGTCATCACGCATGCTCGGTACCCTCACAAACCGAGGAGTACGGTCATGCCTGACGAAGAAAGTCTCTCCACCAAAGTTTGCCGCACCCCCTGGAACAAGGGCAAGCTGGTCGGAGCCAAACCTCCGCTGCGGCCAAACCAAGTCTGGTCCATCCGAACACGGCTGCTGATCGAAAGACGGACCCGCGACCTTGCCTTTTCAACCTTGCGATCGACAGCAAGTTGCGAGGTTGCGACGTCGTCGCCCTGAGGGTCGAAGATGTCGCTCCGAATGGCTATGCGGTCGATCGTGCGACCGTCCGGCAGAAGAAGACCGGGAGACCGGTCAAGTTCGAGTTGACGGATCAAACCCGGCAAGCCGTTGACGACTTCTTGAAGGAAGCCGGCAAGAGGCCAGGTGAGTATTTGTTCGCTGGGCGCCGTGGGCACAATCGAGCGATTGACAACCCGCCAATATGCTCGCCTTCTTGCTGAGTGGACGGCAAGCATCGGGCTTGACCCGATGATGTTTGGGACCCACTCCCTGCGCCGGACCAAGGCAACGCTGATCTACCGCCGCACCGGGAATTTGCGAGCCGTGCAGCTCTTGCTCGGCCACACCAAGATCGAAAGTACGGTCCGCTACCTCGGCATCGAGGTGGACGATGCGCTCGCGATTGCCGAACAAGTCGACGTCTGAATCACCAGGGCAGAGCGGACATGCTCTGCCCAGCGGCCTTGAGCCGCTTCGGGCCAAATGCGGTCCTGGCACCAGTTCTTAAGTCTCATTCGGGCATTCCAGCCATTCGTAGTGCGTTCCCGATCAGGGCCCGCCGTTCAGGCGATACATAGGGTTGAAAGTAGTTGGAGACCCGCCGACCAGGCGCGATGCCAAGCAGTCGTTTCATTGCTGCTTTTGCGTTGTCAATTTCGCCTGCTAAGGCGTTGGCAATGGAGAGCGCGGCGAGAGCGTCAACGTTGTTCGGCTGGTCTCGCAGGGATTTCTCCGCCCAGGCTATTGCTTCTGGATAGCGTCCTGCGCGAAGATGCGCGTGCGCCGTTGCGGATTCCATTACATGGAATGCGAAATCGAGCGGACTTAGGCGCATCGCCCGTTCGAGATGTTCAATCGCGACATCGGGCTCACCCAACATGCTCCTGACCCAGCCGCTCAGATTCCACGATCGTGCCAGATTAGGGTTGAGCAGCAAGGACTGATCTAAAAAAGCTGCGCCTTCTCTCAATTCGACAATTGTCCGCGCAAAGGTGGCGAGGGTCATACCACCCCAGGCGAGTGAAAACCCGTCATCCCGACCGAACTTAATTGCTTCCCGGGCAAGTCTCCTGGCCTCGATCTGATCGGCGTCGGAGGTGCGGCCGATCGTAAAGCGCCAGATGTAACAATAGGCAGCTAAGGCATGGGCCTGTGCGTATTCCGGATCGAGCTTGATGGTCTCATACAGGAGCCGAAGCGCTTCGTCATGACTCTCGACCGTCCACCGGTATATGCAATCCGTTGCACGCAAAAAGATCGTAAGCATTCAGATCGGCCGGTGCCTTGCGCTTGACGCGCGCCACCTCGGCCGCCAGCAGCTTGGGATCGATCGCGCCAACAACTCCGCTTGCCACCCGATCCTGAAGCTCGAAGATGTTTTCCAGCGCGCCGTCGAAGCGATCGGCCCATAAATGCGCGCCCGTCGTAGCATCGATCAATTGTCCGGTGATGCGCACCCGATTTCCCGACTTTCGTACACTGCCTTCGAGCAGGTAGCGGACGCCCAGTTCGCGGCCTGCCTGCTTTAAATCGACCGCTCGCCCCTTGTAGGCGAGTGTCGAAGTGCGAGCGATAACGAACAGCCAGTGGAATCGGCTGAGTGCCGTCGTGATCTCTTCGACCATTCCGTCTGCAAAATATTCCTGTTCCGGATCGCCGCTCATGTTCTGGAACGGCAACACGGCGATGGATGGCTTGTCGGGCAGCGGGAGTGGCATTCGCTCATCAGGGCGCGAGGGCAACGCGCTCGGCGCAACCAGCCCCAGATGGTCCTTCGATTTTGCCGCGAAGACATGAACGGGGCGGTCGATATTTTTCAGTCGCTGCTCGCCCAAATCGACGAACTCAACCGCGACCTTGCCACGAACCTGATCGTATGCGGACGATGAGACGCAAATGCCCCCAGGCTCAGCGATACCCTCAAGCCGTGCCGCGACGTTGACGCCATCACCAAGAATGTCATCGCCCTCGATCAGGATGTCCCCGAGATTGATCCCGATCCGAAACAGCATACGTCGGTCCTCGGGGACACCTTGGTTGCGCTCGGCCATCACCGCCTGCACGGCCACTGCGCATTCGACCGCATGGACTACGGAGGGAAACTCCAGCAATACGCTGTCGCCCATGGACTTGACGATGCGTCCGCCGTGCTTCGCCACAAGGGCATCAGTGACCGCGCGGTGTTCGCGGAGCGCGCGGGCGGTGCCGACCTCGTCGAGGCCCATGAGCCGCGAGTAGCCCGCCACGTCAGCCGCTACGATTGCTGCTAACCGCCGTTCTGTGCGTCCAGCCGACATCAGCCCGACCCCGCCTGACCTATCTCATCAAACCATAGGAGTTGGGTTGCTGCCAACGGACTCAGACGATTGATCGCGCGCGCCAGGAGGTCTGCTTCGGGTCAAAGGACTAAACCGCTCGCGCGGTAGGAGGCCGCGGCTGGCGGCGGAGGCAAGACGATAGCGCAACGGGGCGTCCTGTCTTGAGATCGAGGGGTTCGAGAACCTCACTCAAGACAGGAGCATCCCCAATGACCAAGCAGGCCATCAGCCCGTTGCGTCGGCGCATGATCGAAGACATGACGATCCGCAAGCTCTCGCCCAAGACCCAACATGACTACGTGCAAAGGGTCAAGGACTTCGCGGTGTTCCTGGGCCGCTCTCCCGACCAGGCCCAGTCAGAGGACGTGCGCGGCTTTCGGCTGCATCTGGTGTCGAGGGGCGCCGGCGTGCCAAAGATCAACGCCACCGTCTCGGCACTGCGCTTCTTCTTCAATGTAACGCTGGATCGCCCAGACCTCACCAAGCACCTGGCATTCATTCACGAGCCGCGCAAGGCACCGGTGGTGTTGAGCCCCGATGAGGTTGCGCGCTTTCTGGAGGCCGCGCCGAGCATCAAGTACAAGGCAGCGCTCAGTGTCGCCTACGGTGCAGGGCTGCCGTCTCTGAGGTCGTCGCCTTGAATGTCTCCGATATCGACTCCGAGCGCATGATGCTGCGCGTCGAGCGGGGTAAAGGCCGCAAGGATTGCCACGCGATGCTTTCTCCGGTGCTGCTCGAACTTCTGCGTGATTGGTATCGCATTGGCCGCCCGCAGGGCTGGCTGTTTCCGGGACTGAAGCCGGCCAGCCCAATGTCGACGCGCCAACTCACGCGCGCCTGCCACGCGGCAGCTGACATGGCCGAGATTACCAAGCGGATAACGCCGCACACCTTGCGCCACAGCTTCGCAACCCACCTGCTCGAGCAGAACATCGATATCAGGGTGATTCAGGTCCTGCTGGGTCATGCCAAACTTGAGACCACGGCGCTTTACACCCGCGTCGCCACCAACACGATCCGCGAGGTCATGAGCCCGCTCGATCGCCTCACGCCGCTGACACCCAAGAAGAACGAGCCCAGGGACACGTCACCGGCCTAAGCGGAAGGCGGGTGGCGCGTCCAAGATTGGAGGTCGCGGATATCTTCCGCGGCCATGGTCCGGCGTGGCGTCAAGCCAATGCCGGCCATGTGAGCCTCCAGCAGTTGAGGGTGATGTCGGCGATCGAGCGCTGCCGCACGGCGGAGCTCGGCGGCCATGTCGCGCGCTGCGCGGACTGTGCCTATACGACCATCGCCTACAACTCCTGCCGCAACCGGCACTGCCCGAAGTGCCAGGGCGCAGCCGCGAAGCAATGGCTCGCCAACCGCGAGGCCGAGCTGTTGCCGGTGCTGTACTATCATGTGGTGTTCACGCTGCCTGCGGCCATCGCCGACATCGCCTACCAGAACAAGGCCGTCGTCTACGATCTGCTGTTCAAGGCCTCGGCCGAGACCATGCTGACGATTGCCGCCGACCCCAGGCATCTCGGTGCCAGGATCGGCATCACCTCCGTGCTGCACAGCTGGGGCTCGGCACTGACCCATCACCCGCACGTGCACATGATCGTGCCAGGTGGCGGCATCTCACCAGACGGCCAGCGCTGGATATCGTGCCGGCCGGGATTCTTTCTGCCCGTGCGCGTGCTCTCCCGCCTGTTCCGTCGGCTGTTCCTGGAGAAGCTCATCGCCACCCACCAAGCCGGCCGTTTGAGCTTCTTCGGCGCTCACGCCCATCTGGCTGATGCGCAGTCCTTCGCAGCCCATCTTGCGCCGCTGCGCAAAACCGCGTGGGTCGTCTACGCCAAGCGACCGTTCGGCGGCCCCGAGGCGGTGCTGGCCTATCTGTCGCGCTATACTCACCGCGTTGCCATCGCCAACAGCCGCTTGATCGCCTTTGACGAACAGCTCGTCACCTTCAAATGGAAAGACTACCGCATCGAGGGCCGCGATCGATACAAGCAGATGACGCTCGCCACGGACGAGTTCATCCGCCGCTTCCTCATCCACGTGCTGCCAAAGGGCTTGCACCGCATCCGCCACTACGGCCTGTTCGCCAAGGGCTCCTGCGCCGACAACATCGCACGCGCACGCGAGCTGCTCGCCGTCGCAAGACCTGAAGGCCAGCCCACCGCTGCCGCCGTCGATCCCGGCAAGCCGAGTTGTCCATGCTGCGGTGGTCGCATGATCATCATTGAGGTCTTCGCCCGCGGGACAACTCCACGGCAGCGGCCGACCGACCCGACGACTGCCATCAGGATCGACACCTCATGACCGGCTTACAATCCCGCAATTCTGCTCACCCCGCGCGCTGCCCCTCGTTCGGCCACGGCAGAGTGCGCTCCGGTACGCTGATGTCCTCTCAAATCGCCCGACAATTCGCCGCGGTCAACGCAATCTGCCGCTCTTTCATCAACCGCTTCATCATCAGCCAGCCTGCTGGATCGGTTAGGTCCCAATCAGACAGCTCGCCCGCGGCACTCAAATCACCATAGCGCCTGCGGCCTGACCCACGTTCCCTTACCCGCGGTTTCCTCCCTTGGAGGCTTTCGGACGCCGGCCGCCCGAATACGCGGCGCTGTCTCTCATGCGGCCGGCATCCGAAACCCTTCACACGGGCTGCCTTCCCGAATGGGTTGGAGGCACGGCCGCTGTACCCCAGATAGCTGCCGACTTGTTGCAACGCCGAACTTCGGCCGCCTTGGGCCATTTCCGGACCCATGCATCGCAGCGATTTCGTCCCGTTCAATCACCTCGCCGGTATATGTTCAGGCTCATGCGGTTATTTGGCCCCTTCTATTGCTTCCAGCACCTTCTTATGCTCCGCGAGTGCAGCTAACACACCAACGGTGGGCAGATTCTCGGCGGTCATCTCCAGCTGGGTCCAATACGCGATGCGTCCCGTTCCATCCTGCAATTTCAATTGATGAAAATGTCCTTGATGCACTTCGCGGGTGTAGCGCTGTTTCAGGGACTGACTAGGATCGGAGTCACGTTGCACTCTAACCGTTATCTTCCAATCGTAATCCTTCTGTTCGTTGTAGGTGGTGTCGTCCACATACAATATTACGTTCGTTTTGCCGTCCGTGAGGGACCAATCGTACATCGAATCAGTATTGCCAACCCTGTCTTCGCTGTATGAGTAGGCACTTAAGATGATATCTACTAGACGCGCCTTTATGGCCTCGCGCTGCTCGTTGATCTGCGGTTGAACCGCCTGATATCTAGGAGTATCTGGGCCGACAGTCTCAGGAGTAAGTGCATACTTGCGACTGACAGTGATTGCATTTGGATAAGCCAATTGACCCGCACCTGATATATGCGTGTCCACTTGCGGCCCCGTCAAACTATCGAGAAATGCGTCCGCTTTCTCAAGAAGCTGCTGTCGAACCTGTGCTTCGTTTGGTGGGGCAATGTTAGCTCGCTTCGGCCGCGCTTGATCTGTCCAAAGCTCAACTGAATTGTTCTCTAGAAAGAGGCGCGCGGTCGTTTCGGAGCCGTCCGTCCATCTAACATGATTAGCCCGAAAAACCTTCGTCGCGTCGAAATCATATGAGATGGCTAGTTTGTAAACAGGAATTTTGGTCTCCGCCTGGTCTACTCCCTCCGCAGCAGCGAGTAGGTTGCGATAGCGGTCTATAACAGCCTTTCGAACTTTCGGGTCACTCGATGCAAGTTCGTTTAAGTCTGCAACGTCGTGGAGGCCCGGAGTATTGTGTACGACGTAATCTTGGGTTTGGCGCACTTGCTGCATCGCCTCGTCAACAGCTGCTTTTGCATCGCTGGCAATTTTACAAGTGCCGAGCCAGTCAATTCCGAAGATGCCGCAAGCTTGCGCGGGGGCTGTGCTGAGAACAATCGCAATGGCTGGAAGGAGGTTTTTCATTTCAAGGCTCCCAAAGATTTGCCGTACAACCATCATGCAAGGGAAAGGGCGGCGCTCGCCTCGGGATCGCATGACATCCTCCTTGTTACCGCGCACAGACGGAGGCCTAGTAGAGGCGGTTCCCATACAGCGAGAGAAGCCAATTGCAATGCGCGGTCAGGTTGCGTGCCATTATATTGAATCCGTCACGCGAGTTAACCGACATCTTCAGCTATGGGCTAACAATAAGTCAGAGGCATTTACGCAAAAGGGAGGCGGTCGGCTTCGGGTCAAAGGCCGAAAGTCTCACCAGGAGCAAATATGGTCCGTACTACCTTCGATAGCAGACTTCGATTTCAGCCGTGACGATTTCTCAGTTGGGCCAAGAAGAGACCAACGGCGTTGCAGCAATTCGTCTGCGCGGCAGTCGTTGCTTTCGACGATCACTTCACAACTCTCGTTGGCGGGCGGCTAGACGTAGAGGGGTATGAGCCGACGAGGGCGCCTGCCCTTCATTGCCCGATACAGCGCAACCGCGCCAATTATCGCCATCGATGTGATGGCGGCGCCAAAGGCGAGAGCATAGATAAGCTCGAATTTCGAAAAGATATTTGCCACCAGAAACAGGATCAACAAAACCGCCGCGAACCCATACGACTCATAGAAACTTCGGATCGCTCGTCCCCTGGAGTAAACTGACGTTATGCCTTTTGGCATCCCCACAACAACGCCAATAATTTTGGGTCTTTCGAACGTCGGATTGAATAGGTCAGGTGTCGGGACCGCGTAACCGACAGACACTTGGAACCCCTGTCCCGGGTCAAGGAAATCAAAGCGGCAAGAAAGGCCGCCAGGCTGGTGCTTGCGGACTTCAACCTTATTTTCTCGGAGAGACACTTGCACGTACGGGCCTTTAAAAATCTCAGCTTCCGAGAACAGGATTTCAATTCCATTCTCCGATTTTAGATCGCTCCCGAAGATAGTCGCTCGCCCAGAATTCCAGACCACGCAGTCGGAGTATCGGAGTGGCGCGCGCACACCCGATGACATCGTTCTAAATTCAGGATGAGTTACTTCCATCCCTGATCGGCTGTCGCTCGATATAGCCTTGCTCTCGAATGTTTTGGCATACAAAAAATACGCGAACACGTTGCTTGCTAATGCAACGGCCAGACCAAGAATGCCCAATGCATCTCCAAGAGTCATGGGTCGAGCCGACCGGTACGTGAATAATCCCAAACCCATTAGGCCAAAACTCTGAAATTTGCGCAACACCTCCAATTGACTGCGATGTCTGAAAGGGGTCAAAACCGGTAAGTCCCAACCTGAGGACAACCATTCCGCTTCCTCCTCGAACGCAGACTTTAGCGCACGGCGGGCCTTTGTCCTCGAATGATCGGCCCCGACTCAACTTCCTAACAACAGTTAACGTGCGCAAAATCGCGGGGACATTCATGTCCCCGAGGGCATGTCCCCGATGTCCCTGCAAATTTTGTTTGCTCGATTTTTCATGCACTTACTTTCGATGTCTCCGAAAATGTCCCCGGAGACATATTGACAGCCAAAAAATTTGGCGGCTTCCATCGCGCGCATACACACGGCTCGAACTGCGCCCCGAGTGGAAGCGAGCCCCTAAGCGGCTCGCGCTTCCCGAGCGGATAGATATCTCCATCACCACGAAGAATCTTCTTCTCTGCCGCGCGTGACGAATGTGTCGCAAGCGCGCCTAAAGGCGCTCGCATGCCACCGATGTCCCCGGCTGGTTTTTTCACCGTCCTTTAACGCGCGCGAGCCCCTACCCGCGTTCAGCCAAACGAACTAAGCTGGTTGCATGTGGCGGGTGCTGCAATTCATCCGACGTGCACTCTGGCGAGTCGTTCGAGTCGCGTTGGTGCCGTTTGCATTTATCGGCGGCATGACGGCGGGTGCACTCGTTGTCGGTGCAATCGTGTCGATCCCTTTCCTCGTCTTGGGGATCATCCTGAAGTTTTCGCCGTGGTTTGAGGAGTTCGTAGCTCGCTATAGAGAATTTTTCCAAGTTGGCCTGTTCCTCGGGCTCGCAGGCGTCGCCTACAGCGGGCTGCGCGAAGGTTGTCGATGGGTAGCCGGATTTTGGAAACAGGAGTTCTGGCAGTCACGCACCTGATCATCCCTTAACGCTCGCGAGGCTTCCTGATGCATGGCGGACACGTTGCTGGGAAAGGACCGGAAACAACTTCGCATTGTCGCCTCGCACCCTCGGAGCTGTCGTGATGGTCAAGCAAACCAAGCCCGCAGCCGGCGCGCCCGCCATCACCGACGAAGTCCGCAAGGTCGCCGAGCTGACGGCGGATCCTCGCAACGCGCGCCGGCACTCCGAGGCGCAGATTTCGCAGATCGTGCAGGCGATCGAGCGTTTCGGCTTCGTCGAGAAATTGGCGATTCGGCCGGACGGCCAGATCATCGGCGGCCATGCGCGCCTCGAGGCGCTCAAGCGCATGGGGCGCGAGACGGCCGAATGCCGAGTCATCGCCGGCCTGTCGGAAGCGGGCTACAAAGCTCTCGGCCTGGCGCTCAATCGCATCCCCGAGAACTCGAGCTGGGACGACGATATCCTGCGCGAGATCGTCATCGAGGTGCAAGACGAAGGCGAGGACCTGCTGTCGATCGGTTTCGGTCCAGCCGAACTGAAGAAGATCACGACAGAGCCGGACGAGCTCGAGGTAACCGAGATCGAAACCGGGCCCGTCGATGACGAGTTCTGGATTTCGATTCGCGGTCCGCTCGCGCAACAGGCAAACGCGCTCAAGGCGCTCGAGCAGGCCATGAAGCCATTCGCCGGCGTAACCGTCGAGCAGGGCAACATCAACATCGGTTAGGATTTGGGTGCGTGTACATGCATTTCCCAGTATCTAAACTGAAGATTTTCTTGGACAGCTAACCCTTGATCTTCGCCGACCGAGGTCCAGAAAGTATTGCGTTTGATCAACATTTGTCCCCTTGCACGATCTTCAAGATCCACCCCGATTTCTATGTCTGAATCTTTTGAGACCTCATGTCGATAGATCTCCACGACTTTTCGGTAGCGCACATCGGTGGCGACAATTTCGACTGACAAGCAGACGACAAGGTTCGGAAAAATCACATTTTGACGATTCACTTCCGTGGGGTAATGTCAGGCGTGCGGGTCACAGGTAAGGTCAAGTTCTTCTCCGACGAAAAGGGGTATGGCTTCATTCGACCCGATGACGGCGGCGACGAAGTCTTCGTTCACCGTACCGATCTCGATGGCCTTCTCAATGCGCTGGTCCAGGATCAGCGCGTAAGTTACGAGCTCGTCGCGAACAACTCGAAGAAGGGCAACGGCAAGAAGGCCGGAAGCGTCCGGCTGGCGTGATGTCGTTCAATGGTCTGGGCGTCAAGACCGACAATAACCCGCAGGCTTTTCGGGCCAAGGTCTCGATCCGTCGCAATGTCCTTGAGGCGATCGGCGCCGACAAGAGCGTGTTTGATGCGTTCGCCGGGGCTGGCGAGATGTATTCGGCGGTGTGGAAGGATGCCGCGTCCTATACTGGCTGCGATCGGAAACCGCAGCGCGACGGCCGCCTGATGTTCTGCGCGGACAATAGGCGCGTCTTGCGCGCAATCGACCTCGCTCCATTCTCGATCTTCGATCTCGACGGCTACGGCTCCCCCTGGGTCCAGGCGATCATCATCGCAGATCGGCGGCGCGTCGCGCCCGGCGAGCGCCTCGGCCTGGTGCTGACCGAGGGCGCAGGCCTCTCCTATAAGGCCAACATCGTGCCGGAGGCGATTGCAGTGCTGACGGGCCTGCGCACCGGAATCGTCGGGCTGTCGAAAAAGCAGGACGCGGTGATCGACAA
>NZ_JAFATE010000194.1 GCF_019244115.1 Bradyrhizobium sp.
GTTGTCAGACCCATCCCATAATCATGGGAGCTCCACTGTTCGCACAGTGAGACGAAGCAAGTGAGAAAAGGCCGACGGGCACTACGCCGGCGACCTCTTCCTGCAACTGCCGGCTCGCGGGTCCGGTTCCGCTGCGACTCTCGGCACTACGTGCCATGGAGTTACCGCTAACTCAGAACGACGACTGACGCCATCGCACCCTGGTATCGCGCGATCGTACTGAGGAAGGGTCGCATTCCACGATCGGAATGATCTGATCATACGTTGGTTTATTCCCAGCCGGCCCGTGCAGGGTCCCGCCTGCCTCACGGGCCGTGCGTGACCCTGCTCCACGGGTCGTCACTTCACTTCTGGCTCTGTCCCACCGTTGTTGCTGCGAACCAGTACTCACCCTCGGTCTGCTGCTGGTTCACGTTCTTGTCTGGGTCAAACATGACGCTGGTCCTCAAGACGCCGCGAACGCCCTGATATTTTCCGGTGCCGCCGGTGTAGCGGGTGACACCTGTGAAGGCGCTTTTCTTTGAGCCGTCAGGGGTGACCGTGGTCTGGCTCGTCCCGGAAAATTCGGCAAAGATCTTTTCGCCATTTTCAAGCGAGATGACCTCGTAACCCCAGGCTCGGCCATTGCGGTCGACGTAATCGGAATAGCCTCGGGTCCATGATTCGGTCCGCTTGAGGTTCTCGCAGTTTGGTTTGTCGTTCGGATAGGCGCGGTGAAGCTCGAAGACGCGGATCTGATGCCCAGGCGTGTCACCGACGTCCAGCACATGTTGCTGCGTATATTCGGATTTGGCGTCGGTGGCTTGCTCGCTGACCTTGCATCTTTCCTGGGCCGACGCTGCGGAGAAACAGATCGGGCTCAGCGCCAGACCCAACGATATGGCGTGTATCAAGACTGTCTTGTTTGACATGGCGTTCCCTCCGGTTAAGGAGCGCGTGCCCATTCGAAGCCGAATTGATCCGTCAAGCGGATGCCGACAGCTCTGCACGGTTGTCTATTGGAACGAGGTTCGTCGTCGACACTGCCTCGAATGCCGAACGCGCGAGCCGAGCATGGACCCCGTGCGAAGGGGTGTCAACGACGCGCGCTCCGTCTCGACTACGCTGACACCGCTGGTCAAAAAAAGAATGAACCGCATGCGCGCGACATGCTGAGGCATCGGAATAACAACTCTCCCATGGCTGGACCAGTTGAGGCTCGCTTCCAGCAAGTGTAGCCCGGATGAGCGAAGCGATATCCGGGAGATCTTTCAATTACGAGATCCCGCATGTCGCTGCGCTCATGCGGGTTAGAGCCGCAGGTCAGCGATCCTTCTTGCCACCTTCGCGGTAGATATCGACGACTTCACTCTGCAGCCGCGCCGGCTCGGCTTTTGCCTTTTTCGCAGCCGCCTTTTTGACCTTCACGGGCGGAGCGTGCGGCGCGGACGAGCCATCAGCGAGCGCGCCCAAATGCTCCCGCCGCCAGGCCGTGGTGCCAGCCTTAAGATCGGGATGATGTTTATCAAGTCGCGTCACCACGCTCTTCACCTCGGCATCTTTTAGCCCATCGAGCAGCAGTCCAAATTGGTCTTCGCCCAGCGCAGTACGTATCCCTCGAACCTTATCCAGGCCAACGGATTTTGTCTTCAAGCACTTGACTACGAGCGCGCGCGCCTGTTTGTCGACGTCCGCGCGGATCGGCCCAAAGACGTCGGCATGTTTGCCGAGTTGCCGAAACACTTCAAAACCATCAAGCGCGATCGACATTGAGGGTCTCTCCTATTTCACGGACCAAGTCCGACAGTAGAGGAACGACAACCGGTCCCCATTTTTGCGAAAAGATTGGAAACTGATTGACTTGACTAAGCGCGTTAGCGACGGCCACGGTCTCCGGTATCTCGGTCCTGAATACGTCAAATGCCGGCTTCGCCGCGCTCGCTTCGTTCCGAAGCTTTTCGGCAGTTTGCTCGTGTATTTTGACTTGCCTGCGACGAGTAATCAGGACGTATGGCCGCCGCGACGCCCTTTTGACGCCTTCGGCCAGGCTTCGATCGGCCATCGCGGCACAGAACGTCTGAAGACCAAAAGTGGAAAGAAAGTCCGCAATCGTTGGTATTATGATTAGGTCAGCCAGGCGAATGCTGACTTCCGTCAAAATGGAAATGCCCGGCGCACAGTCGATAAGAATGAAATCGAACGCCTTGCGCGATTTTGTGAGTTGGATGCCCATTACTCCGGAGAGGCCTTTGATGATCTCCGACCAACTCATTTTTCGTTGGGTAAGATCATGGATGATTTTCTGCTCGAAATGCCGCAGGTTTGGGCTGGACGGCAGAAGCGATATGGCAAGCTGCTGATTGAGGTGCGAGACGTTGCTCACATTGTTTCGGATGCACTCCGTGAACGCTATCTTCTTGTTTCCAAGAAGCTGGTTTTCCAAAAAGCCCTCGATCGTCGCCTTCCGAGCAAACAATGTTGCGAGCAGAGAATCTCCCGCCAGACACAGCGAAGCATTGGCCTGCGGGTCGAGATCGATAACAAGAACGCGGTACCCATTTGCGGCCAGCGCTTCGGCCATCGAAACGACGGTTGTCGTCTTCCCCACCCCTCCCTTCATGTTTGCAATCGCAATAACCTTCGCGCTCATGGCTGCGTGGCCTCAAGTGCCTTGCGTAACCTATTGAGTTCCTCTTCTTCCAGTCGCTGCTCGAGGAAGCCGTCGACTGCTGCAGGAGGCGTCGTTTTGCGAACGGGATCCAGAATGGTCTCAAATCCATCATCGTTCCCCGGTTTGTGGATTCGTATGAGACCGATCCCGTGCTGGCCGCACTGGGCGGTGATTTCCGGAAGCCTTGCCAGCGCGGAGGATGCCTTCGGTAAGTTCCACACGAGATAGCCGAAATGCGTGAAACGTGTTTGGGCCAATGCCTCATAGACCGCCAGATCGGTTGCACCGAACTCAGCTTTCAGCTCGAATGAATAGACGTCGAGCTGCGCGCCCGGCATGACGCGAAACCGCATCGCGGTGATGAGTATGAAGTCGGGTCGCGCCCATCGGCCGAGCGGCGGACCAAGCCTCGACGTATCTTTCACCAAGCACTCGCCATGGGGCGGAATGTCTAGCTCCTTCCGGAACGATCCCGTCAGGAAGCGTTCGAGATGAGGCATCAGCTTGATTTCGGAAAGAGCGTCGCTCGGTCCTGCCTCAGACGTTCGCCCGTTCTCGCTTTTGGCCAGAAACACTTGGCCGCCCTGACCGCGTAGCCGTCCGATCTGTCCCGCATCGAATAATTGATCGCGCGCCTGCTCGTACAATTCGTCGCTGACGGTCTGGCCGAAATCGCGCGACAGCATCAGCCGGAGCACCCGATTGAGAACTGGCGTCCCATCAGGCGGCAATAATGTTTTCAGACGTTCCGCAACGATACGCGTGGACAACGCTGGAATACTGCGAGGCCCCCAAGCTGCCTCAACCATAGCGCGAGAGGCGAGCGGCCGCAAATCTGCACTCTTGGCCGACTGAGGACATCATTGTGCGTAGAAGCCGAGCCCTCAATGCGGGTAGCCACCCTCCCTCGCCGTGCCTAGCTTACGCGAGCGAACTCGGGTGAGACGTTTCTCGCCCTGCGCCTAGCTTTGGAGCTGAATCGTCCCACCTACACCAGCGGCATTTCGTCGAAGGTTTGATCTCGATATCGCCTACCGGTCGCCTTTTTCCGGGCACCGCCCCATTGCTTAAAGAAAAATGCTGTTCCCGCTTCTCGACAAGCGGACTCGATCTCGTCGACCCATTCCGAACGCATGGGCCTAGCCCGCGGTCCACTCTCACCACCCACAATTGCCCAGTGAATGTACCGCAGATCGGCCGCTGCGACGGACCCGAGTAACGGCTCGAAGGAGATGAATCGGACGACCGCATTAACCTGCCGAAGCACATCAATCCGCGTGAGATAGTCGGCATTCTCGACGCTGGTCCCCAACCAGACGTTCGGGAGCGTTGGCAATGACGCGATGATCTCTGCCATCCTGTTCGGTCGCTTGGTAAGAATCTGATAAGTGTGCCGCGGCGTGCCTTCCATCACCGACCACACGGACCTCACGAAATCGACGGAAACGGCCTCGTGAAAGAGATCGGACATCGAATTCACAAAAATGCGCCGCGGTCTACGCCAGTTCGACGGAACGTGCAGCGCGGCGTGATCCAGTCTAATCTTGCCAGTCCAGACAGCGCGGCAACCGCTCTTACGCGTGAGGCTGCGATACTTTTCTAATCCCATCGCTTGAAGGCGCGCTGCCATCCGCATGGCGTAGCAGTTGGTGCAGCCGGGAGACAACACCGTGCAGCCCGCTACCGGGTTCCACGTTGCATCCGTCCACTCGATTGACGTTTCAGCCATCAGAACTCCATCGAGCTTTGCCTCGTTGGATCGCGAATTGCGTCCCAGAGCCTTTGCGCTAAGCTATGCGCACTCACGAACACGAGCCAATAGAGCCGTTGCCTCTTAGAGCCCACAATCAACTCCACTCCCTTTGCAGGCATCGTTCCTAGCTTTTGAATCTCTCGGAGCCAGTATTGCAGGAGCGACGATCGAAACGCGTGGATTGCCTGGTTTGGGTCGACATCGCTTCGCCATCCCGGCGCAAAAGTATCAAGTACTCCGCCCGGAGCACTAAAGCGATCTAGGTTGCGCTGCAGGTCCTGTACACTGACGTGAATTAGCATATCGATCCTACGCAGCCGCGACAACTTCCGAATAATCTCAAATGACAGATCTTCGAGGTTGAACGGATCCAAAAATGCGAAATGCAGCCCAGCGGGATTCAAAGCCGAGATGATCTGATCCACCGCGACATCCGCAGATTCGGCATACCAAGTGGCGTCGAAGCCAAGCGCTTTAACGCGCCGACCTACCGCAGCCGCCATTTCCGGATTGGCATCATTGCGATGCATCTCGGTGAATGGCACGCCACTCGCTTGTGCGGACTTGAAGGCGATGAGAGGACTGCCATCAATGATGCGGCTGGTACCTCGAATCAGGGATCGACCGGGCCCCGAAAAGAGTTCTATGTAGGCTGCGCCGGCTCTCCATTCTGGAGGCGGCCGATACTCCTTACGAACCACACTGGCGATCTCGATATAGCGACTCACGCGGGCATGTTTCTCTGGTGCCCATTCTCCTACCTCGGAGATAACCAAGCCGTCGACCGGATCGATCTTTTTTACCTTTGCCAAATTCCGCCCCTATCCGCGCCAATACGCTACCACATCTAAAGGTAGCGCAAAAGCTACGAGCTAATCACAGCGCGAGACGGTTAACACGCAGGCGGCGGAGCGCCACTAGCTGATTTGCCCGTCGGGCACCCCGTCCTGCAATGAGCCAGCACGTTGACGCAGCAAGATGCTGCGTGCGCAAAAAGTCGAATGTTCGCAAAGCGATGCAGGACTGTTTCTAGTGTCCTGCCCTTCGCGCAAGAACTTACCCCTTGATTTATTCTGTAAATCGGAAGTATGGTCGTGCATCCCGCCTCGATGCAGAGGGGCGTACGCGCGATCGTCACGACACGTGAGGCGGGGATGCGATGGACGCGGCCAGTGGTGCGAGACGAGCATTGCCGGTCCGGACGGCGAAATCGTGTGGTCCTGGCCTCCCGACGCTGAGGTCAAGCGTGTGAGCTGACGAGGCTCGCGCGCGACGGGGGCAAGAAAGCCCGGTCCCCGGGGAGATCACGTATAAGCCGTAACACCATCGCGCAGGGAAGGCCGGACTTGGATTCAATCGGTCGTCGCAACGCCGGTTATTTTCATTGATGAGATCAGCTGGTCAAGCGCTTCGGCTGGAGTTTTCCAGCCCAGCGTCTTTCGAGGTCGGGCATTGAGAGCTTCAGCGACGGCGGATATTTCGTCGGCGCTGTAGACGCTCAGATCCGAGCCTTTCGGGAAGTACTGCCGCAGCAGGCCGTTGGTGTTTTCGTTGGTGCCGCGCTGCCAGGGACTTCTTGGATCGCAGAAGTAGACCTGGATTCCGGTATCGATCTTGAGGCGACTGTGCTGAGCCATTTCGGTTCCCTGATCCCAAGTCAACGAACGACGCAATTGTTCAGGCAAGGTGATGATGGTGCGGGTGATGGCGTCGCGCACGGCTTCGGCGCCGTGTCCGGAGAGCGAAGGCCCGTTATTGTCGCGTGGCCTCTCGCCATGGCCCGCCAGTCGTGGAAGGTGGAGCAGCATGGTAAAGCGCGTGGTGCGTTCGACCAGCGTACCGATCGCCGAACTGCCGGCGCCGACAATCAGGTCTCCCTCCCAATGCCCCGGCACCGCGCGATCTGCAACTTCGGCAGGTCGCTCACTGATCATGATCTCAGGGGTGACAAAGCCTCTGCTTCGCTTGCGCGTGCGCGCCCTGGGGACGCGCAACGCACGTCCGGTTCGCAAGCAGGCCGTCAGCTCGCGGCGCAGCGCTCCCCGGCCCTGAACGAAAAGCGATTGATAAATGGCTTCGTGGCTGATGCGCATCGTCTCGTCATCCGGGAAGTCGACCTGCAAGCGCCTGGCAATCTGCTCGGGGCTCCAGGCTTTGGTCCATCGCCGATCCTTAGCCGGGCTCGGGCGACGGTCTTGCCGCCTGAAGGCGCGACCACGAGCGCCGCTTGGCGGCGCGACGACACCGGCAAGCCGCTCTTCCACATAAGTGCGCAAGGCAAGGTTGCGCGCAAGCTTGGTCGGCTTGGGGCGGCGGGCCGAGCGATCCGCATGCCACTGCGCGGTGGTCGCCCGATAGGCCATCTTGCCGCCGTGGGTGGCTGCATTGCGATCGAGCTCACGTGAGATGGTCGAGGCAGCCCGTCCAAGGCGCCGCCCAATCTCCCGGATGGAATGGCCCTGCACATTGAGAAGTGCGATCTCTTCGCGCTCCGCAAATGAGAGATATCGCCCGGACAGCGGCTTTGCCGAAGCTCTGAACATCGCTGGTGGCATGCCGCCCGCCTTTCGGAACAATCTGGGTCCGACAGCTTCTGACAATCCAGCCTTGAGCGCAGCATTTTCGCTGTTCGAGCCCGCGGCAATCCCCAGCCAAAACACCTCC
>NZ_JAFATE010000241.1 GCF_019244115.1 Bradyrhizobium sp.
GACGATGGCGCGATCGACCGCTATCTCGCCAATGACTATGCGGCGAGCTCGCTGCTGCGCTGTCATGGCCAGCTCGCCGACATGACCTTCAAGCTCGCGGAATTCCTGTCGCAATACTACATCACCGGCTTTTCGGTGACCCATTGCGGCACCTGGGTCTCGACCCGGAACGCGCTTCGCGTCGGCGAGGCCGTAGTCGAGGCGCCCGCGCTCGAAGGCCCGGCGCCGCATCTTTCGGAGGATAGCATCATGGCTGCGATGAACGTGTTCGCGCGGTCGCTGAACTGGCTGCGCCAGCGCTTTCCGGCCATGCCGGTCACCGTCGTCTATGTGCCTTCGCCGCTGTCGGTCTATCGCCATGCGGCAGAGACGGTCGCCTTCTGCAGCCCGACCGGCGGCGGCCCGATCGGCGACGATGTCGCCGCACGGCACCATCTGATGATGCGCGATGCGGCTGCGCGCATGAGCGCGGCGGCGCATGTCGATTTCGTCGACGCGACGCCGGCCCTGCGCGCCGCCGGCGAAACGCGCGTCATTCACGGCCCGGAAGACTGGGACCATCTCAACAAGGGCGGCTACGAGGTGCTCGGCAAACTCGTCGCCGCGCGCGTGCAGGGCGAGTCGGAGGATGTTCGCCTGCAGACCATCGGCGCGGTGAGGAAATGAGCTTGGCAGCTGGCTGGAGCATCAGCACACGCATGCGCACCAAATTCTCCAACAGTCATACCCCGCGAAAGCGGGGTATCCAGTACGCCGCGAAAGCGGGGTATCCAGTACGCCGCGGCTTCTCGGCTCAATCACAGCCGTCTCTGGAATACTGGATCGCCCGGTCAAGCCGGGCGATGACAGACTCATTTGTTGCAGCACACGTCCAACTACACCGCGCCCGCCTTTTGCGCGTACTGCCAGCTCGCCTTGGCGAGCGGCACGGTGCGCTTGGCGGATTCGAGCGCCTTGGCGTTCGCCGCGGTGCCGTCGCGAATGCGCCCGGCGATACCCTGCGTGATGCCGGCCAGGCGAAACAGGTTATAGGCAAAATACCAGTTGAGGTCCGGCATTTTTGTCCCGGTGACGTCGCAGTAGATCTGCGCCGCCTCCTGCTGGCTCGGGACGTTGAGCGCCGCGAGGTCGGCACCGTCGAGACCCGGCATGATCCATTGCATCAACAGATAGGTGAAGTCGGCCATGGGATCGCCCAGCGTCGACAGCTCCCAGTCCAGCACCGCGACGACGCGCGGCTCGGTGGCGTGAAAGATCATGTTGTCGAGCCGGTAGTCGCCATGCACGATCGACACGCGCTCCTGGGTCGGCAGCGTGCGCGGCAGCCACTCGATCAGCTTCTCGACCTCTTCGATGTGCTGGGTTTCCGAGGCGCGATACTGCTTGGTCCAGCGGTCGACCTGGCGCGCGAAATAATTGCCGGGCTTGCCGAAGTCGGCAAGCCCGATCGCGGTGGGATCGTAGGTGTGCAGCCGCGCCAGCGTCTCGATCTTGCTTTGGAAGATTTTTCGCCGCATCTCCGCCGGCTGGCTCGGCAGGGTTGGATCCCAAAACACCCGGCCTTCCTCCATCGACATGATGTAGAAGGCCGCGCCGATCACGCCGTCATCGGTGCAGAGCGCATAGGCTTTTGCGACCGGAAAGCCCTGTTTGCCGAGCGCTGCGATGACGCGGTACTCGCGGTCGACCGCATGCGCCGACGGCAACAATTTGCCGAACGGCTTTCGCCGCATCACATAGGAGCGCGTTGGCGTGTCGAGACGGTAGGTCGGGTTGGACTGGCCACCCTTGAACTGCAGCACGGTCAGCGGACCCTGGTAGCCGTCGACGTGCTCCTTCATCCACGCTTCGAGGCGCATCTCGTCGATGCGATGCCGCTCCTCGACCGGCCTGGTGCCGGAATATTCCTCGTCTTTCCTCACCGCCTCGGCCACGCTGACGCTCCCTGACGTTCTTCTTTCGCGCAGATTCCGATCAGATCAAACGTCCTCCAGCTTGTCATCGCCCGGCTTGACCGGGCGATCCAGTATTCCGAAACGCCGGAGACTTAATCGCTGGCGCCGCCGGCTACTGGATGCCCCGCCTTTGCGGGGCATGACTGGAAGAGATTTGACTCGGTCAGATCGAGATCTGCACCGAGGAGTTACCCTCGCGGGCTACTCCGTTAACTGCGCGCTGGAGCGTTTGAATACTTCCGAAGCTCAAGTCTGGCAATGGCGCGATTATGCACCTCGTCCGGACCGTCGGCGAGACGCAGCGTGCGGATGCCGGCATAGTCCTTGGCAAGCCCGGCCTCGTCGGAGACGCCGGCGCCGCCAAAGGCCTGGATCGCCTGGTCGATGATCTTCAGCGCCATGTTCGGCGCCGCCACCTTGATCATGGCGATCTCGAGCTGCGCGGTCTTGTTGCCGACCTTGTCCATCATGTCGGCGGCCTTCAGGCATAACAGGCGCGTCATCTCGATGTTGGTGCGGGCCTCGCCGATGCGCTGCTCCCAGACCGAATGCTCGATGATCTTCTTGCCGAAGGCGGTGCGGGAGGCGAGCCGCCGCACCATCTTCTCCAGCGCCTCCTCGGCCTTGCCGATGGTGCGCATGCAATGATGGATGCGGCCGGGGCCGAGGCGGCCCTGCGCGATCTCAAAGCCGCGGCCCTCGCCGAGCAGCAGGTTCGAGGCCGGCACACGCACGTTCTCCAAGAGCACCTGGGCGTGGCCGTGCGGCGCGTCATCGAAGCCGAACACGGGCAGCATCTTCTCCACCTTGATGCCGGGCGTGTCGAGCGGCACCAGGATCTGCGACTGCTGCTGATGCTTGGCGGCGGACAGGTCGGTCTTGCCCATCAAAATCGCGATCTTGCAGCGGGGATCGCCGACGCCGGACGACCACCATTTGCGGCCGTTGATGACGTAATGATCGCCGTCGCGCTCGATGCGGGTCTCGACGTTGGTGGCATCCGACGAGGCGACCGCAGGCTCGGTCATCAGGAAGGCGGAGCGGATCTCGCCGTCCATCAGCGGCCGCAGCCATTTGCGCTTCTGCTCCTTGCTGCCGTAGCGCATCAGCACTTCCATGTTTCCGGTGTCGGGCGCCGAGCAGTTGAAGACCTCCGAGGCCCAGCTGATGTGGCCCATCTCCTCCGAAAGCAGCGCATATTCGAGATTGGAGAGGCCGGCGCCGCGGAACTCGTCGTCCTCATGGGCGGACGGCGGCAGGAACATGTTCCAGAGCCCTTCGGCACGCGCCTTGGCCTTCAGCTCTTCGAGGATCGGGATCACCTTCCAGCGGCCGCCTTCGGCGTCCTGCTGCTTGTAGACAGGCACCGCCGGGCGGACATGCCTGGTCATGAAGCTCTGCACCCGCTCGAGCCATTCCTTCTGCTTCGGCGACATCGAAAAATCCATCGGACGCTCCTCACCTCTTCTCTGAATTCGTTCGGCGGCACTGTTAACCCGCCGGCCGGCCCTCGCAAGGCCCGCGCCGCACGACCCGCCCGCCAGGAACGAAAATGCCGCCGCGAAATCTCACGGATTGACATCTTCCTGTCTTCAAACGATAGTTTCATACACACGTTTGAAATGCAACTCCCCTTGTCCGGGGTGACCCATGCCGAGCGACCAGACCCGCACTGCCATTCTCGCCGCCGCCGAGCGGCTCTATGCCGAGCGCGGCTTCTCCGACGTCACGCTGCGCGACATCGTGTCCGAGGCGAACGTCAATCTCGCCGCGGTGAACTATCATTTCGGCTCGAAGGACGAACTGATCGCGGAACTGTTCGTGACTCGCAGCCTCGCACTCAACCGCGAGCGGCTGCGCCGATTGCGCGCGGCGGAGGAGCAAGGCGGCGGGCGCGCCGAGATCGCCGACATTTTGCGCGCCCTCGTCGGGCCGACTCTGCGCGGCTGCCTCGGCCCCGAGAACGAGCGCGCGACCGCGGCGCGGTTCATGATCCGCGTCAGCATCGAATCGGTGCCGCCGATCCGCCGCATCCGCAACCGCGAGATCGACCATTTGCGCAAATTCGTCGCCGCGATGCGCCGCGCCCTGCCCGCCCATCGCGACGTCGAGCTCTATTGGGGGCTGCATTTCGCGCTCGCAATGGCGCAGCAGACCGTTCGCGACACCGAACGGCTTGCCAAACTCTCCGAAGGTCAATGCGACGTCGACGACGTCGAGGCCGTGATCGAGCGCGTCGTCAGGGTCGCGGTGCTGGGACTGATCGCGTCACCAGCAAGCGGGAAGACAACGGAGCGCGCCGCAGCCGTGTCCGCTAGATGACGCCCTGCTGCTTCAGTGCGTCCAGCTTGGCGGCGTCATAGCCGAGCTTTGACGACAGCACCTCGGCCGTGTGCTCGCCGAGCAGCGGCGGATAGCGATATTCGGTAACCGGCGTCTCCGAAAAAGTCAGCGCGTTGCGGATCAGCGACAGATGCTGTTCGAAGGGATGCGCGGTCTTCACTTCCATGCCGCGCGCGCGCACCTGCGGATCGGCAAAGACATGGGCAAAATCGTTGACCGGACCGCAGGGAATGCCGGCCTTCTCCAGCTGCTCCAGCCAATGGCCGACCGTGTTCTTCAGAAACAGGCCGGCGAAGATCGCCATGATCTCCTTGCCGTTGGTGACGCGGTCGTTGTTTTTCAGGAATTTCGGATCGCTCGCCAGTTCAGGCGCGCCGAGCACGGCGCAAGTCCGCGTAAACTGCGCGTCGTTGCCGACCACCAGCATCAGTTCGCCGTCGGTGCAGCGGAACATGCCGGCCGGCATGCCGCCATTGCCCCAGGTGCCGCGGCGCGGCGGCTGTTTGCCATTGACCAGATAGATCTGCAGCCAGTGCGACAGCGAGGCGATCACGGTGTCGAGCAGGCAGACGTCGATGTGCTGGCCGGCGCCGCCACTCACCTTGCGGTGATAGAGCGCGGCCAGAATGCCGATCGACGTGTTCATGCCCGTCATGTAGTCGACGATCGAGGGGCCGACCTTCATCGGGCCGGCGCCTGGCTCATCGTCCATGTGGCCGGTGACGCTCATCAGCCCGCCCATGGCCTGAAAAATCGCGTCGTAGCCGGCGCGCGGCGCATAGGGCCCGGTCTGCCCGAAACCGGTCACCGAGCAATAGATGATGCCGCCATTGATGGCGCGGATCGCCTCATAGTCCAATCCGTAGCGCTTGAGATCGCCGACCTTGTAGTTCTCCATGAAGACGTCGCAGTCCTTGGCAAGCGCGCGGATGATTTCCTGCCCTTCCGCGCTGGCGATGTTGACCGTGACCGACTTCTTGTTGCGGTTGGCGCAGAGATAGAAGGAGTTGTTGTTGTTCGCCTTGCCGTCGGGGTCTTTCAAGTAAGGCGGCCCGAACGCGCGGGCGTCGTCGCCGGTACCCGGCCGCTCGATCTTGATCACGTCGGCGCCGAGATCGGCCAGCATCTGCGCCGACAAGGGTCCGGCGAGCACGCGCGTGAGATCAAGAATCCTGATGCCTGAGAGCGGCAGGGCCGACATGAATTTCCTCCGGGAAAGTCTGGTCTTATGTGGGGGTCGCAGCGCGACTTATGCGCCGCTCGCCAGCCGATACACCATTTTTG
>NZ_JAFATE010000308.1 GCF_019244115.1 Bradyrhizobium sp.
ATCCGCTCCGGCCGCTTCTCCGCCCGCGCTGGCCCGGTCAGGCCCATGCGCTTGCTCCTGCTGAGCGCCGCGTTGCGCGTGTAGCTGGTCCCGAATTTCTGGTTGAGAGCCTTGGCAATCGCCGAAAACGACATTCCACCTGCCAAAAACTCCCGCAGCGCCGCCGAATGTTCCGGCGCCCAATTGTTCGCTTGCATGCTTCCCTGTGCCTTTCTGCCCGTCACGCGATGCCTAGTTTCCGATATTCAGAACAAAAAGTCAAGCTTGAGTTATGATAATCGGAAATGCTATAAGGGACCGCAGACGGAGAAAGGGGTGATTCGATGCTGGACGCTGCAATGATCGAGCGGGGACTTGTAAGAACGGGGAAGAGCAAGGGGGGCCTGGCCCAGGCCATGGGCGTGCGCGCCAGCGCGATATCGGAGATCTTGTCGGGCCTGCGCCAGATCAAGGCGACCGAGATCGCGCCGATCGTCGAATATCTGGAGTTGAACAGGGTGCCGATCATGGGCCGAATCGGCGCCGGCGCGGTGATCGAGCCCGATGTCGAGCAGATCCCGCCGGAGGGGATCGGCGAGGTCGAATTGCCCTTCCCACTGTCCGAAGAGACCATCGCCTTCGAGGTGACGGGTGATTCCATGCTGCCGAAATACGAGAGCGGGGACGTCATCGTGGTCTATCGGGAGCAGCGTCATCCGCTGGCGAGCTTCTATGGCGAGGAGGCCGCGGTCCGCCTCAAGACTGGCGAGCGCTACCTGAAGACGATCGAGCGCGGAAAGTCGCCGTCCACGGTCAACCTCACGAGTTTCAACGCCAAGGCGATCAATGGGGTGAAACTGGACTGGATCGGCGAGATCTGCGTGACCCTGCCGCGCGCCCAGATCGAGCGGCTGCGGTCCAAGGGCGGGTCGCGTGCCCGCAAGGCGAAGACGGCCAAGAAATAGGGCGCGATTTGAAGCCCGCAGGGCCGCTTTGACGCAGGCGCGCGGCGGTTTTTCGGAAGCATGCCCTCGGGCTCGGCCCGGGGGAGCATGCCCGACGGGATCTTTCATGCGTCATGGGCCGGGCTTGCCCCGCCTGCGGGCCGAAGCCCGTTCGGCGGGGCGAAGGCCCGGCCTGCTCGACACCCGGCCAAGGCTTCGCCGGATTTGGTCTCAGTACGGCAAAGCGTCAGTAAAGCCGGGCATGACGAGCATCAGCGGCTGAAATCGCTGGTGTGATTCGCCGGGGCTTTTTCGCTATTTCTGAGTTGACTTTTTCTGCTTTTCGGGAATAATAGACAAACAAGCAAAGTTGATTCCGCAGGGATCCCAGTGCAGTATTTTGTCGTCATGATCGACTATGGCCGGCGCGGTCGCGAAGCCGTGGTCGATCCCGAAATCACCCGGCGCGAGGTGGTCTCGCGGGTCGCCTCAGGCGAGTACCGCAATATCAGCTTCATCCACGAAATCATCGACCAATCGGTCGAGGATATCACGGAGGATATCCTCGCCGAGGCGGCCGTTCCCGAAATCCCGGCATCCGGCGCCGACCTGCAGGCCGCGCAGTTCGATCATGCCCGCGACCTGCGCAAGCATGAGATCGCCTGATCCGCAGAGATGGCCGCGCCTGCGGAGAGGCACGGACACCCGGCGTCCCTGCTCCTTCGTGGAATCAGGCGGGCCGCCGAGCCCTCAGATACCACGATCCTCAGACCAGCAGCACGGTGGATCCCGTGGTTTTGCGCGCGGCAAGGTCGGCGTGCGCCGTGGCCGCGTCCTTCAGCGGATAGGTCTGGTTGACCTCGATCTTGACCGCGCCGGACTGCACCACCTCGAACAGCTCCTTCGCCATCGCAACCAGGTTTTCCCGCTTTGCCGCATAGGTATTGAGCGTCGGACGGGTGACATACAGTGATCCCTTCTGCGCCAGAAGCCCGAGATTGAGCGGCTCGACGGCGCCGGAGGACTGGCCGAACAGCGCGACGACCCCCAACGGCGCAAGGCAGTCGAGCGATTTGAGGAAGGTATCCTTGCCGACGGAATCGTAGACCACCGGCACCTTTTTGCCCCCCGTGATCTCGTCGACGCGCTTCACGAAATCCTCGCGCGTGTACACGATCGTGTGGGCGCAGCCGTGGGCCTGGGCTTGCCTCGCCTTTTCATCGCTGCCGACCGTGCCGATGACGGTCGCACCGAGTTGTTTTGCCCATTGGCTCAGGATGAGGCCGACGCCGCCCGCCGCCGCGTGGAGCAAAATGGTGTCTCCGGCCTTGACGCGATACGTCTGGCGGATCAGGTACTGGACGGTCAATCCTTTCAGCATCATGGCCGCCGCCGTGCGATCATCAATGCCGTCCGGCAGCTTGAGCAGGCGGTCAGCCGGAATCAGCCGGGCTTCGGAATAGGCGCCCATCGGCGCGCTGCCATAGGCGATCCGATCGCCGGGCTTCAGGTCGGTAACGCCCGGACCGACCTCCTCGACGACGCCGGCCGCCTCGCTGCCTAGCCCGCTTGGCAGCTGCGCCGGATAAAGGCCCGCGCGGTTGTAGATGTCGACGAAGTTGAGCCCGACCGCGGTGTGGCGGATGCGCGCCTCGCCAGGACCGGGTTTGCCGAGAGCGACCTCCTCCCACACGAGAACATCGGGGCCGCCGGTCTTGTGGAAGCGGATCGCGTGCGTCATGGCAGAACTCCTGACTTAAGGGATCTTGGAAAGGAAACGTGGCGTAGCGAACTAACACGTAGCCGGGCAATGCGAAGTCAAATCTCGGTCAGGCGTCGATCGCGTCCTTGATCCGCTTGCGCGTCAGCGGCAGGTTTCGTAGCCGCTTGCCGGTCGCATTGACAATCGCATTTGCAATCGAGGCCGCAGCCGGGCCCTGTCCAGTCTCGCCGCTGCCGAGGAATGGCTGACCGGGCCGGTTGATGATGTGCACGGCAATGTCGTCCGGCACGGCGCTAAAGCGCAGGATCGGATAGGTCTGCCAATCGATGCTGGTGATCCGCCTTTCGTCGAAGCTCACGCTTTCGTAGAGCGTCCAGCTCATCGACTGCATGATCGCGCCCTCGATCTGATTGGTCAGGCCATCCGGATTGACGACCTGGCCGCTGTCGACCGCCGCGATCGCGCGGACCAGGCGCGCCCTCCCCGTCTCGCGGTTCACCTCGACTTCGCACGCGATGGCACAATAGGCCGCAAGGTTCTTGTAGCGTGCGAAGGCGAAGCCAAAGCCACGCCCCGGGGCAGCCCTTTGATCCCGCGTCCAGCCGAACTCCTGGGCGGCCTTTGCGATCACGTCGCGCCCGCGCGGATCGTCCAGATGCTTGAGCCTGAATTCGACCGGGTCGGCGCCAGCTGCCGTCGCGAGTTCGTCCATGAAACTTTCGATCGAAAACACATTGTGATAGGCGCCGAGCGCCCGCATCGCCGAGATCCGCAACGGCATCTCGGCAATGAAGTGATGCACCACATGGGCATTGGGAAAGGTGTAGATCGGGATCGCGTTGCGATCGCCGCC
>NZ_JAFATE010000495.1 GCF_019244115.1 Bradyrhizobium sp.
GGGCTCAAGGTCAACGCGTTCGCGACCGGCCTGGAGCATCCGCGCTGGATCTGTGTGCTGCCGAGTGGCGACGTTCTCGTTGCCGAAGCGACGCAGGTCGCAGGACCGGCCAGGTCGGTTTTTCACTATGCGATGCAGGCGACGATGCGGCGCGCCGCCGCCCTCGGTGTCAGTGCGAACCGCATCACGCTGCTCCGCGATACGGATGGCGACGGGATTGCCGAAACGCAAAAGACCTTCATGGAAGGACTGAACCAGCCTTTCGGCATGGCGCTGGTGGAAAACACGTTCTATGTCGGCAACACCGACGGCATCGTGGCCTTTCCCTACACCGCGGGCGCCGACCGCATCAGCGCGGAAGGCAAGAAGCTCATCACGTTCAAACCGTCAGGGCATTGGACGCGGAGCCTGCTGCCGAGCCTCGACGGCAGGAAGCTCTATGCCGGGGTCGGCTCGCTGAGCAACATCGCCGACGATGGCATGGAGGTCGAGGAGGGGCGCGCCGCCGTCTACGAGCTCGACCTCGCCAGCGGCAAGGGCCGCATTTTTGCGAGCGGCCTGCGCAACCCCGTGGGACTCGCCTGGGAGCCGCGCACCGGCGAGCTGTGGACCGTGGTCAATGAGCGCGATGGCCTCGGCGACGAAACACCGCCTGACTATCTGACCTCGGTTCGGGACGGAGGTTTTTACGGCTGGCCCTACTGCTACTGGGGCAAGACTGTGGACGATCGGGTTCCGCAGGATCCGGCGGCGGTCGCAAAAGCCATCACGCCGGACTACGCCTTGGGCGGCCACACCGCCTCGCTCGGGCTCTGCTGGCTGCCGGCCGGAACGCTTCCGGGCTTTCCGGAGGGCATGGCCGTCGGGCAGCACGGCTCATGGAACCGCAGCACGCTCTCCGGCTACAAGGTCGTGTTCGTGCCCTTCGAGAACGGGCGGCCGGCCGGCCCGGCCAGGGACATCCTGTCGGGTTTCCTCGCCCCTGATGAGCGCTTCTCCTACGGACGGCCGGTCGGCGTCACGCTCGCACGCGATGGCGCTCTCCTGGTCGCGGACGATGTGGGAGATGTCATCTGGCGCGTGACAGGCGCGTAGCCCGCCATGCTTGACACCGGCTCGCGCGAAGCAAATCCGCCAAGACAAACGCAGCCTCCGTTCCGACAGAACGGAGGCTAAAAAGCAGCTGCAAGCCTGCCGAGCTCCTTGCTGGCCTTTCTCATCAATGGCTTTGCTGCCTCGTCCTCTCTGCCGACAATGACGCCCGATGCAAAAGCGCGCGCTCGCCGGTTTTGCGGCGGAGCCTGAAGCGCGGCATCGGTGGCAATTTGGCAATGCGCGGCGAAATCGTTCAGGGATCCCAGCGCGCCCTGAATCTTCTTCAGGTGCCCGGAGAGCTTCACGAGGGCCTTTCGGCGGCGAGCGGGAAAAAGGCTTTCGAAAAAACCGCCGGCGTATCTGATTTTCTTGATTTTGATCCGTAGCTTGTGCCGTTCGCGTGCCGTGAGCTCCGGAAGGCGCCGTCCCTCCTTGCGGACTTTCCTGAGCCGTCGATGCAGTTCGTCTCGTGCAAATTTGCCGATCGGCTTCCGCGCATCCGCGCTCGCATGGCTGTCCGTCTCTTCGATCCATTCGAGGATGTCCAGGAGCAGGGCGCGGTACCGTTCGGAAGCAACGGCTTGGTTCGCACGATCAAGCGCCCGATCGCGCTTTGCGGTAAACTCGGCTTCGATCGCCCGCCAACCACGCTGCGGCTCTCCGGCCGCTGGACGGATTTCCTCTTCCACGAAAACATCGATCTCGCGCGCCGGCGCGAGTTCGTCCGTAAGCCATTTGAGCTCGGTTTTCATCGCGTCGGTTCGCGCATCGCGCAAAGGCTTTGAGAACAGCGCGATTGCAGCGCGCAGGCGTCGCAGTCCCACGCGCATCTGATGAACGCCTTCCGGATCGCGATCGCGGATCGCGTCGGCATTGCCCGAAAAATGGCGCACGCAGGAATGGGCGATGACGCGGAACGCGTCGGCCGTGGGCATGTCCTTTTCGAGTTCGATCGGCTCGGCACAGGTCGTCTGTTCCCGCTTGCCTTGTGCGAGGTCGTAGCCTCGCTCCGATTTCGATCGCAAAAAGAGCTCGGCCCGCGATCTCTGCTCCATCGCCTTGGCGAGGCGGAACAGGTCGGCCGATCGCCCGCGCTTCAGCTCGAGTTCGATCTCCTCGATCGCCCCCGAGCGCTGGCCGGCGACGATGCGTCCGCGATCGATGGCGAGTTCGATCTCGCTCGTTCTGGTGCGGACAGGCACGGTGACGCGATGCACGGAGGTTGCAAAGACAGGTCTCAGCTTGCGGCGCAGCTTTTTGGACATCAGCCGCTCGAGCGGCGTGCCGGCGATCTTGCGCAGATCGGGGTGATCGTCCTCGACCTCGGTTTCCCATTCGCCGCGGCCAAAATGCGCCGGATTCGCAGCCTTGATCGTTTGTACATGTCCGTGACCCGTCTGCCGCACCCGCAACGACAGGCCGTTGCGTTTCAGCTTGTACTTTGCGGTATCAAAATAGGTCGAGACGAGATCGGTTTCCGATGGTTCGCTGCGCGTGCTGCCCGGAATTTGCCAGTCGTCGAGGCTCTTGAGACTGTCTGGCGGCACACGGAACTTCAATTCGGTTTCAACGCTCATGCCCTTGCTCCATCTGGAGTTCAGAGTTTTCAGGCTCGAGACTTCCCGCAGGTGATTAATGCGGATGACGGTTCGGGGTGCCGCGGGTCGGCTGAAAATAATCGGCAGCCACGACATGCGTGGGGCGTGCACCATTG
>NZ_JAFATE010000542.1 GCF_019244115.1 Bradyrhizobium sp.
TCTGGGCGAAATCGACGATCGCTGGAGCGAAGTGTTCCAGGCTTCCGGACAGAGCTACACCGGCCCGAAAATCGTCCTGTTCCGCAATGCCACCAATGGCGGGCGCTGCGGCATGGCGCAGTCGGCGATGGGGCCGTTCTATTGTCCGCCGGACCGCACCATCTTCCTCGATACCTCGTTCTTCCGCGAGGTCGAGACGCGCTTTCATGGCTGTTCGGGGAGCGCCTGCAAGTTCACCGCGGCCTACATCATTGCGCATGAGGCCGGCCATCATGTCCAAAACCTGCTCGGCATCATTCCGCGCGTGACGCGCCTGCAGCAGCAGGCCGGCAGCAAGGCGGAGGCCAATGCGCTGCAGGTCAAGGTCGAGCTGCAGGCCGATTGTCTGTCCGGCGTCTGGGCCAATCGCGAGCAGAAGAAGCGGCCGAACTTTTTGGAAGCCGGCGACATTGACGGCGCACTGCAGACGGCCTCTGCAATCGGCGACGACACCTTGCAGCGGCAGACGACCGGGCGCGTGGTGCCCGATTCATTCACCCACGGCTCGGCGGCGCAGCGCAAGCAGTGGTTCATGACCGGGTTCCAGCAGGGTACGGTGAAGGCCTGCGACACGTTCAGCGCGTTGTAGTGATGGCATCGATCGACGAGGCAAAGCCGTTCATCCCGCTCAACATCGCGGTGCTGACGATCTCCGATACGCGCTCGCTCGCCGACGACAAGTCCGGCACCACGCTCGCCGACCGGCTCATCGCGGCCGGCCACAGCCTCGCCGCGCGCGAAATCGTGACCGACGACGTCGAGGCGATCCGCGCCGTGGTGAGAAGATGGATCGCCGATGCCGGCGTCGATGCCGTCATCACCACCGGCGGCACCGGTTTCACCGGGCGCGACGTTACGCCGGAGGCGGTCGAGCCCTTGTTCGAAAAGCGCATGGACGGTTTTTCGATCGCCTTTCACATGCTGAGCTTTGGCAAGATCGGCGCCTCGACCATCCAGAGCCGCGCCACCGCCGGCGTTGCGGGGGCGACCTACATCTTCTGCCTGCCTGGTTCGCCCGGCGCCTGCCGCGACGCGTGGGACGGCATTTTGGCGGCGCAGCTGGACTACCGCACGCGGCCCTGCAATTTCGTGGAAATCATGCCGCGGCTCGACGAGCACCTGCGGCGGCCGAAGGCGAACGGCGCGACGGCTTAGTTCGTCATTGCGAGCAAAGCGAAGCAATCCAGTTTCTCCACGAACGCGACGCCGCCAATTCTTGGAGATGTCATCGCCCGGCTCGACCGGGCGATCCAGTACGCCGCGGCCTCTCGGCTCAAGCACTCCCGTCTCCGGAATACTGGATGCCCCGCTTGCCGCCTTCGCTAAAGCTCCGGCGCGCCCTACGATAGGGCGCAACGTAGCCACACTCCATCCGAACGCGTCAACGCGCGGTCTTGATTCCGAGACCGGCCAGGTGCGTATCGATGAAGCCGGCGACCTGTCGGGAAAGCTGGTCGGGCGGCAGCGCGACCATGCGTTCCTCAAGCCCAAGCGAGATGATGCCATGGACGGCGGAGAACATCCGCCGGGCCAGGGTTGCGAGCTGCGCGACGCCCCGATCTGGCAGGAGCCGCGCGAGCGGGGCGTGCATCAGTTCGAAAGCCTGCATCACCATGCGCAGAATGTCTTCGGGGAATGGCCGGTCCTCTTCCATCCGGTGTTCGAATAGCGAGCGCAGCAGGTTGGCCTGCGTGGTGGCGAATTCCAGATAGACCGCGGCGAGCCCATGCAGCTGGCGGACCGGATCCTCCGCGGGGACGGCTTTGAGGCGGGCGGTGAGGGCCAAAACCGTCTCGCAGTTGACGGTCAGGATCAGCCCGTCGAAGTCGCCGAACTCGTTATAGACGCTGCCAATGGCGCAGTCGGCGGCCTCGGCCACGTCACGAACCTTCAATGATCTCAAGCCTTTAGCGCGATAATGCGACGGGCGGTGGCAAGCATCAGAGCGCGCCGCTTCAGTTTTTTTGATCGCGCGCATGACGCAGATCGCCTTGCCGGCGATCCGCTATCGCGCGCAATCTCTGTCCGACGCGAGCGGACCGGCGAGGCAGGCCATGACCGACCATCCTAGTGTGATCCTTGAGCAGCGCGGAAGCGCGTACTGGATCACCATCAATCGTCCCGACAAGCGCAATGCGCTGAATGGTGACGTCATCGCCGGCATCGCTAGAGGCTATCGCGAGGCGCATGACGATAGCGCGGTCCGCGTCATCGTGCTGACCGGCGCCGGCGACAAGGCATTCTGCGCCGGCGCCGACCTGCAGAATTCAGGCGCGGCGTTCGCCTTCGATTTCTCCAGCCCCAATGTCGATTATGCCGATCTGCTCCGGCTCTCGCAGAACGCGACAAAACCCGCGATCGCCCGGGTCGGTGGCGTCTGCTTGGCCGGCGGCATGGGGCTTTTGTGCATGACCGATCTGGCGGTCGCCGCCGATCATGTGATGTTCGGCCTGCCGGAGGTGAAGGTCGGCGTGTTCCCGATGCAGGTCATGAGCCTGTTGCAGCGGATTGCGCCGCCGCGGCTGGTCAGCGAATGGGCGCTGAGCGGCGAGCCGTTCGACGCCAAAGCCGCGCTTGCGGCCGGACTGCTCAACTATGTCGTGCCGGCGGCCGAACTCGATGCCAAGATCGACTGGCTGATCGGCCGGCTCGTCGACAAATCGCCGACCGCGATCCGGCGCGGCAAGTATGCCATGCGCGCGATCGCGGCGATGTCGTTCGACGAGAGCATCGCCTACACCGAAAGCCAGATTGCGCTGCTCGCGATGACCGAGGATGCCAAGGAGGGCATGAAGGCGTTCGCCGAAAAGCGCAAACCGTTGTGGCCGGGAAAATGAGTTGCAACTCGCAGCGAACGTAGGGTGGGCAAAGCGAAGCGTGCCCACCATCTGGTGCAACTTGATTTCGATGGTGGGCACGGCGCAAGAGCGCCTTTGCCCACCCTACATCGTAGCCAGCGGCCGCGCGAAGGAGAGTTCGTGGCCGTCCGGGTCGGTCAGGTGAAAAAAGCGCTCGCCCCATTCGGCATCGCGCGGTTTGGTCGAGGGCGAACATCCTATTGCCAGCGCCCGCGCGTAGAGCGCGTCGACATCGTCGACATGGAAAATGATGCGGCCCCACCACGACCAGCGCTTGTCGTCGCCTTCGGCGATCAGGTTGAGATAGCCGGGTCCGGCGCGAAAGGTGGTGAAGGCGGACGTCTCGCCACCATGTGCGAGATCGAAGCCGAGCGCAGTGTAGAATTGCACGGCGCGTGCCATGTCATGGGTCGCAAGCGTGATCGCGCTGATGGCTTCGATCATGTCGGCAGTCCTATCCCGGATTGGCCTGCAGCCCCGCCGCCTCGATGCCGGCGATGGCGCAGGCCTCGTCATTGTCGGACGTGTCGCCGGAGACGCCGACCGCGCCGAGCAGACGGTCGCCGTCCTTGATCAGCACGCCGCCGGGCACCGGCACGAGGCGTCCTTGCGCCAGCGCATTCACGGCGTCGACGAAATAGGCCTGCTCCTGCGCGCGCTGGAACAGCGCGCGGGAGCCCATGCCCATCGCGAGCGCGCCAAAAGCCTTGCCGGTCGCGATCTCGGCGCGCATCAGGCTGGTGCCGTCCTGCGCCGCGGTCAGTTTCAGCGCACCGCGCGCGTCCAGAATGGCAATCACCAGCGGCTTCAGCTTGAGCGCGCCGGCCTTTGCCAGCGCGGCGTCGAGAATCGTGCGGGCGACGTCGAGGGTCAGTTCAGCCATGAGTTTGGTCCTGTGCAGGTGAAGGCGGCATGGATTGCAGCTCCGCGCTGTCGAGGCTCATGGCGAGCACGCGAGCGACGTGAAGCGCGCTGCGGCCGGTGCCGTCGGCGATCTGGTGGCGGCAGGAGGTGCCGTCGGCGACGATCAGTGTCGTCGCCGCGCTGCTGCGAACCGCGGGCAGCAGCGCGGCCTCGGCCATGTCGAGCGAGGCGTGATAAGTGTCCGCGCCATAGCCGAACGCGCCGGCCATGCCGCAGCAGCTCGACTCGATGGTCTCGACCTCGAGATCGGGGATCAGCCGCAGCGCCTGCGCGACCTGCCCGAACGCG
>NZ_JAFATE010000617.1 GCF_019244115.1 Bradyrhizobium sp.
CTGCGCGCCTGTGGCCTCGATCCCGACGTGTACCAGGGCTTTGCCTGGGGTATGGGCATCGACCGCATCGCGATGCTGAAATACGGCATGCCCGATCTGCGGCAGCTGTTCGACAGCGATGTGCGCTGGCTTGCCCATTACGGTTTCAAGCCGCTCGAGCTCCCGACGCTCGCCGGAGGACTGAGCTCGTGAGGATGGACACACACGCCCCAGCCGCACGAAAGCTGGGACTCCCTCCCCCGCTTGCGGGGGAGGGCTGGGGTGGGGGCTACCCCACGACGGAGAATCCAATGGACGAGCCCAAAAAGCCAACCTGGAAAATCTCTTCGAAGCTGCGATCGAATGCACGGGCACTCCGCAGAAACTCGACCGAAGCCGAGCGGCTGCTCTGGTCGGAGCTGCGTGATCATCGGCTGGTTGGAATCAGCTTCCGACGTCAGGTCCCAATCAAAAACTTTGTCGCGGATTTCGTGTGTCATGCTGCAAAGCTCGTGATCGAACTCGATGGCGGACAGCATTTCTCTGACGATGGCGAGAGTGCAGATGCGGCGCGCTCAGCGGTTATTGAAGCCGAGGGATTTCGCGTTCTCCGTTTCAGCAACCACGATGTGATGACGAATCGGACGGGTGTTCTCGAAACGATTGCTGCTGCTGTAGCGGCAAGAGCCCCCACCCTAGCCCTCCCCCGCAGGCGGGGGAGGGAACGAGCCACCGCTGGGAAGTCATCATCATGAAATTCACGTTGTCCTGGCTCAAGGATCACCTCGACACCGACGAGCCGGTCGAAAAACTCGTCGATCGGCTCACCATGATCGGGCTCGAGGTCGAGCATCTCGAGGACAAGGCGGCACTGCTCGCGCCGTTCACGATCGCGCGCGTCATCTCCGCCGAAAAACATCCCAACGCGGACAAGCTGCGCCTCTGCATGGTCGATCCAGGCAACGGGGCCGCGCCCGTGCAGGTCGTCTGCGGCGCGCCTAACGCGCGCACGGGAATGATCAGCGTGTTCTCGCCGCCGGGCACCTTCATCCCCGGCAAGAACATTACGCTGTCGGTCGGCAGCATCCGCGGGGTCGAGAGCCGCGGCATGCTCTGCTCGGAGGCCGAACTGCAGCTGTCCGAAAACCATGACGGCATCATGGAGCTGCCCGCCGACGCGCCGATCGGCAAGCCCTATGCCGAATGGGCCGGGATCGGCGACCCCGTGTTCGAGATCAACCTGACGCCGAACCGGCAAGACTGCGCCGGCGTGCACGGCATCGCTCGCGACCTCGCCGCCGCCGACATGGGCAAGTTCAAGGATCCCACGATCAAACCGGTGAAGGGCGAGTTCCCGTCGCCGGTGAAGGTGAGCGTCGAGGACGCCGCGCTGTGCCCGGGCTTTGCGCTGCGCCTGGTGCGCGGCGTCAAGAACGGCCCGTCGCCAAAATGGCTGCGCGACCGCCTGACCTCGATCGGCCTCCGCCCGATCAACGCGCTGGTCGATATCACCAACTACATGACCTATGACCGCGCGCGCCCGCTGCACGTGTTCGACGCCGCGAAGGTGAAGGGCAATCTGGTGGTGCGGCGCGCCCGCGACGGCGAGACGCTGCTGGCGCTGGATGGCCGCAGCTACACGCTGGACGGCACGATGTGCGTCATTGCCGACGAGGCAGGCGTCGAATCGCTCGCCGGCATTATGGGCGGCGAGGCCTCCGGCTGCGACGAAAACACCACCGATGTGCTGATCGAATCGGCGCTGTGGAACGAGATCAACATCGCGCAGACCGGGCGCAAGCTCGGCATCAATACCGACGCGCGCTACCGCTTCGAGCGCGGTGTCGATCCGGCCTTCATGGTGCCCGGCCTCGAAATGGCGACGCGGCTGGTGATGGAGATTTGCGGCGGCACGCCGTCGGAGAACGTCGTCGTCGGCAACACCTTTGGCGATGACCGGATCATCGATTTCCCGCTGTCCGAGGTCAAACGGCTGGCCGGCATCGAGGTGCCGCTGGTCGAGATGCGGCGCATCCTGACCCACCTCGGCTTCATGGTGGCCGGGAATGGCCCGGTCGTGAAGATCGCG
>NZ_JAFATE010000692.1 GCF_019244115.1 Bradyrhizobium sp.
CATTTGCTTGAATGTTGGCAGCCGACGTCGGTTAACGGTCCCGGTGCGCGGCTAGGCCCGGCGCATCCTCATACCCGGCAAGGATGCGTCGGGCCGTTGCTCAAAGTTGGGGCAATTCGCCACCCGTTTGAGCGCATAGCGAAAACATCCGCGCGCCGCACCCGCGGGATGTCCTTCGCCGCAATTTTCCAAGGGATCGGCGGGCACATGCAACGTTCGCTGGCCATTGTGACCGCCGGCAGCACCTTCATCGGGCTTCTCCCGTTCCTGATCGTCGTGCCGGCGCTTCGCCGAAGAGCCGAAGACCCAAGACCCGCTGCGCTTCGAAAGCCGGGCGGTTCTGTTTCGCGTCGATATGGCGATGCGGCCGCGCAAGTCCTATTATCAGGCAGTGCCGATCGAAGCCGCTGCCGGCGGTTCCCGGACGGCCGGCTGGACAGAATGATGATGCCCGAAGCCGATGCAATTGAGACCGTCGACCACTCCAAACTGGGCGCCGAGGTCGCCCGGCTCCTCGGCGAGCTTGGTGTCGATCCCGCGAGCCACACCGGCGGCACGCTGCCGGCCCGCTCGCCCATCACGGGCGAAATCGTCGCCCGCGTCCGCGAGTCGGATCCGGACAGCGTAGGACGCACGATCGACACCGCCCACGCGGCGTTCCTGCAGTGGCGCATGGTCCCGGCGCCGAAACGCGGCGAACTGGTCAGGCTGTTCGGCGAGGAGCTTCGCGCCAGCAAGCCGTCGCTGGGACGGCTGGTGTCGATCGAGGTCGGGAAGATCACCTCCGAAGGTCTTGGCGAAGTCCAGGAGATGATCGACATCTGCGATTTCGCCGTTGGCCTCTCGCGCCAGCTCCACGGCCTCACCATTGCGACCGAGCGCGCCGAGCACCGCATGATGGAGAGCTGGCATCCACTCGGCGTCACCGGCATCATTTCGGCGTTCAACTTTCCCGTTGCAGTGTGGGCCTGGAACGCGGCGCTGGCCCTGGTCTGCGGCAACAGCACGGTCTGGAAGCCGTCAGAGAAGGCGCCGCTCACGGCGCTGGCGACGACAGCGCTGTTCGAGCGGGCGTTGGCGCGCTTCCGTCAACAGGCCGGCGAAGCGCCGGAAGGGCTCGCGACACTCCTCATCGGCGGCCGCGATGTCGGTGAAGTTATGGTCGATCACCCAAGAGTCCCGCTGGTCTCGGCGACCGGCTCGACCGCGATGGGCCGCAACGTCGGCCCGAGGCTCGCGAAGCGATTTGCCCGGGCTATTCTAGAGCTCGGCGGCAACAATGCCGCGGTCGTGACGCCCAGTGCCGATCTCGACCTGACGCTGCGTGCAGTCGCCTTTGCGGCGATGGGTACCGCCGGCCAGCGCTGCACCACGCTGCGACGCCTGTTCGTTCATGAGGATGTCTACGGTACGTTCTTGCCGCGCCTGAAAAAGGCCTATCAATCCGTCACGACGGGTGATCCGCTGCAGCCCGCCACCCTGGTCGGTCCGCTGATCGACGGCATCGCCTATGAGCAGATGCAGGCGGCGCTGGACCTTGCCAAGGCCGCCGGCGGCATCGTGTTCGGCGGCGAGCGGGTCATGGTTCGAGGCCGGTCGGAGGCCTACTACGTGCGCCCCGCGCTCGTCGAGATCGCGCGGCAGACCGGACCGGTGGAACGGGAGACATTCGCGCCGATCCTCTATGTGATCCCGTACCGCGATTTCGACGCGGTGCTCGCCCTGCACAATGCCGTCCCGCAGGGACTGTCCTCTTCGATCTTCACCAGCGACCTGCGCGAGGCGGAGATCTTTCTCTCCGCGCGCGGCTCTGATTGCGGCATCGCCAATGTCAATATTGGACCGTCGGGGGCCGAGATCGGCGGCGCATTCGGCGGCGAGAAAGAGACCGGCGGGGGACGCGAATCCGGTTCGGATACGTGGAAGGCCTATATGCGCCGCGTCACCAACACCGTGAATTATGGCCGGACGCTGCCGCTTGCGCAGGGCGTCAAGTTCGATATCGGATGAAAGTCTTTGCCGCTCTTCAACGCGGAGCAGCCATGAGGTCGGCGCGATCTTTTGCGTTGGGAATATCCGGCTGCTTTCCGCTTCAGCGCTAGGGCGGCGCTCCGTTCGGCACGAGGGCCTCGACCAGCACGCCTTGCTCGCTTGACGCGACCGTGAGGGTGCCGCCCAGCGCCAGCACCCGCTCGCGCATTCCCATCAGGCCAAAACCGGACCTGTGGGCGGCCGGCAGGCCTGCGCCATTGTCGCGGACGCGAAGCAACGTTGCGGCGCCGGCGGCCGGCAGTCCCTTGGGCGGCGCGGCCGGTTCGATGGCGATCTCGACATGGGTCGCGCCGGAATGGCGAAACACGTTGGTCAGCGCTTCCTGGACGATGCGGTAGATCGTGAGCTCCGCGGTATCCCCGGGACGGCCGAGTTCCGGAGAGATCGAGGTCTCGATGGTCACGCCGGGATTGGCTTCGCGCCAGAGCCGCATCAGGGCGCCCAGCGCATCGGTAAGGCCGAGCTCACTGAGACCGACGGGACGCAGGCGGTCGAGCACGCGGCGATTGACGTGCTGCAGCGTGTTGATTTGCGCCAAAATGCTGTCGCCGTGCTTCCGCAAGGAGCGGATATCCGGGGCATCTGCGGTCGCGGCTTGCGCCAGCGCCGAGGCATGGGCGCGCAGCGCGAACAGATGCGGACCAAACTCGTCGTGCAACTCGCGCGCGACGTCCTTGCGCTCGGCGTCCTGCAGCGACACAATCTTCTCGGCGAGCTGCTGCTTGTCGCGAAGCGACTGACCAAGCGTCGCCACGAGGTCGTTCAACTGGCTGCAGATCGCGGCGAATTCGGGCGGGCCACGCGGCGTGACCCTGGTCTCGTAATCTCCGGCGGCGATGTTTTTCATCGCGCCCGCGAGCGATTGAATGGGCGCGAGTGCCCGGTTCAGCACGGTCATGGTGATGACGAAGAGAATGATCGCGATGGCGCTGCCGACTTCGAGCTGGGTGACGATGCCGTCCCATATCTCGGCGATTTCGTCGGTCGGATGCGAGGTGATCGCGAGCGTGCCCAGCGATCGGCCATTGACGAGGACCGGCAGGTCGACGGTGGTTTGCTCGGGGTGGATCAGCGTGACGAACCAGCCCGGCACCGTTGGCGCGTCGGCGGCGGTATCTTGATGCGGGGACAAGGGAGGGGCGCGGCCGGCGCCGCCGCGGATACGCGTGATGCTGACGTGGCGGAGTTCGCCAAGCCGCGTGACGATCTGGTCGAGCCGCGCATCGGGTTCGGCGGACTCGCTGAGATCGGCGACCAGCGTTTGAACGAATTCGCGGGCGAGCTTGACGACGCTCTGGTCTTCGGCCTGCACGCGGGGACCTGCTTCCAGCAAGAGCCGCCCGATATTGATCGCAAGCCCCAGGACCAGAACCAGGGCAAGAAGCAGGTTGAGCCGCGTGCGCAGCGAGAACGTCCGCCACATCGTCAGGATTCCCGTCCGCCGCCTTGAAGCAGTGCCCCTGCCAATCGCGTTGACAGGACAAATCGACGGCTATCTAATTGAACGGTACAGTATTTCCGGCTGTCCTGCACAATGCCTCGATTACCTGATGATGCGTCGCGGTGGAGTTTGCGATGCGTGTCCTGATCGTCGATGACCATCCGATCGTGGCCTCGGGCTGTCGGGCCTTGATGGCGGACGATCCTGACATCGTCATCCTGGAGGCGTCGAGCGCTGAGACCGGCCTTGACACGTTTGTCGCCGAGCGCCCGGACGTCTGCGTGCTCGACATCAATCTGCCCGGCGTGTCCGGCTTCGAACTGGCCCGGCGCATCCTGGCGCGCGATGCGAGCGCCCGCATCATCGTGTTCAGCATGAATGACGATCCGATCTTTGCGGCGCGCGCCATCGACAGCGGTGCCAAGGGCTATGTGTCCAAGTCGGGTGATCCGGCCGATCTGGTCAAGGCGATCCGCGCGGTCGCCGGCGGCGGGGTGTTCCTGCCACCGGCGCTTGCGCAGGGCATTGCGTTCGCCCGCGCAACCTCGGCCGAAGGACGTCTCGCCAAGCTGACGCCGCGGGAGATCGAGATTTTGCGGCTGCTCGGCTCCGGCAAGAGCCTGTCGGAGATCGCCTGGATGATCAACGCATCCTACAAGACGATCGCCAACACCTCGTCGATCATGCGCCAGAAGCTCGGCATTCGAACCTCGTCCGAGCTCGTGCGTTTTGCGATTGAGAGCAAACTAGCCTGACGCTTTGGCATCCGCGAGTTGCTCGCGCAGTTCGTCCCGGATTGCGGCGATCGTGGCTGGGCTGCGTGCGCCGCGTGGCGGCGGCAGGCAGCGCTCCAGGACGATACGGGCGGGCCGGTCCGATAGGAAGAACAGGCGATCGGCGAGCCGGATCGCTTCCTCCACATCGTGAGTGACCAGCAGCGTCGTGACGTGGCCGCGGCCGGTCAGCGCGAGCAACTCCTCGCGCAGCCGTGCGGCCGTCGCCTCGTCCAGCGACACGAAAGGCTCGTCGAGCAGCAGGAAATCGGGCCGCACCGCAAAGGCTCGCGCAATCGCGACGCGCCGCGCCAGCCCAAGGGAGAGCTCGCCGGGATAGCGGGCAAGGTGCGAGGAAAGGCCGAGCGTATCGAGGAGGTCGCTGAGGTCGACGTCCGCCTGCTCGGGCGGCAGCACCAGGCGGATGTTCTGCTCCACCGTGCGCCAGGGCAGCAGTCGCGGCTCCTGGAAGACGATGCCGAGGCGGCCCGATCCCGGGGGGCGGCAATGCCCCGAAAAATCCGGGTCGAGCCCGGCGGCGATCCGCAGCGTGGTGGTCTTGCCGCAACCCGACGGGCCCAGCAGGACACCCAATTGACCCGCCTGGAGACCAAGCTCGAGACCGCGCAGGACTTCGACGGCCGTGCCATCAGCCGCGCAGTAGACCTTGGAAGAGATGCGAAGCTCAAGGGCGTCGCGGTCGCCAGCGTTGCGCGCGTCGTTCAAATGGCTGCACCAGGAAATTCTCGATCGCCAGCATTAGCACGATGAAGGTCACCGCATAGCTGAGAATCTTGGTCATGTCGAACAGCGAAAACGCGCTGCCGAGGACGAAGCCGACGCCGTTGGGCCGCCCGATCAGTTCGACCACCAGCACGATCTTCCAGGCCGTCGCCAGGCCCGAGCGCGACCCGGCCGCAAGGTAGGGCGCAAGCTGGGGCGCTACGATGTGACGCAACCGTGTGAGCGGCGCGAGCCGATAGGCCCGCGCCATTTCGTCAAGTCCCGGATCGAGTGCGCGCGCCCCCTCGCGCATCACCACGATGACGTTGGGCAGCTTGTTGAGCGCGACCGCGAGGATGGCCGCAGTCTCGTTGAGGCCGATCCAGACATAGGCGAAGATGATGGTCACCAGCGCCGGCAGGTTGATCAGCGCGACCAGCCAGGGATCGGCATAGCGATCGATCGTACGGAATTGCCCCATGGCATAGCCGGCGACGGAGCCGAGCACGAGCGCGATGGTGAACGATGCGACGACCCTGGCCAGCGTATAGCCGATCTCGAGCGGCAGTTCGCCGGACTTCAGATCGGCCACGATGGTCTCGGCAACGCCGAGCGGCGAGGGCAGCAGGCGGGAGTGCGCGAGCACGGCCGCGACCGCCCAGATCGCGATCAATGCGGCGACCGACAGCGCGCGCGCCACCGGCTATTCCCCGTGCGTGGCCGAGGGATAGTAGTAGAGCCCGGCATCGAGCTCGCCGGCCGGACCGACCAGTTCCGCACCCCCGATCTGTGCCAGTGTCCGGAACAGGACGCGCGCATCGGAGGCCTCTTCGTCGATCGAGCGATACGGCATGCCCTCGCGGGTGCGCTCGCGCATGATGGTGAAGGTTGCCTCGTCTTCGGCCTTGATCAGCGGACGCAGTGCGTCCCACTCGCCGTCCGACTGCCGCAGCAGCTCGTTCGCAGCCTGCGCAATCCTGATGAAGCGATTGATCGCGTCGCGATGACCCGCCGCAAACTGCTCGGAGAAGACGTAGCCGATCATGGCCACGGGCTGCTTGAGGCCGAGCTCTTTTTCGGCATCGCGCACGTCGATCAGCGACCGGTATCCGAGCGTCTCCAGCCGTGCGCAAAAATTCCAGAAATTCAGCCCGGCATCGGCTTCGCCCTGCTGCAGCTTCTGGAACATCAATGGCGGCGCGCCGTATTGCAGGCTGGCCTCGCGCTTCAGATCGATGCCGCGGCGAAGCGCCGCAGCGCGGATGATGAGCCAGCTCTTGTCGATCGGGCCGCCGGCCACCGCCAGCACCTTGCCCCTGAGATCATCGAACTGCTTGACGGGGGAATCAGCCTTGACCATGACCGCGCCGACGGCGCTTGAATAAGGATAGAACAGCAGCTTTGCGCCAAGCGCGCGCTCGCGCGCGACCCAAAGCCAGTCCGACACCGCGATGTCGACCGAGCCGCTGTTGATCGCAAGCTTGCCTGCGTCGGTCGAGGCAAATTCGGCGGTCTGCAGTTCGAGGTCGGCCTGGCGCGCCAGATCGTGACGGCGGATCACGTCGAGCACCCAGGCAAAGGTCCCCGTCGCCTGGAAGCCGACGCGCAGCGTCTCGGTAGCCCGCGCCGGGAGCACGGGAGCAAGAACGAGGATGAGGGCGGCAAGCCATGCCAACGTGCGGCGCATAGGTAGCCTGTGGCGTTCTCTCCGGCCCATGTCAACCCGTGATGTCATTGCAATTCGGAGCGGCCGGCCTTGAGGCCGGGTCGGCCGTCGGAACCGGCAGGTCGATCTTGCTGGCTTCGGTAAGCGCTGAGCGCGCGCCGTTTCCCAGGGCTTCCTAGGGTGATCGTCAACGATCAGGAAGCTGGTCATCTCCTGTCCTTGGGCGGCGCCCCACCGCGCGTTGCGCCTGTCGTGCTTAACGCTACCGCACGGCCATCATGCAAGGCGGCGCAGAATTTTGCACGTATCTCGTCGCCATGGCGGTTATGCGGCAGGCGGAGATTGATCCGCCGCTCGCTCTGCACCGCGTCCCCGGGCCGCGAGGACAAGACCGGCCATGACGATGCTCCGGGCTTGAGCTACTTTACCTCTGTCATAAATGAATCACGCCGCGCCGCGCGGCGTGCGCGACGGCGTCGGTGCGGCCTGTCGCGTCGAGCTTTTCCAGCAGCGACCCGACATGGAATTTCGCGGTATGCACTGAAATTCCGAGCCGCCTCGCGATGTCCTTGTTGGATGCGCCCTCGGCGAGCAATGCGAGCACGTCGAGCTCCCTCGGTGTCAGCTCGATGCCGCTCGCCGCGCGCTCCCCGTGTCGATCCGGTGAGACCAGCTTGACCGCAGGCGCTTCTCCCACTGCCGCCAGGCGAACGCCCGCGACGCCGCCGAGCAGCGCCGCGAGCCGGTCAGCCAGGGCGGGGTCATCGACCTCGATCGCGATGACGATCGGAGGCTGTGTCTCCTCGTTCACGCGCGCGGCCTTTCGCCGATCATTATCTTGACATTCACCGGCTCGCCGGCGCGACGCACCACGATATCCGCGACCTTGCCGACGCTGTCGGGGCCGAGCGAGCGGAGCAGCGATCGGACGCTGGACAGTTTTTCATTGTTCCAGCTGACGATGACGTCACCTTGCCGCAAACCGGCGGCGGCGGACGGCCCCGCTCGGTCGACGCTCATCACCATCGCGCCAACGCCGTCGTCGAGTTCGACCGGCTGCAAGCCGACGCCGAGATAGCCGCGGGCGATCCGGCCGTGGGTCTCGAGTTTCGGAGCCACGCGCTCGATCGTGGCTGCGGGAATGACGAGCACGCGCCGTGGCCCGAACACGGTCATGCCGAAGGCGTTGCCCGACGCATCGAGCGCGAGGCCGCCCTCGTGACCGTGACGCAGGCGCACATCGAGCTCGATCCGCGCGTCGATCTCGCCGCCGCGCATCGAGCGCCACGCAGCGCCGACAAGCGAGACGGTGCCGAGCAGGGCGGCAGGCGCGCCGTGCGCGGCGGCAATGACAGGGGAGAGCGAGCCCAGGGCTGGTACCGTGGCGGATAGCTTGATCGGCGTCAGGCCGGCGGTGTCGACCTTCAGCAGCGCGACGTCGGTCGTGTGATCGCGTCCGGCAATCGTCGCCGGCCGCGTCGTGCCATCGGCCAGCCTGACCGAGACTTCACCTTCTTCGGCAAGCGCCTCATCGGCGGTGACGATGAAGCCGCTCTTCCAGACGAAGCCGGAAGCGCGGGAGCGATGCGAGTGGACGGAAACGATGGCAGGTGCGGTTTTCGCGACCACGTCCGCGATCGCGGAGGACAGCGAAAACAGGGGTGAATCGGTCATGGCAAGCTCCATTGGATTTGAATCCAATCTGGGTGCTCGGTGCCAATTTGGGAACTGCCCGGATGGGGAGGAATAGGACAGACGATCGCACAAGCCCGTCATGCCCGCGCTTGTCGCGGGCATCCACGCCTTTCTTTTCCGCTGCCAACGTGGATGGCCTGGACAAGCCCGGCCATGATGACGTTGATCGATCAATCGGCCGGCGCCGTCTGCCTGATGTGCGCGGCGCGAGCGCCGACATCGAGCCACGCCGGCTTGTCGGGCGCAAATTGCCGTCGCAGGTAGGAGACGAGTTCTTCGATCTGCCGGTCGTTCAAGCTCTCTCCGAAGGCTGGCATGTAACCGAGGTCATCAGATGCGGGCGCGGCAATGCCGTGCAGGATCACCTGAATGAGATTGTCGGGCCTGTCGCTGTGCAGGTTGCTGTTGAGCGCGAGCGACGGCCGGCCGCCGAACAGCGGCAGCCCGCCGACCTCGTGACAGACAGCGCAGGCGCCGAGATAGAGACGTGCGCCCGGGGACGACGCGGACGTGGTTTTCGTGTCGCTTTCGAGTTTTGCGGCAAGCGCATCCTGCGCGGACCGATCGAGCGCATGGGTGCTGAAGGAGGCGAGATAAACCGCCATCGCGCGGATATCCGCATCAGGCAGGCGCGCGAGATCGCGGATGACCGGCGCCATCGGACCTGCCGCGACGCCATGAGAGCGCGACTGCCCCGAGCGTAGATAGACGAAGAGCTCGTCTTCGCTCCAGGGAATCGGCGCGCGCGAGAGCGACGTCAGCGGCGGCGCTTCCCAGCCTTCCGCAAAACCGCCGGCGAGCTGCGCCTCCGCACGCTCCGCGCCGAGCGCATTGCGCGGGGAATGGCAGGCGCCGCAATGGCCGAGACCCTCGACCAGATAGGCGCCGCGATTCCATAGCTCCGATCGAGTCGCGTCCAGCTTGAACGCGTCGGTCTCGTGAAACAGCGCGTTCCACCCCGCGAGCAACGGGCGCAGATTGAACGGAAAGGCGAGTCGGTTCTCCGGAATGTCGGCTCTGACCGGCGCCTGCGCCATCAGATGGGCATAGAGCGCCTGCAGATCCGCATCGGTCGCTTTGGCAAAATGCGTGTAGGGAAATGCCGGATAGAGATGGCGGCCGTCGCGATGGATGCCCTCGCGCATCGCGCGCACGAAGGCCGGGTAGGACCAGCCGCCGATCCCGGTTTCGACATCAGGCGTGATGTTGGTTGAATAGATCACGCCGAACGGCGTCTCTAGCGGCCGTCCGCCGGCATTTGCAATGCCGCTGTCCGCGGTGTGGCAAACCGCGCAATTGCCGAGCGCCGCCAGTTGCGCGCCGCGCGCGATCGTCGCCGCCGCGTAGACCGATGGGTCGGGCGGCGCGATCGGGGCAATCGCGCGCCCTGGCAGCACGGCCGCGCCGATGCTGATCACGGCCGCGCAGAGGGCGCCGATCGTGGCCAGCACGCCTCGCGACGTCCCGAACAGATCTTTCCAGATGCTCAGGGCGTGCGGAGGCGCGGAGGGCGCGGGCAGTATCTCGGGTTTTGCCGGCCGCCGGCCGCGCAGGCCTTCGAGAATGCGCTCCGGCGTGAACGGCGGCTCGCGAAAGCGCACGCCCGTCGCGTCGAAGATCGCATTGGCGATGGCGGCCGCGCTCGGCACGGAGGCGGACTCGCCAACCCCGAGCGGCGGCTGATCCGGACGCGGCAGCATCAAAACGTCGATCTTGGGCAGGTCGGGAAAGCGGATGATCGGATAGGCGCCCCATTCGCGCGCCGTCACGGCATGGCGGTCGAACGAGACTTCCTCCATGAGCGCGCGGCTGGTCGACTGGATCACATTGCCCTGGATCTGGTGCCGCACCCCGTCGGGATTGATCATCATCCCGGAATCCTGGCCGGCGACGACGCGCGTCACGCTGACGTCGCCGGTCTTCTTGTCGACTGCGACGTCGGCGATCCAGGCCGACCATGCCGCGCCGTAGCCGGGAAACTTGCTGTGGACATAGAGCGCGTAGGCGAAGCCGCGGCCGCTCACGACATCGCCGTCCTTCTCGGCCCGCACCGGCCGCGGTGCCCAGCCCGCGCGCTCAGCGACGGCATTCACGAGATCGATGGCGCGTTTGTCCTTGAGGTAGCGCAGCCGGTATTCGATCGGATCGACGCCGGCCTCGGCTGCAAGCTCGTCGATGTAGGACTCATGGGCAAACGTGTTGGGCAGCGCCGAGACGCCGCGCAGCCAGGCGGCGCGGACGATCGGCGTCATGTCATGCGCGACGACGCGCAGATTGTCGTAATCGTAAGGCGGGATCGCGGTGCGGTCGCCCATCTCGATGACCGCGGGTTTTGGCGCGATCCGGCCGGTCAACAGCAGCGCCAATGTCGGCGCGCCGTTCGAGGGATAGCGCGTGGCAAAATCGTAGGCCGCGACGCTGCCGTCGGCATTCAGCCCGCCATTGACCGTCATCAGTTGTGCGGTGCCTTTCGGCTCCCAGACGTGCTCCTGCTCCCTGGTCAATTGCACGCGCACGGGCTGGCCGACCGCCCGCGACAGCAGCACCGCGTCGGCCGTGACGTCATCGGCGCAGTTGCGGCCGTAGCAGCCGGCGGCCTCCAGCCTGACGACCTCGATCTCGGACTCCGGCCGTTCGAGCAGCAGCGCCAGATCGGCGCGCAGGATGTGCGGGTTTTGTGTGCCCGACCACACATGGACGCGATCATGCTGATAGTCGGCGACGGCGCAGGACGGCCCGATCGAAGCATGCATCTGATAGGGCCAGGCATAAGTCCGGGGCATCGGCTTGGCGGCAACCGCAATCGCTGCATCGACGTTACCTTTGTTCGCCAAGGTTCGCGGCGTTGACGGGTTGGCGCGCAGAGCAGTCTCGATGTCTTTCAGATCAGGAAGCGTCGGCGATGGCTTCCAGGCGACTTGCAGCCTTGCGGCGGCCTTGGCCGCATCCTCCTCGCGCTCGGCGACCACGCCGACGAAATCGCCGAGCCTGACGACGGCGACGAGCCCTGCGATATCGCGCACGGACGTCTCGTCGATCGAGATGAGGCTGGTGCCGACGAAGGCGCCGGCATCGACGCCGGCGTAGGGCGGGCGCACCACCCGTCCGTGCAGCATGCCGGGCACGCGGACATCGTGCACATAGACCAGTTCGCCGGTCGCCTTGGCCGCCAGGTCGACCCGGGGCATCGACTGTCCGACAATCGTATATTGCGAAGGCGGCTTCACAGGCACGTCATCGGCGAGTTCGAGGCGAATCGTCTCGCCGCCGATCAACTCGCCATAGCTGACGCTGCGGTTGTCCTTGCCGCGCACCAAGCCGTCCTCGATCGTCAGCTCCGAGAGCGGAAGTTCGAGTCGCTGCGCGGCGCGCGCAACCAGAAACTGCCGGGCCTGCGCCGCAGCGATGCGCAGGGGCACGGCCGTGATCTGGATGGTTTCGCTGGCAATGGTGGCGCCCTGGTTCGGCACGACGGCGGTATCGCCGAGCACGACCACGACGCGGGCAAACGAGACATCGAGCTCCTCGGCGACGATCTGGCCGAGCGCGGTGCGGATGCCGGTGCCGAGGTCGACATGACCATTGTAGGCGGTTACCGCGCCGTCGGCGGTGATCCTGATGAAAGTCTCGGACGCGGCGGCTTCGCCCGATCGGTTTCGACGAACGACAGTCAAAACCCCCGTCGGACGTGATGGACTGTCAGCGGGAGCCATCAATCGCCGGCCTCGACCAGATGTCCTGCGGCCCGCATCACCGCACGCATGATCTCGACATGCGCGCCGCAGCGACAGAGATTGTATTTGAGCGCCTCCGCGGCCTCTGCTTCCGTGGGATGCGGGCTCAGCGCAAGCAGCGCCTTGGTCGTCATGATCATGCCGTTCAGACAATAGCCGCATTGCGCGGCCTGCTCTTCAATGAAGGCCTGCTGCACCGGATCGGGCTTTTCGCGTGTGCCGAGCCCCTCGAGCGTGACGATCGCTCGCCCGGTACAGCCGCTGATCGGGATCACGCAGGAGCGGGCGGCGAGATTATCGATCAGCACCGTGCAGGTGCCGCACTCGCCGAGCCCGCAGCCGTATTTCGGGCCGTTCAGCGCGAGATCGTTGCGCAGGATGTAAAGCAGCGGCGTATCGGCATCCGCACGCACATCGTATGTCCTGCCGTTGACGTTGAGACGGATCGTCGTCTGCGTCATTGCGATGCGTCCGGATGATTCCTCGAAAGGTCGGTGGAGACTACCGTTTGTGTACAAACGTGCAAGCGCTGCTCGCTCGTCTTCCTTCTGCACTGCAGCGAATGCACGCTTTGTAGCCAACGTGGGAGGCAGTTTGAGTTTTTATGCAGCAAGGCTGCTTTGAGGCGCCGTGGCGCTTGACAGCTTTCGGCTTCGCGCGCAACATCATTTGCATACGAATGAAATGACTGCGGCTTGATGGTTAGGGCTGTCTGACAATGACGGACGCGACGAGTGCGGCCACCAGCGGCGACAAGATCCGCTGCGATGCCTGCCCCGTGATGTGCTACATCAAGCCGGGCGCCGCCGGCGCCTGCGATCGCTATGCCAATGACGATGGACAACTGGTCCGCGTCGATCCCCACATCATTCTCGAGCACACCGTCTCGCATGGCGGCCGCGTGGTGCCGTTCCAGGCGGCCGGCGACTGGGACGGCAAGATCGTCCAGGCGCCTTCGACCTTCGTGACCGCGATCGGCGCCGGCACCACCTATCCGGACTACAAGCCCGCGCCGTTCATCGTCTCCTCGGAGGTCGACGGCGTCGACATGGTCACCGTGGTGACCGAGGGCATTTTCAGTTATTGCGGCGTCAAGGTGAAGATCGACACCGACCGCTATCTCGGCCCGGAAACCGCGACGGTGCGGGCGCAGGGCGAGGCGGTCGGCCACGTCACGACCAGCGAATACGGCTCGCAGATGCTGTCGCTCGGCGGCGTGCATCATCTGACCGGCGGCTCGAAGAAAGAGGGCCGCGTCACCTGCGATACGCTGATGGACCTCTCCAACTGCAAGGGCGTCGAGCTTGCGATCGATGGCGGCGCGACGGTCGTGGTGCAGGCCGGCCAGGCGCCTGTTGTCAACAACGTGACCGAAGAGCGGATGCGGGTCGGTTGCGGCTCGGCGACCATCGGCATGTTCGCCAAGCAGTGGCATGGCAAAGTGGACGAGGTCGTCGTGGTCGACGACCACATCACCGGCGTATTGTCGGAACACCAGGCCGGCAAGCTGCTCGACATCGCCGATACCGGCATCAAGATGAAGGGCCGGCGCTCGACGCCCGGCCGCTATTTCCAGGTCGCCGAGCCTGGCACCGGCTGGGGCGGCACCAATATCGCCGATCCCTTGTCGATTCTCGGTTCGTTCGATCGTAAAGTCGCGCGGCCGGGGCTCACCATGCTGATGGTCTCCACGACCGGCGAGCACGCGGGCTACTACGTATTGGATGAGGCGCTTCGCCCGGTCGAGAGACAGATGCCGACCGAGCTCAAATTCTCGGTCGAACGCATCCAGGAGAATTGCGAGCCGGCGCTCTGCACCGTGCTGTTCATGGCCGGCGCCGGCGGCTCGCTGCGCGCCGGAGTTACCGATAATCCGGTGCGGTTGACGCGATCGGTGAAGGACGCGCTGACGCGGGTAACCAGTGGCGGCGCGCCGGTCTATGTCTGGCCGGGCGGCGGCATCACTTTCATGGTGGACGTGACGCAGATGCCGGCGGGCGCGTTCGGCTATGTGCCGACGCCGGCGCTGGTCGCGCCGATCGAGTTCACGATGAAATTGTCCGATTATGCGGCGCTCGGCGGCCATATGGATCATGTCCGGCCGCTGGCGTCGCTGAAGGATGGTGCCGAGATCCGGCCGATGCCGCTCATCCCCGGGCGGCGCGCATGACCAGGTTGCCGCAAATGGCGCTTCTGCCTGGCGGCAAGCGGCTGCATCTGCAGGACGGTCCGATCGATCTGATCGTGGAGGCTGACGGGAGCGAGGACGAGATGCGCGCGGCCTATCGCGCGGCTGCGCAACGCTTTGTCGGCCTGCTCGACGAACTCTGCGAGGAGCTGGCGATGCTGCGGCAGGCGGCCGATCCGCACACGTGCCGGCTGAGGGGGATGGTCGCGCGGCGCATGCATGCCGCCGTGGCGCCATTTGCCGCGGAAAAATTCATCACGCCGATGGCCGCGGTCGCGGGCAGCGTCGCCGAGGAGATCCTCGGCGCGATGCAAGGTGCGGCGAGACTCGACCGCGCCTATGTCAACAATGGCGGCGACATTGCGCTGCATCTGGCCCCTGCTGCGCAGTTCAGCGTCGGCGTGATGGACCGGCCAGATCGCCGGGGCGTGATGCGAACCGTGCTGATCCACGCGGACGATGCGATCGGCGGTATCGCGACCAGCGGCCGGCACGGCCGCAGCTTTTCGCTCGGCATAGCCGATGCCGCCACCGTATTGGCAAAGACTGCATCGCAGGCTGACGCCGCCGCGACCATCATTGCCAACGCGGTGGATCTGCCCGGCCATGCCGCCGTGGCGCGCTGCCCGGCGAGCGAATTGCAGGTCGAGAGCGATCTCGGCGCGCGGCTCGTCACCCGCGAGGTCGGCGCGCTCTCCGATGGCGAGATCGCAAGGGCGCTCGCGGCAGGCGCCGATTGCGCGCAGGGCGCGCTCGCGGCAGGATTGATCGAAGGCGCAGCGCTGTGCCTGAAGGGCAGGATCACGACCGTCGGCCTCGTCAGGTTCGACACATCGCCATCGCGCGGCCTTCATGGAAGGGTGCGCGAGAGCTTGATACAGGCTTGAATCGAAAACGGACGGAAGCCAATGAGCGCCATCATTCGCAAGATCGTCACGGTGGTCGAGGAAACCCATCTGGAGATGGGCAAGACCATATCGCCGCCGACGCGCCGCGCGGCCGCGATTGCAGTGATCGAAAATCCGTTCGCGGGCCGCTACGTCGAGGACCTCGCGCCCCTGATCGCGATCGGCGAAGAGCTCGGCGATCTCCTGGCCAAGCGGGCGGTCGCGGCGCTCGGCATCGACGGCGCCAAGGTGCAGAGCTATGGCAAGGCCGCCGCGGTCGGTGAGAATGGCGAACTGGAGCACGCGGCGGCCATCCTGCATCCCAAAATGGGCGCGCCGGTGCGCAAGGTACTCGGCAAGGGCGCGGCGCTGATTCCCTCGTCGAAGAAACGCAGCGGCCCGGGCACGACGCTCGACATTCCGCTCGGCCACAAGGACGCGGCCTTCGTGCGCAGCCATTTCGACGGCATGGAGGTGCAGATCAACGACGCGCCGCGCGCTGGCGAGATCATGGTCGCGGTCGCGGTCACCGACAGCGGCCGGCCACTGCCGCGTGTCGGCGGGCTGACGATTTCCGAGATCAAGGGCGAAGACGGTTTGCGGTAATTCTTTTAGCAGCGGAGGAAGGGATGCGACGAAGCAGATATCTTGGCGCGGCACTTGCGATCGTGGTCGCCGGCACGGCGAACGGCGCAAGGGCGCAGAGCGAGATCAAGATCGGCGAGATCAACAGCTACTCGCTGCTGCCGGCCTTCACCGAGCCCTACCGCAAGGGCTGGCAGCTCGCGGTCGAGGAGATCAACGCCGCGGGCGGCATTGGCGGCAAGAAGCTGGTCGTGATCTCCAAGGATGACGGCGGCAAGCCGGCCGACGCGCAGACCGCCGCCAACGAGCTCGTCTCGAGCGAAAATGTCGCGATGCTGGCCGGCACTTTCCTGTCCAACATCGGCCTCGCCGTCTCCGACTTCGCCAACCAGAAAAAGGTGTTTTTTCTCGCCGCCGAGCCTCTGACCGACGCCATCACCTGGTCGAAGGGCAACCGCTACACCTTCCGCCTGCGCCCCTCCAACTACATGCAGGCGGCGATGCTGGTCGAGGCGGCCGCAAAACTGCCGGCGAAGCGCTGGGCGACGATCGCGCCGAACTATGAGTATGGCCAGTCGGCGGTCAGCGTGTTCAAGAAGCTGATGTCGGAGAAGCGGCCCGACATCCAGTGGGTCGACGAGCAGTGGCCGCCGTTCGGCAAGATCGATGCGGGTCCGGTGGTGCAGGCGCTCGCTGCCGCCAATCCCGAGGCGATCCTCAACGTCACCTTCGGCGCCGACCTCGTGAAGTTCGTTCGCGAAGGCAACACGCGCGGGCTGTTCAAGGATCGCGCCGTCGTGTCATTCCTGACAGGTGAGCCTGAATATCTCGATCCCCTCAAGGACGAAACACCGGAAGGCTGGATCGTGACCGGCTATCCCTGGTATTCGATCAAGACGCCGGAGCACGACGCGTTCCTGAAGTCCTATCAGGCCAAGTACAACGATTACCCACGGCTCGGCTCCATCGTCGGCTATGAGACCATCAAGTCGGCGGCTGCGATCCTAACCAAGGCCGGATCGACCGATCCGGACAAGCTGATCGCAGCCGCGGAAGGTCTTGCGGTGCCGTCGCCGTTCGGCGAGATCACCTTCCGCAAGATCGATCATCAGTCGACGCTAGGTGCCTTTGTCGGCAAGACCGCGCTGAAGGACGGCAAGGGCGTCATGGTGGATTCGGTCTACCAGAAGGGTTCTGACTTCCTGCCCAACGACGCCGAGATCGAGAAGATGCGCCCGAAGGATTAGGCCTCGGTCAAGCCGAGGGCCTGATATCGGGCCTCATGGTTCGAGACGCGCGGCGATGCCGCGCTCCTCACCATGAGGATTGAGACCCTCAACCCCAGGGAGCGCGCTCTTGCGCGTGTCTCGAAGGATGAGGCCCATGCGTCGAAGCTGCGACAACACGAACCGCCCATGGCCTTCTACATCGTTCAGTTCCTGACAGGGTTGGCCAGCGCCGCATCGCTGTTCCTGGTCGCCTCGGGCCTGTCGATCATCTTTGGCGTGACGCGGATTGTCAATTTCGCGCACGGCGCCTTCTACATGCTCGGCGCCTATGTCGCCTACACGCTGACGGATAGACTGGCCGGAGCGCTCGGCTTCTGGGGCGGCATCGTCGCTGCCGCGCTGATCGTCGCGGCCGCGGGCGCACTGGTCGAGATGATCCTGCTGCGACGGATCTATCACGCGCCCGAACTGTTCCAGCTGCTCGCGACCTTCGGCCTGACGTTGATGGTCGAGGACATCGTCGTGCTGCTCTGGGGTCCCAGCGACCTCGTCGGCCGCCGCGCGCCCGGCTTCAAGGGCGCTGTCGATGTGCTCGGCCAGAGCGTACCGAGCTACGACCTGTTCCTGATCGTGTTCGGACCCGTCGTGCTCGGCATTCTCTGGTTCTTGTTTCGCCGCACGCGCTGGGGCGTGCTGGTGCGCGCAGCGACGCAGGACCGCGACATGGTCGCCAGCCTCGGCGTCAATCAGAAATGGCTGTTCACGTCGGTCTTTGCCGTCGGCGTGTTTCTCGCCGCGCTCGGCGGCGCGCTGCAGATTCCCAGGGATGCCGTGCATCACGCGATGGACCTGCGCATCATCGTCGAGGTCTTCGTCGTCGTGGTGATCGGCGGGCTCGGCAGCATTTTTGGCGCCTTCGTCGCCGCGGTGCTGGTCTCTGAGCTCAACGCCTTCGGCATCCTGGTCTTCCCAAAAATCTCGATCATCCTGGTCTTTCTGGTGATGGCCGTGGTGCTGATCGTGCGGCCGTGGGGCCTGTTCGGCAAGAAGGAGGCGCCGGCGCGTCGCACGCCGGGCCTGAC
>NZ_JAFATE010000773.1 GCF_019244115.1 Bradyrhizobium sp.
GGCTCGGAGATCGAGACCCTCGTCGACACGAGTCAGGGCGACGCGCGCCCCGGCCCCGACGCCACGAAGTGGTGCGTCGGGATCGCCGTCGATCACGAAGGCGGCAAGGTCTATTGGACGCAGAAGGGCGGCGACAACGCAGGCGAGGGGCGCATCTTCCGCGCGAACCTCGAAATCCCGAAGGGCGAGGGCCCCGCGAATCGCACCGACATCGAAGTGCTCTTCGACCGCCTGCCCGAGCCGATTGACCTCGAACTCGACCTCGGCAGACGCATGCTCTACTGGACTGACCGCGGCAACCCGCCGCGGGGTAACACCGTGAGCCGCGCGGCGCTGGACGCGCAGCCCGGCGGAGGGCCGGAGATTCTCGTCGGCGACCTGATGGAGGCCATCGGGCTGTCGCTCGATTTGAAGGGCGGTCGGATGTTCTTCTCCGACCTCGGCGGCTCGGTCTATTCCGCGAGACTGGACGGCACTGAGAAGAGGGCGCTGACCTTAGCGCAAGGGAACCTGACCGGGGTCGCTTACGCCGGCTTGAGGTAGCTCAGGTCGAAGACGAGGCGACCGGCCGCGTCTCATCCGTTGACGCCGGAGAAGACAGTTACTAACTGACGCAGGAGCACTGAAATGACAACAGCGACTAAAGACATCAGACCGCCGAAGCCGCTTCCGGTGCCGAACAGCGACTTCTATGAGTTCGCCGAGACGCTGCCCGCCGAGGAGCTGGCGGTCGTGAGGAAGGTGCGCGCCTACATGGAGACGAAAGTCCAGCCCATCATCAACAAGTATTGGGTCGAGGACTCGTTCCCGTTCGAGCTGCTCCCCTCGTACAAGGAGCTGGGCATCGCCGGCATGGGCATAAAGGGCTACGGCTGCCCGGGCGGAAGCCCGCTGCTGGTCGGACTGACCGCCATGGAGATCGCGCGAACCGACGTTTCGTTCTGTACCTTCCACGGCGTCCACACCGGCCTCGCCATGTACTCCATCTACCTGAACGGCACCGAGGAGCAGAAGCAGAAGTGGCTGCCCCCGATGGCCCGCATGGAGAAGGTCGGCTGCTTCGGGCTGACCGAGCCGCTGGTCGGCTCGGGCACCGGCGGCGGCCTGACGACGACGGCGAAGCGCGATGGCGACACGTGGGTGCTCAACGGCCAGAAGCGCTGGATCGGCAACGCGACGTGGTGCGACCTCTCGATCATCTGGGCGCGCGACGTTGACGACAACCAGGTCAAGGGCTTCATCGTCGAGAACAAGACGACACCCGGCTTCAGCGTCGAGAAGATTGAGAACAAGATCGCGCTGAAGGTCGTCCAGAACGGCCAGATCACGTTGGACAACTGCCGGATACCCGACGAGAACCGTCTTCAGGGGGGCAAAGGGACGTTTGCCGACACGCGGCTGGTGCTGCGCGGCACCCGGCATGGCAGCGGATGGGAAATCACCGGCGCGCAGATGGGCGCCTACGAGAACGCCCTCAAGTATGCGCAGGAGCGCTTGCAGTTCGGGAAGCCCATCGGGTCGTTCCAACTCGTCCAGGAACTTCTCGCAAAGATGCTGGGCAACATAGTCGCCTGTCAATGCATGCTGGCCCGCTCGGTGCAGCTGGAAACTGAAGGCAAGCTGACGGATGCGCAGGCGGCGATTGTCAAGGCGTTCTGCACGTCGAAAGCGCGCGAGACGGTCTCGTGGGGGCGCGAGCTTTTGGGCGGCAACGGGATCGTCGTTGACTACAACGTGGCGCGTTTCTTCGCGGACGCCGAGGCGATCTATTCCTATGAAGGCACGTACCAGATGCAGACCCTGATCGTCGGTAAGGCGATCACTGGATTCAGCGCCTTTGTGTGAGGGGCTGGGCCGCTATATCGCGAAAGGATGAATGAGGTTTATGAATACTGCTGCAACAGAATTGGCGCTCGAGAACGTTCTCTACGAGACGAAGGAATCGATTGCGTATATCACGTTGAATCGTCCCAAGGTGCTAAACGCCCTAAGTCACCGGACCTTCGAGGATTTGAG
>NZ_JAFATE010000070.1 GCF_019244115.1 Bradyrhizobium sp.
ATGAGCGGCGCCCCGATCATCCTGCCCGCGCGCCACGTGATCAATATCGCGCTCGCGGTTTTGCTGGTGGTCTGCATCATCGGCCTCGTCGTCTCTGGCAGCGCGGTGTTCTTCTGGCTGAACGTGATCCTGGCGCTGGCGCTCGGCGTGCTCATGATCATCCCGATCGGCGGCGCCGACATGCCGGTCGTGATCTCGATGCTGAACTCCTATTCCGGCTGGGCCGCCGCCGGCATCGGTTTTACCCTCGGCAATTCGGCGCTGATCATCACGGGCGCGCTGGTCGGTTCGTCCGGCGCGATCCTGTCCTACATCATGTGCCACGCGATGAACCGCTCCTTCATCTCGGTGATCCTTGGCGGCTTTGGCGGCGAGACCGCAGCGGCGGGCGGCGGCTCCGGCGAGCAGAAGCCGGCGAAGCTCGGCTCGGCCGACGATGCGGCTTTCATCATGAAGAACGCTTCAAAGGTCATCATCGTGCCCGGTTACGGCATGGCGGTGGCGCAAGCGCAGCACGCACTACGGGAAATGGCCGACAGCCTGAAAAAGGAAGGCGTCGAGGTGAAATACGCCATTCACCCGGTCGCCGGCCGCATGCCCGGCCACATGAACGTGCTTTTGGCCGAAGCCAACGTTCCCTATGACGAGGTGTTCGAGCTCGAGGACATCAATTCCGAGTTTGCCCAGGCCGACGTCGCCTTCGTGATCGGCGCCAACGACGTCACCAATCCGGCCGCCGAAGAGGACAAGACCTCGCCGATCTACGGCATGCCGGTGCTGCAGGTCTGGAAGGCGGGCACCGTGATGTTCATCAAGCGCTCGCTGGCCTCGGGTTATGCCGGCATCGACAATCCGCTGTTCTATCGCGACAACACCATGATGTTGCTCGGCGACGCCAAGAAGATGACCGAGAACATCGTCAAGGGGATGTAACAGGGAAAGATTCCGTGGCGCTGAACAGGGAGTGGCATCGATTGAATCGCATGCCTGTGAAGGCAACACGGGCGCAGCGTATCGAATGGCACGCCGCGCATGCCGCCAAATGCGGGTGCCGTGAAATTCCCGTGAGCATCAGACAGGAGGTCGAAAAGCTGCTAAGACCGGCGCGCAAGAAGATTAGAGCGACATTGTCGTTGCAATCACAGCCGGCAACTATGCCGACGAGAACCAATGGATTCCGGGGGTCCGCTTGATGCGCGAGGTCGTCCTGGCGAGTGTTGTGTGACCGTTCAGGCGAGCAGGGCCATATGCTGGCGCGTCAGACTGATGATCGTGCTGAAATGGATCGTCATCATGGCTGCGCTCGTCTATCTCGGCGGCCTCGCCGTGCTGTTTTTCAAGCAGCGCGAGATGCTGTTTCCGATCCCGCCGGTGGGCCGTACCGCGCCGGCAGCAGCGGGCTTGCCAGAGGCCGAGGAGCATGTGCTGACCACGGCCGATGGCGAGAAGGTCATCGTCTGGCACGTGCCGGCAAAGCCGGGTCATCCCGTGATTCTCTTTTTTCCCGGCAACGGCGATTTTCTCGCCGGCCGCGTCAGCCGCTTCAAAGCGATGACGTCGGACGGGACCGGGCTGGTCGCGCTGTCCTATCGTGGCTATGCCGGATCGAGCGGCGCGCCGAGCGAGCAAGGCCTTTTTAAGGACGCGGCAGCCGCCTACGCCTTCACGCGCGAGCGCTATGCGGCCGACCGCATCGTCGTGTGGGGCTTTTCACTGGGGACCGGTGTCGCGGTGGCAGTCGCCTCCGAGCATCCGATCGGCCGGTTGATCCTCGAGGCGCCCTACACCTCGACAGCCGATGTGGCCGCTTCACTGTTCCGCTTCGTTCCGGTCAGGCTGCTGATGCGGGACCCGTTTCATTCCGACCGGCGGATCGCGCAGGTCAGGGTGCCGCTGCTGATCATGCATGGTGACAGCGATCCTGCGATTCCGATCGTCTTCGGTGAACGTCTGTTCGCCCTGGCGCACGAACCCAAGCAGTTTGTCCGCTTTCCCGGCGGCGGCCATGACAACCTCGACGATTTCGGCGCGATCGAAGCGGCTCGACAATTCATCGCCGCTTTGAAAAGCTAGCGTGCGAGAACGTTTGGTCTACCGGTGCCGCATCGGCGGTACGCTCCCTCCCCCCCCTTGCGGGGCAGGGCTGGGAGGGGGGTACCACACGACAAGCTGAGTCCCGGGACCCCACCCCCGGCCCCTCCCCGCAAGGGGGAGGGGAGAAGAGCGTGTCCAGGGATAGACTTGATTTAACCAAGCTGCAGCACCTTCTCACGATCGGCATTTGAGTCAGTCCTGATTTGAGGTTTGCATCACCATGAGTGCGCACGGCCCGATGCCGAAATCGGCCTGGATCTTTCCGGCCATCGCCGTGCTGCTGTTCGCCGCCGTGACCGCCACCGGCTATGGCTTTGCGCCCTCGCCGGGCGGACTGGTGTTTGCCGCGGTGCTGCTGGTCATCCTGTTCGGCACGGTGTTTGCGGCCGTGCATCATGCCGAGTTCATTGCGCACGAGATCGGCGAGCCCTTCGGAACGCTGCTGCTGACGCTCGCGGTCACAATCATCGAGGTCGCGCTGATCGAGACCATCATGCTCGGCGACATAGAGGTGCCGGCGCTGGCACGCGACACCGTGCTCGCGGTGGTCATGATCGTGTGCAACGGCCTGGTCGGCGTCTGCATCTTCATCGGCGGCCTGCGCTATCGCGAGCAGGATTTTCAGGTGACGGGAGCCAACATCTATCTCAGCATGCTGTTCATCCTGGCGACCATTACCCTGATCCTTCCGAACTACACGCTGACCACGCCGGGGCCGGTCTATTCGTCGGCGCAGCTCGTCTTCGTCAGTGTCGTGACCATCCTGCTCTATGGCGTGTTCCTCTATACCCAGACCATCCGGCATCGCGACTATTTCGTGGGCGACACGGCCGGGCGCGAAGCGGACGCGCAGCGGCTGCCCGCGCGGCTGCTCGCCTTGAGCATCGCGCTGCTTCTGCTCTCGCTTCTCGCCGTCGTCCTGCTGGCGAAGAAATTTTCGCTTGTCGTCGATGCTGTCATCGCGGCCGTCGGCGCCCCCGGCGCCTTGGCCGGCGTCGTCATCGCGCTCCTGATCCTGCTGCCCGAGAGTGTCGCCGCTGTCGCCGCGGCCCGCCACAACGACCTGCAGAAGAGCATCAATCTGGCGCTCGGCTCGTCGCTGGCCACAATCGGGCTGACGGTTCCCGCGGTGGCTGTCGTGGCCTATCTCCTGAACAAGCGGCTCGTGCTGGGATTGAACGGCCAGGAGGTCGTGCTGCTGATGCTGACCTTCATCCTGAGCATGCTCACCTTCGGAACTGGTCGCACCAATATTCTGTTCGGTTTGGTCCACATGGTGGTTTTCGCCATCTTCGTATTCATGGTATTCGTACCGTGAGCGGCGAAAAGGACCACGATGCAGAGCGCCACATCCGAGGTTCAGGTCGATACGGCAGAGGTCCGCGTCACGCAGTGGCGACTGGCACCCGGCAGCGCCACCGGCCATCACATTCACGAGATGGACTACGTGATTGTTCCGGTGACGGCGGGCGAGATGACCATCGTTTCACCGGCCGGCGAACGGTCGAAGGCGCAGCTCGCGGCCGGCAAATGCTATTTTCGCAAGGCGGGAGTGGAGCATGACGTGCTCAACGAATCGGCGGCGGAAATCGTCTTTCTGGAAGTTGAGCTGAAGCCACAAGACATTCATTAAGAACCTGTAAGGTATTCATTAAGCAGTGATTTACCGCTTCGCCTTCAATGTGCCTCAAAGTTCCCGCAAATCGCTGCGGGGAGTGCTGGAATGCTGAAACATCTCAACAAACTCGCGATGGACATCCTGCCCTCGGTGCTCGCCACCATCATCGGGGCTTACATCGTTAACCATTACATTAACGGCAAGCCTGCGACCGATACTCCCCCCGCGGCGATTTCATCGGTCAAGGCCGACGGCAAATCTGATCCGGGCAAGCCTGATCCGGGCAAGACGGATCCCAAGACTCCATCCGAGGTCGCCAGCGTTCCGGAAGCCGGTGTCAAGGCCAAGGGGATCGCCGAAAAATCCATACTCGGACGGGCGCCGGCGGACAGCGCCGCCGAGAAGCCGGTCGAAGCGTCCCTCAACCCGGTTGAGACTCATCGCAATCCGTTCGCTGCGCGCGAAAAGGCCGAGAAGCCGGTTGCGAAGGCTGCGCCCGCTCCGGTGACGCCGCCCACAGCACCGTCGGCCCCTGCGTCGGCGAGCCCTGCTCCGGCGTCGGCCGAAACTGCCGCTACCGCGGACGAGCATCGCGACGCGGCCGACCTGGCGCGGGCTGCGATCGAGCGCCTGCGGGCCACGTCTGATGCGCCTGCACGCACCCAGGACGCGGCGCGCGCTCCGGAGCAGCCGCGGACCCAGGACACGCCGCGGGTTATCGTCGCCGCTCCATCTCCGCCAGCCGCAATGGTCCGGCCATTGCCGCCGCCGATCACGGTGGGCGGGTCCACGGCTGAGACAGCGGTCGCCGCTGTCCCGCCGGTCAATCCGCCCTACACCGGGGCGGTGCGGGCCGACGACGATCCATCCCGGCCGGTCCCGCCGGCAGAGATCCCGGCGCCTCCCCCGCTGGACCTGCATGGCGGCCTGAACCCACGCGAACACGCAACCAAGGTTGCCGAGGACATGCTGTCGGTCGCCAAATCGATGTTCCACGCCGTGCTGCCGAAACGGGACAGGGACGGCGCGAACTGACGCGCGCGCCCTGTGCCTCCCGCCCGAGAGCTCCTTATGTTCGAACGGTCTGGATGCTTCGGTCGGGTGAGCCAAGGCGCGACCGATCAGCGCTGATCGAACGATCCGCGGGCTCGCTTCACCGTTGTCGCGTTCTGAGATCTTGACGCAAAGTCCTGACGGCGCAGCGGCATGCTGTTGCAGCACAAGCTCGGCCTGGCGCTGCGAGCTTTTGTTGCCGTGTCACCTGCGGCGACGGTGCTCCGTGCACCCAAGCACCAACGAAAAACGCGGACCTAACGGGCCCGCGTCGTCGAACTTAAAAATCTGCCATCGGTCGCTTCAGCGCGGACCGCGCGGACCGGAGGACGGACCGCCACGGCCACCTGCGCCGCGCTCGGAGCCAGCGCCCGCACCGAACATCGGCTTTGGCTTCATCGGCAACAGGCCCTCACGCTGCAATTTCTTGCGGGCGAGCTTGCGCGCGCGGCGCACCGCTTCAGCCTTTTCGCGGGCCTTCTTCTCGGAGGGCTTTTCGTAGTGACCGCGGAGCTTCATCTCGCGGAAAATTCCCTCGCGCTGCATCTTCTTCTTCAGCGCCTTGAGAGCCTGGTCGACATTGTTATCGCGGACGAGTACCTGCAAGCGGCATCCTCTTTCAGTGAATTGGCGTGATCTGATAAAGCAAGGGGCCGGCAAAAAGGCCTTGAGCCCGAAACCTTGAGCGCGCCCATGTATCAGACAAAGGTGCTGATGTCTACCGCCCGCAACAGATAAAGTGCGCTACGCCGGACCTTTTGAATGAGGGCCGCCGACCTCGGTGACATGCCCCATCTTCCGGCCGGGCCGGGGCACGCCCTTGCCGTAGATGTGAACGGTGGCCCCACGCACGGTCAGCCATCGACTGTAATCGTTGATCTCGTCACCGATCAGGTTGGTCATGGTGACGGGCCCGTGTCGGACCGGCTTGCCGAGCGGCCAGCCGGCGATGGCGCGGATGTGCTGCTCGAATTGCGAGATCGAGGCGCCGTCCAGCGTCCAGTGTCCGGAATTATGCACCCGCGGGGCGATCTCATTGACCAGAACCTTTGGCCCGCCGGCCTCCACCAGCACGAACATTTCCACCGCGAGCACGCCGACATAATCGAGGCTACTCGCGATCGCGCCGGCGATGCGACGCGCCTCGTCCGCCAGCGTGTCGGGGATCGCGGCAGGGGCGCGGGAAATCTTCAGGATGTGATCGCGGTGCTCGTTCTCGGTGACGTCGAAGCATTCGACCTGCCCGTCGGCGGATCGCGCGGCAATCACGGAGATCTCGCGCTCGAATGGCACGAACGCCTCCAGGATCGCGGCCCTGGTGCCGAGTTCCTCCCAGATGCGGTCGAGATCGTCACCGTCGCGGATCATCGCCTGACCCTTGCCGTCATAGCCGAAACGGCGGGTTTTCAGCACGGCCGGTCGTCCGATGCGAGCGATCGCCGCGCGCAGCTGCTCCGCGGATGTCACGTCGGCATAGGCGGCGGTCCCGATGCCGAGCCGGGTGACAAAATCCTTCTCGATGAGGCGATCCTGCGTGGTCTCCAGGACGGTGCGGCCGGGCAGTACCGGGCGCCGTGCCGCCAGCACTGCGGCAGCGGCAGCGGGCACGTTCTCGAACTCATAAGTGATGACGTCGACATCGCCCGCGAACAGTTCCAGCGCTTCGACGTCGGCGTATTCGGCGCAGGTGGACGCCTGCACGACGTCGAAGGCCGGCGAATCCGGATCGGGCGAGAAGATCTGGGCGCGCAAGCCGAGCCGCGCCGAGGCCATCGCCAGCATCCGGCCCAATTGTCCACCGCCGAGGATGCCGATGGTGTCGCCTATCTTCAGCGTCACCGGAGCTGTTGCCGTCACGCCTTCTCCTCCGGGCGTTTGGCGACGGCGTCGGACTGCTGCTTGCGCCAGGCCGCCAGCCGCGTGGCCAGCGCCGGATCGCTGAGCGCAAGCACGCTCGCCGCGAGCAGGGCGGCATTGATGGCGCCGGACTTGCCGATCGCCAGCGTGCCGACCGGCACACCGGCCGGCATCTGCACGATGGAATAGAGCGAATCGATGCCCGACAGCGCTTTGGACTCCACGGGCACGCCAAGCACCGGCAGTTCGGTCAGCGATGCGGCCATGCCGGGTAGGTGTGCGGCGCCCCCGGCGCCCGCAATGATGACCTTAAAACCGGCGGCCTTGGCACCGCTGGCGAAGGCGTAGAGCCGATCGGGCGTGCGGTGCGCGGAGACGATGCGTTTTTCGCAAGCAATTCCCAGCGCGGCCAGTGTCTCGGCTGCGTGACGCATGGTACCCCAATCCGACTGGCTTCCCATGATGATGGCGACAGGGGCGGTCATTGGACAGAATCTTCGCGGGAATCCAGAAACATAGACCGGATTATAGGTCTCGGGCGGGGGTCTGCAAGGCGTGGGCCGGACGTCGTATTGGACTATCCTGTCTTGGTGAATCCCGGCAAGGCTTCATCCGCGCGATGGAGCAGGGATTCCTATGAAAAAGAAGTCCGGGGCAGGCAAGAGCGGATTGCGCGGGCGGAGATCGCGGCAAGCAGCGCAAAGTCCCCTCCGTACTCGGGCGAGCCAGCATGCCGCCAGGCAGACCATCCGGCGCCTCAGGAGCGAACTTGCGCGCGCACTCGCGCTGATCGGCGAACTGCAGCAGACGGCGGAAACCGACTTTCTGCTCGGCATCCGCAACCGGCGCGGGTTCGAGCGCGATCTGGCGCGCGCCATTGCCTATATCAAGCGCTATCACGCCACCGCGGCGCTGATCGTTCTGGACGTCGACCGCCTGAAACCGATCAACGACCGTTTTGGCCACGCCGCCGGCGACGAGGTGCTCAAGGCGGTCGCGGCGGTCCTGACCGGCCAGATCCGCTCCTCCGACGTGGTCGCGCGGCTCGGCGGTGACGAGTTCGCGATCCTGCTGTGGAACCTGACCGAGACCGACGCCCGGGCCAAGGCCGCCCTCATGGAACAGGAGATCGACCGCCTCACCTTCACGTTTCGCGACCGCACCGTCAGCGCGGGCGCATCGGCCGGCATCGCCATGTTGGATGCGCATGCGGAGATCGGCCGGGCGCTCGAAGCTGCCGACAGCGCGATGTATTTGCGCAAGGCCCAGCGCCGGCATGAGGGCGCATCATAGCGTTTCCGAGCGAAAGCTTGCCCGCACTGATCCGGGGGTGGATGCCAGTTCGCGCGGGGAAAACGCGTCAAAACAGGGGCGTTACATCTCGCCCAGATCCGTCGGCACATGGCCGAACGTCCGCAGCAGTTTTGCGTCGCCAAACTCGCCCATCATCGGGTCGCCAGTGCGGCTGAAGGCAATCGCGCCGATGTGGCCGGGGGCGCGCGACAGCATCTCGGCCCGCCGCAGCGCGGAGGTCGAGCTCTGACATTCCTCCGCGGTTCCCGCGACCGGCGTTCCCTGGTCGTCCTGCAGAAACGGCATGGCGACGTAGTAGGTGATATCGGCCATTGTTGTCCTCCTCTCAGGCCGCGCTGCTCCTGGCCGCCTGCTGCTTCGGCACGCAAGTCGAGGCAATCGCGGCGCGCAGTTCAAACAGTTCGAGTTCCAGATACTCATTGGCCATGATCAGGGCCTTGATCGTTGACCGCAGATTGCCGTCGCACATCGCGATGGCCTGATCGCAGGCCCGTTCGTAATGGTCATTGTCGATCGATGAGGGTGGTTCGGACATCGCGATACCTCGAACACGCAGGAGGGGCGGCAGCGAATGTTCTCATTTTGTTCTCACGGAGTCAAGCGGCATTGCGACCTCGGATCGCGCCTCTCCCGGAAGGCGCGGCGGGCGGCCTTGACGGCGGCATGCGGCGATGGGTCGCCCTTCAGGCGATGATGTCGGGGGTAATCTGGTCTTCGATGAAGGCGATACGGTCGCGGAGTTGCAGCTTGCGCTTCTTCAACCGCTGCAGGCGGAGCAGATCCGGCGCCGGCGATTGATGCAATGCATCGATCGCCGCGTCGAGATCGCGGTGCTCCTGCTGCAGCCTCGCCAGTTCGGCCTGCAGCATGCGCTCGTTATCGTCAGTCATGATGCATGTCAGCTGAAAAAGGGGATGATACTGCAAACCGCGGCGGAAAGCCTGTGTGAAATATTGTTCCCTCACGATCAAGCCCGCAAGCGTCCGCCGCGGTATTCAACAGTCAAAGCTTTGATTTGAAAGGGAGAGGCTGCTTGAACGACGTGAGCGCGCAGCGCGCAGCGGCAGTTCCTTGCTCACGCTTGGTTACACATGCAACCTCAAATCTGCGCGCCGCCCTTTTCAAATCCCATCGACAGAATCCTGAAGTGGTGTAGACTTCTCAGTCCGGATCAACCCTGCCGAGGAGGTTTGGAATGGCGATTCAGGCGCATCTCGTTGAACTAGAGCGGAAACATAAGCTTCTCGAAAATGAACTGCACGAAGCTCTGGTACACCTCTCAACAGACGACCTGCAAATAGCCGAGTTGAAGCGCCGGAAATTGATGGTGAAGGACCAGATCGAACGGTTGAAGCACGCCGCCGACGAGACCCTGCACTGAGTTCGTAAGTCACAATCCCCGAGTTAACAGCGTTCCTGGATGAGCCGAGTGCTCATTCGACGCCTGTCGAGTTTCTAAGCGCGTGGCACATGGCGCTCGTGCCGCGCGCTTTTGTTTTAGTGCCGGCTGTTTTAGTGCCCAGCGAGTTCGCCGACATGATCGGCGATCGCCAGCGATGATGTCAGCCCCGGCGATTCGATTCCGAACAGATTGATCAATCCGCTGGCGCCGTGGTCGCTCGGTCCCTGGATCACGAAATCCTGCACGGCAATATCGCGCGGCACGATCTTTGGCCGCATGCCGGAATAGCTCGGCATCAGCGCGCCATCCGGCAGCGTTGGCCAGTAGCGCCGGATCGCCGGATAGAATCGCTCCGCCCGTTTCGGATCGACGGCGTAGTCGATGCGGTCGACCCATTCGACATCGGGGCCGAAGCGCGCCTGTCCGGCCATGTCGAGCGTGAGATGCACGCCGAGCCCGCCGGGCTCCGGCACCGGATAGATCAAATGCGAGAACGGCGCCTTGGCGCTGCAGCTGAAATAGTTGCCCTTGGCCAGATATGGTTTCGGGATCAGCGCTTCGGGCATCCCTGCGATATTGCGTGCCACATGCGGCGCATCGAGGCCCGCCGCGTTGACGAGCAGGCGGCAAGCCAGCGTCATCGGCGCAGCGCCGCCGGTCTCGATCACGATCTCGCTTCCGTGCAACGTGGCGCGCACGAGCGGGGTGTGGAATGCGAACGCGGCTCCAGCGTCCTCGGCCTCGCCGCGCAGCGCCAGCATATAGGCGTGGCTGTCGATGATCCCGGTGGAAGGCGACAACAATGCGGCATCGCAGTTCAGCGCACCCTCGAGGCTGCGCGCCTCGGCGCCGGTGAGCACGCGCATGTCGTCGACGCCATTGGATTCGGCATGGGCCTTGATCGATTGCAGCTTCTCGGTCTCTTTCGCGTTGGTTGAGACGATCAGCTTGCCGCAATTCTTGTGGGGGATGCCGCGCGCGTCGCAATAGCGATACAGCGCGTGCTTTCCGGCGACGCACATCCGCGCCATCAGGCTTCCGGCCTTGTAATAGATGCCGGCATGGATCACCTCGCTGTTGCGCGAGGAGGTGACCGTGCCGATGCCTTCCGCCGCCTCCAGCACGATCACCTCGCGCCCTGCCTGCGCCAGCTGCCGGGCGATGGCGAGCCCGATCACTCCGGCTCCGACGATGACGCAGTCTGTTCTTTCCATTGACGTTCAGATCCCGATCACATGCTGGCGCGGACGACCCGCAAATCGCGCGGTGGTTGCGATCGCCCCTCGACATCGCGCGAAACCTTGGGCCGTGCGTCGCCGCTCTTTAAGGAGGCATTAGTCATACCGGGGCATTTGCTGTGGCCGAAGTGGTATTTCGACGCCGTATGAGCCGGCGTTTACCCGATTCAAACCGGCGAGGCCAGACAGTCGGTCCGGTAATCCGCGGGTGAGTGATGGCTGGCAAGTTTGGGCGGGCGGGCTGCAGAATCTCGGTTCTTGCGCTCGCCGTAACGTGCTTGGCGGCCGGGGTCGCGCCGTTCGAGGCCGCGTGGGGTATGTCTGGTCAGTTTCTGCCGCTGAGCTCTGTCGGCGCGTTCGATCCCGGCGTTTTCTGGGAAACGCTGATCGGCGCCGTGGTCGCCTGTTCCTTCCTGCTCGCGGTCGTCCTCTCGGCGTATTCGGCCATGCGCCGCCTCGCGCGCTCAAAACTGCGCCGGGATGCCTTCATCTCGTCCGCGCTGAACAATCTCAGCCAGGGCGTGATGATGACCGACGCGCAGGACCGCGTCGTGTTCTGTAACGACCGCTTCTACGAGATCTACGGACTGAGCCGTGCGGACGTCACCAGCAAGATGACCGGCCGCGAGTGGATCGAGCTCGGCCGAAGGCGTGGCCAGATCAGCGTCACTGCCGAGGAGCTCAAGCGGCTCGCGTTCCGGCCGGAGGGATTCATCCTCGAGCTGCCGGACGGCAAGTCGGTGGTCCAAAAGTTCTTCCGGATGCCGAATGGCGGCGGCATCGGCCTCCACGAGGATTGCACCGTTCAGCGCAAGCTCTCGCAGCAGCTGGCCTCCACCAAACAATTCCTGGAATCGGTTCTGGACAATGTCCCAGTCTGCGTCGCGGCCAAGAGCATCGAGGATGGCAGCTACATCTTCGCCAACAGCGCGTATGAGAATTTTTGGCAGTTCTCCCGGGATTCCGTGGTCGGCAAACGCGCCAGCGAGTTGTTTGACGAGGGCTCGGCCGCGAAGATCGAGGCGGCCGATCGCGGCGCGCTCGGCTCGGGCGATGGTCTGTTCCACAACGAATTCGAGGTCGAGCGCTGTGGCGAGAAGCGCCTGGTCGCCTCGACCCGGATCGTCGCGCGCAATGCCAATGGCCAGCCGGAATTCCTGCTGATCCTGTTCGAGGACGTCACCGAGCGGCAGCAGCTGTCGCGCGAGCTCGAGAACACGAAAAAATTCCTCGAACTGGTGGTCGACAACGTCCCGGTGTCCTTGATCGTCGAGCGCGTCTCCGACGGCAAATATCTGCTCGCCAATCGCAGCGCCGAGGTGATTCTCAACCGCCGGCGCGAGGAGGTCACCGGCCTCACCGCGGCTGACATCTTCAATCCGCGCGAGGCCAGGCTGATCATTGCGCGCGACGAGGCAGCGATCAAGAAGCGCGGCCTCTTGGCCGAAGAGCACCCGATCTCGACCAAGGACGGGCTGCGCCTGTTTCTGACCCGTCGCGTGACGCTGCTCGATGACGGCGGCGATCCGCAATATCTGATCAAGACCTACGAGGACGTCACCGATCGCCGGCAGACCGAATCGCGCATGGCCCACATGGCCTACCATGATGGGCTGACCGACCTTCCCAACCGCGCGGCGTTCCTGCAGGCGCTGGCGCAGATGATCGAGGCCTGCGAAGGTTCTGGCGAGGAGTTCGCCGTGCTCTCGGTCGACCTCGACGGCCTGAAGGAAATCAACGACGTGTTCGGTCACGCGACCGGCGACAAGGTGCTGATCGAGGTCGCCAACCGGATCCAGGTCGTGGCGCGGGGTGGCGTGGTGGCGCGCCTCTCCGGCGACGAATTCGGTCTGATCATCGACGGCAAGCAGCCTGAAGCGGGCATTGCGCTGGCGCGCCAGCTTGCCGAGGCGATGGGAAGGGAATTCCAGATCGACGGCCGTTCGGTTCGCACCGGAGTGACCACGGGCATTGCGGTGTTCCCGCACAACGGTCAGGATGCCGCCTCGCTGCTCGCCAATGCGGGCGCGGCGCTGTTCCGCGCCAAGGCAAAGTCACGCGGAACAATAAGCGTCTACGAGCCGGAAATGGACCAGCAGATCCGCGACCGCCGCGTGCTGCACCAGGATCTCTCAGGCGCGATCCGCAATGGCGAATTGTCGCTGTACTTCCAGCCGCAGGCGATTTCCGGTCAGACCGTCGACTCAAGCGAGATCATCGGTTTTGAGGCGCTGGTGCGCTGGCTGCATCCGGTGCGCGGCTTCGTCCCCCCGGTCAATTTCATTCCGCTGGCGGAAGAGAGCGGCCTGATCGTCGAGATGGGCGAATGGATTCTGCGCGAGGCCTGCAAGGAGGCGGCGTCGTGGCCAAAGCCGCTGCAGATCGCGGTCAACCTGTCGCCAGCGCAGTTCATGCACGGCGACCTCGTCGGCCTCGTCCACTCGATCCTGCTGGAGACCGGGCTGGCGCCCGGCCGGCTCGAGCTGGAGATCACCGAGGGCGTGCTGATCGAGGATTTTGACCGCGGCCTCGCCTTGCTGCGGCGGCTGAAGGCGCTCGGCGTGCGCGTCTCGATGGACGATTTCGGCAGCGGCTATTCGTCGCTGAGCTATCTGCAGGCCTTCCCGTTCGACAAGATCAAGATCGACCGCGACTTTGTGCTCAATCTCGGCCGCAACCCGCAATCGGCGGCCATCGTGCGCGCCGTCATCGGCCTCGGCCACGGCCTCGACATGTCGATCGTGGCGGAAGGCGTCGAGACCCAGGAACAGCTCTCGTTCCTGGCCGATCAGGGCTGCGATGCCGTGCAGGGCTATTTCATCGGCAAGCCGCTGCCGATCACCCAATATTCCGGCCTGATCGGCCGCGACGGCAAGGTCCTGGAGCCGGTCCGCAAGACGGGCTGACGCGCTGTCGCATCTGGTCTCGCTGCCTCTTCACCTCCCCCGCTTGCGGGGGAGGCCGGGTGGGGGCCGAGGCTCGGTAGACTTTATCATTGAGCTGACGAGTGCCCCCACCCCAGCCCTCCCCCGCAAGCGGGGGAGGGGGCGCACCTTTGATGCCGCGCCATTCAACGTTATCTCACCACGGTTGGTGTGCTCGCTGGTCCCGCTTGCACGAGAAGTGCACAGCTTCCGCGGCCGAATCGATTTCGCCCGACATCCTGATGCTCTAGGTGTACGCAGCTTCGTCTCGTGACATCTGGTACTTGCGTATGGCGGATTACGATCTCGCGATCATCGGCGGTGGGCTCAATGGCGTGAGCCTGGCGCGGGACGCCGCGGGCCGTGGCCTCCGGGTGATCCTGTTCGAGCAGGGCGATCTCGCCTCCGCCGCCTCTTCGGCGAGTTCCCGGCTCATTCACGGCGACCTGGCCGCGCTGGAGCGCCGCAACCTGCTCCGCGTCCGCGCGGCGCTCACCGAGCGCGATGTCTGGCTTCGTACCGCACCTCATCTGGTGCGGCCGTTGCGGTTTGCGATCCCGGCCCATTCGGACGAGCGGCCGCTCTGGCTGCTCCGCGCCGGCCTCCTGCTCTACGACCGTCTCGTGCCGCGCCCAAAACTGCCGCGATCCGCGACGCTCGACGTCACGCATCATCCGCTCGGCAATGCGCTCAAACGCCCGCTCGGCACCGCGTTCGAATATTCAGATTGCGTGGTCGACGATTCCCGCCTGGTGATCCTGACCGCGCGCGATGCCGCCG
>NZ_JAFATE010000098.1 GCF_019244115.1 Bradyrhizobium sp.
GAACGCTGCATCGATATCCTCATCATCGCGGTGGTCGGCGGCATCACCCGGCCGGTCGGCGCCTATGTCGGCGCGTTCATCTTCGTCATCCTGCGCACCTTCGCGCTCGATGTCCTGGTCCAGCTCGGGCTCGACGGCAATCGCTTCCGCCTGCTGATCGGGGTCGGTTTCCTCGTCATCGTGTTCTGGTCGTCGGACGGCGTGATCGGCCTCTACGAGCGCTGGCGCCGCCGCGGCCGCGCCGCGGACACGCGGCCGCGCGGGAGAGGCGGCCATGGATAGGGTCGCGGACCGCCTCTCCGCCTTTGGTTCGGCCGCTGCGCTGGAACTGCGCGGGGTGACGCGGATGTTCGGCGCGCTTGCGGCGCTGACCGACGTCACGATCACGGTGCGCCCCGGCGAGCGGCGGGCCGTGCTGGGCTCCAATGGCGCCGGGAAGACCACGCTGTTCAACTGCGTGACCGGCGACTTTCCGCCGTCCTCCGGCACCATTCGCTTTTTCGGCGAGGACGTCACCAACTTCCCGCCCTATGAGCGGATCCGCCGCGGCCTGCGCCGCACCTATCAGATCTCGGCGCTGTTTCCCGGCCTCACGGTGCAGGATAACGTCTATCTCGCCTGCCGCGGGGTCTCACGTGGGCGCTATTCGCTGCTACGGCCCGGCCAGAACGATGCGCTGATGCATTCGGCCGAGCGGCTGATCGAGGCGGTGCATTTGTCCCCGGTCAGGGACCGGCGCGTGTCGGAGCTTGCCCACGGCCAGCAGCGCCAGCTCGAAATCGCACTTGCGCTCGCCGGCGCGCCGCGACTGATCCTGTTCGACGAGCCCGCGGCCGGGCTGTCGCCGGCGGAGCGTCGCGAACTGATCGACATCCTGACCTCGTTGCCGTCGCATATCGGCTATATCATCATCGAGCACGACACGGACGTGGCACTGCGCGTTGTCGAGAGCGTCACGATGATGCACAACGGGCGCGTCTTCAAGGAGGGCCTGCCGCAGGAGATCGAGTCTGATCCGGAGGTGCAGGAACTGTATCTCGGAGGCGGGCATGAATGAGGTTCGCCGCTCTGCGCCTGCGCTCGAAGTGAAAGGGCTGGACGTCTATTACGGGCATTCGCATGCGCTGCAGGGCGTTGATCTCGTGCTCGACCAGGGCGTGTTCTCGGTCGTCGGCCGCAACGGCATGGGCAAGACCACGCTGTGCAACACCATCATGGGCCTGTTGCGGCCGAGTGGCGGCACGGTTCGGGTGCGTGGCGAGAATATCACGCGACTGAGTCCGACCCGCATTGCGCAGCTCGGTGTCGGCTACGTGCCGCAGGGGCGGCGGCTGTGGCGATCGCTGGGCGTGGACGAGCACCTGCGGCTCGCAGCGGGGGTACGGCGCGGACCGTGGACCATCGAGCGCATCTACGAGACCTTTCCGCGCCTCGCCGAACGCAAGAGCAACAGCGGTGGCCAGCTCTCCGGCGGCGAGCAGCAGATGCTGGCGATCTCGCGCGCGCTCTTGACCAATCCGCACCTCCTGATCATGGACGAACCGACCGAAGGCTTAGCCCCCGTTATCGTGGCCCAAGTCGAGGACATCCTGGTTCGGCTGGCGCAGGACGGCGACATGTCGGTCCTGGTGATCGAACAGAACATTGGGGTGGCGACCGCGATCTCGAAAAACGTCGCGATCATGGTCAATGGCCGGGTCAACCGCATCATCGGCTCCGCGCGTCTTTCCGCCGACCGCGAGCTGCAGCAGCGCCTGCTCGGCGTCGGCCAGCATGCCGGGATCGAAGCTGACATCGAGCCGGCTGCGCCAGATGCCGCTCCGGAGGCGCGCGCAACGCCTGAACGAGCACGCAGCGCCGCGCCACTTCGCATCTACATCTCCAACCCGGTGCTGCCGACCCGCTGGTCGCAGCCGGTTCCGATCGCGCGCATCGAAGCGAAGGCTCGCACGCGCACCAGCACGCCCGCGCGCCTGAGCGAAATCACGCGAGCCTCGCGCGAGCAGGCTGCATCGAGCTTGTCCGGACCACCAGCCGTACTGGTTGTCGGCACGCTCGACACCAAGGGCGAGGAGCTCCGTTTCATCCGCGATGTCATTGCGAGCCAAGGCCTGCGCACGCGCCTCGTCGATGTCTCCACCAGCGGCAAGCTCTCGACCTGTGACGTGCCGGCACAGGAAATCGCGCTGCATCACGGCCGCGGCGGTTCGGGCGTGTTCGGCTCCGACCGCGGTGCCTCGGTCGCCGCCATGGCCGACGCCTTCGCTCGCTGGCTGCGCCGGCAGAGCAATGTCGCCGGCATCATCTCGGCCGGCGGCTCGGGCGGCGCCTCGCTGGTGGCGCCCGGCATGCGCGAGCTTCCCGTCGGCGTACCGAAGCTCATCATCTCCTCGGTGGCCTCGGGGGACGTCGGTCCCTATGTCGGTCCGGCCGACATCGCGATGATGTATTCGGTGACCGACGTGCAGGGTCTCAATTCGATCTCGCGCACGGTGCTCACCAACGGCGCCAATGCGCTGGCCGGCATGGTGAAGGCGCGCCTCGACGAAAGCGGCAAGAAACAGGCTGATGCGCCGGCGCGGCCCTCGATCGGCATCACCATGTTCGGCGTCACCACCCCTGCCGTACAGAAGATCACGGCCGAGCTGCGCGACGAGTATGAATGCCTGGTGTTCCACGCCACCGGCGTCGGCGGCCGCTCCATGGAGAAGCTCGTCGATTCGAATCTGCTTGCCGGCGTGATCGATCTGACGACGACGGAGGTGTGCGACCTGCTGATGGGCGGCGTGTTTCCCGCGACCGAAGATCGCTTTGGCGCGATTATTCGCACCCGCGTGCCCTATGTCGGTTCGGTCGGTGCGCTCGACATGGTGAATTTCGGTGCGCCCGAGTCTATTCCCGAGCGCTACCGCCATCGCAAGTTTCACGTCCACAATCCGCAGGTGACCTTGATGCGCACCACAGCGGAGGAGAACGAGCGCATGGGCCGCTGGATCAGCGAGCGGCTGAACCGGATGGATGGGCCGGTGCGTTTTCTGCTGCCCGAAGGCGGGGTGTCCGCGCTCGACGCGCCCGGCCAGCCGTTCTGGGACCCCGAGGCGGATCAAGCGCTGTTCCGCGAGCTCGAACGCACGGTGCGACAGACCGCCAACCGGCAACTGATCCGCGTCAAGCGCAACATCAACGAGATGGAATTTGCGTCCGCCGTGGTCGGCGCGCTGCGGGCGTTGACTAGACGCAACGTGGGGCGTCGGAGAGTGGCGAGGTGATCGATGGCAAGGTTTGAACGCGCAGCGCTCCTGAAGAAATTCCGCGCCATGGCTCGTCGGGGCGAGCCGATCGTTGGCGGCGGCGCCGGAACCGGGCTGTCGGCCAAGTGCGAGGAGGCGGGCGGCGTCGATCTCATCGTGATCTACAATTCCGGCCGCTACCGCATGGCCGGACGTGGCTCGCTCGCCGGCCTCATGGCCTATGGCGATGCCAACGCGATCGTTGTCGAGATGGCGGGCGAGGTGCTGCCGGTCGTCACCAAGACGCCGGTGCTCGCCGGCGTCAACGGCACCGATCCGTTCCGCGACATGGATATTTTTCTGGACCAGCTCAAGGTGCTGGGTTTTTCCGGCGTCCAAAACTTTCCGACCGTCGGCATCATCGACGGCGTGTTCCGCGCCAATCTCGAGGAAACCGGCATGTCCTATGCGCTCGAGATCGACATGATCGCCAGGGCGCACGACAAGGACATGCTGACGACGCCTTACGTGTTCAGCGAAGCGCAGGCCACGGCGATGGCGATCGCGGGCGCCGACATCATCGTCTGCCATCTCGGCCTCACCACGGGAGGCTCGATCGGCGCGCAGACCGCGCCAAAACTCCAGGAGTGTCCGCAGATGATCGACATCTGGGCGGCGGCGGCGCTGAGCGTCAA
>NZ_JAFATE010000154.1 GCF_019244115.1 Bradyrhizobium sp.
GCAGACGGCGCTTTCGGCGCATCCCGCACCTTGGCCAGTGCCGCTTGCATGGCGACCGCGGCCTGACGCTGGCGCTGGACCTCGGCGTTGCCGGGCAGCAGGGTGAGAAGCTGGTCGAAATCAGCGATGGCGCGGGCATAGTCGCCCTTGGCGACGAAGAGCTGGGCCCGCGCCAGAAAGGCCGCCTGATCGGCTTGCGGAGCTTGCGCGATGGCGCGGGTGACATCGTCGATCGCTTTGTCGATATCGCCTTGACGACGGTAGACCACGGCGCGAAGGAAGAAGGCGCTCTGAGCGGCCGGGTTGATCGAGATCGCGGTGTTCAGATCGCTCAATGCCTTGTCGAGCTCGGCGGTTTCGATATAGCCGCGCGCCCGGCCGATAAAGGCCGGCACAAAATCCTGGCGCAGCGCAATCGCCTTGTCGAAATCGGCCCGCGCATCGGCCCAGGCCTTCTGCTCGTTCTTGACGAGTCCGCGGGAGGTCCAGATGCCGGGATTTCCGGGATCGAGCTGCGCGGCCGCCGTGAAATCCGAAATCGCCTGATCGAACCGGCCGGAGCGCTGATACGCATAGGCGCGCGCGGACAGAGCCAGCGCCGAGCGCGGATTGAGCGCAATCGCCGCATCGGCATCCTTGAGCGAGAGATCGGGCTTGGCGTGATTGGCAAAAAATCTCGAGCGGTTCACATAGGCGATCGTGCGATCATCGACGGAGCCGGCCTGCGCCTTGATGACGGCGGTGCAGCCCATTTCGACCTTTTCAGCAATGGCGCTTTTGCAGTCCTCCAGATCGCCGGCGCGCGCCGGGCCCTGCTGCCAAAGAAGCCCAGCGGCGAGCACCACCAGATATCGCGCACAGGGCGACATCTGCGCGAACTTCCGCTGGGAGGACGCGCGAGCTCGCGCTGTCATGCCGAGGCCTTGTTGATCCATGATGGTTACGGACGACGCTCCGTTTTGCCCCGCTTGCCGCATCGCCAATCCTACCGCGGTTCAGCTACGTGATGTAGACGGATGTTCGGCAAGAGTTCTCTCAAAGTTTGACGGCGAAATGGCGGTTGATCCCGCATCGTCGCGGCGATAAGTCCAATACATCAACAAAAGCAACAACGTCTCGGGAGCTCTGTTCCAATGGAAGACAACGGCATCTTCGCAGGTCTGAAGGTCCTGGATTGCGCGAGTTTCATTGCAGCACCGGCGGCCGCAACCGTGCTTTCGGATTTCGGTGCCGACGTCATCAAGATCGAGCCGCCGGGAACCGGCGACCCCTACCGAAATCTGCCTCACCTGCCTGGGTATCCGGCGAGCGAACACAACTTTGCTTGGATGCTGGAAGCCCGCAACAAGAAGAGCCTGGCGCTCGATCTGTCCAAGCTGGAGGCACAGGCGGTGCTGCACCGCCTGGTCAAGGATGCAGACGTCTTCATCACCAATTTCCCACCCGCGGTGCGCGAGAAGCTCGGCCTCACTTACGAGAAGCTCGCGCCGCTGAACGAGCGGCTGATCTATGCGTCGTTCACCGGTTACGGCGAGAAAGGCGAGGAAGCCAACAAGCCCGGCTTCGATTCGAACGCCTATTGGGCCCGCTCGGGCCTGATGGATCTGGTGCGCGCCGACACCGCAACCACGCCCGCGCGTTCGGTTGCCGGAATGGGCGACCATCCCTGCGCGATGGCGTTTTACGGCGCGATCGTCACCGCGCTCTACAAGCGCGAGCGCACCGGCAAGGGCTCGCATGTCTCGTCCAACCTGATGGCCAACGGTGTCTGGGCGGCCTCGGTGCTGGCCCAGGCAAAACTCTGCGGCGCCAGGTTCGGCGAGCGGCGGCCGCGCGAGCGCGCGCTGAACGCGGTGACCAACCACTATCAATGCAAGGATGGCCGCTGGCTCATCCTGTCATTGCTGAACGAGGAGCGGCAATGGCCGACACTCACCCGTTGCCTCGGGCGCGACGACCTGATCGAGGACGAACGCTTCGCAACCAGGGCCGACCGCCACGCGCGATCGGTCGAGCTGATCAAAATCTTCGATGAGGTGTTTGCGACCAGAGATCTTTCGGAATGGCGCAAGATTTTGGACGGCAACGGCCTGGTATTCGGCGTCGTCGGTATTCTCGACGATATTCCAAATGACGCGCAGATGCTCGAGAACGAGGTGCTGGTGCCGTTCGAGAACGACAGCATGCTCACCATCAACAGCCCGATCTGGGTCGACGGCGAGAAGAAGGTCCGGCCGCGCAAGCCGCCCGGCATCGGCGAGCATTCCGATGAAATTCTGCGTCGCGTCGGCTACGACGAGGCCGCAATCCAGGAATTGCGCGCGGCCGGCGCCGTGGCGTGATCGGACAAGCAGCAGCGATTACGCGTTGCGTTTTTTGTCCGAGGCGATCGTGCCGGCCAGATGGGCCGCGACGAGATCATCGCCTGACGAACCAGACCAGTCCCACCACGATCACCGCAATGATGATGGTGAACACGATGGCCCAGCCGGAGATCCGGATCGCGCCGATGGTCTGACGCTTCTCTTCATTGCGCGCGATCTCGCGGTTGCGCTCCTTGTTCTCATCGGCTCGGTTCATGGCCAGCCCTCGCTCAATGTCCCGCCGTGGATGCCGGGCTCAGCGTAACGCGCAAAGATGTCGGCTGCTCGACAGCCGCATCGCCGTCAGGCGTGCGGACCAGGCGGCTAAGGCAAAATGCCGCGAGCGACGCACACAGCGCGGCCGCGGCCGCGGCGAGGAACACCGCCGCCGCACTCCATTTCGCAGCGAGCAGCAGGCCGCCGACCAGCGGACCGATGATCGACCCGATGCGGCCGATCCCGAGCGCCCAGCCCACGCCGGTTGCCCGGAGCGAGGTCGGATAAAATCCTGCCGCCAGCGCGTTGGCTCCGATCTGTCCGCCGACGACGCAAAAGCCGGCGACGAATATCGCCACGCTCACCGGGATGGCCGCATGCCCGAGCTGCCCGATCGCACCGACCGCGAACACCGCAACGAAATAGGTCAGCGCCAGCGCGCGGAACGAGAAGCGGTCGATCAGGCTGCCGAGCACGACAGTGCCGACGATGCCGCCGACCTGCAACATCGCCCCGATCAAGGCCGCCGCGGAATCCGAGGCCCCGAGATCGTTGAGCACGACGGGCAGCCAGTTCGCCAGGAAATAGATGTCGAGCAGGCTCATGAAAAACACGACCCAGAGTAGCAGCGTGACCAGGGTCCGCCCTTCCCGGAACAGATGCAGCACCGGCAGTCCGGCGACATGCGGCTCACGCACCACAAAACGCGTGCCGGCGTCGAATGCGGCGCCAGGTGCGATCGAACGGAGCAGTGCCGTGACCCGCTCCGAGGCATCGCCGGCAAGGGCGAGAAAACGCACGGACTCCGGTAGCCGCAGGAGCAGGATCGGAACCATGATCAGCGGCGCGATGCCGCCCACCAAAAATACCGAACGCCAGCCGTAGTTTGGAATCATGGCAGCGGCGAGCAGCCCGCCGAGCGCGGCGCCGACCGAGAAGCCGCAGAACATGATCATCACCATGGTGGCGCGGCGACGGCGCGGATTGAATTCGGAGGTCAGAGCGATGGCATTCGGCATCGCACCGCCGAGACCGAGCCCGGTCAAGAACCGGATCACGAGCAGCGATGTGGCATCCGCGGCGAAGACAGTTGCCAGCGCGCCGAGGCCGAAGGCGAACGTGGAGAAGATGATGATTGTCCTGCGGCCGATGCGGTCAGCGAGCGGCCCGAAGGTGAGCGCACCGATCATCAGCCCGAACAGGCCCGCGCTGAACACCGGGCCGAGCTGCGCCTTGCTGAGCCCCCACTCGCGCGCCAGCGCCGGGGCGATATAGCCGATCGCCTGGGTGTCGAAGCCGTCGAGGAACAGCACCGCCGCGCAGAGCACCAGCAGCCGGATCTGGAACCCGCCGACCGGCCAGCCGTCAATGAACGCCGCAACGTCGACGGCCGGGCCGCCGGTCCGCGCCTCTGAGGTCGCCATCTGCTTCCGCCCCGGACATTGTCGTCGGGGAATGAAACACGAGCCGCGCGCCCAGAGTCAATCGTGAGTAGAGCCGACGGCCTTCACGTTCCGGGCGCTGGGAATGAAGCACATGCCCATCCGCGTCACTGGGCTCATGACCTGGCAGGCCAGCCCCTTGGCGCAGGTCCAGGACGCAAAGCTCCTGTCGTCCTCCGCCGGATTGGCGCTCGCCTGATAGCAGTGCGCGCCCCAGCCATCCTGATAGTCGGTGCCGGCGAGTTCGGTAGAGCCACGCGTCTGCGGACGGCTGGCAAAGCCGTGCGAAAAATCGGGCTCTTTGCCGTCGCGGAGCGCGACCTCGATCTCCCGCCGCCTGACCTGGTCGCCAAGGAAGTGCGGCGAGGCCGGAACGACGGTCACGTTCGACGGCTTTGGCACCATCCAGTCGACGCCCGGGAAGTGGAAACCGCCGACGCCGCGGGTCTCATGACAGCCGCTACAACTGACGTCGTTGAGCCTGCGCTCGAAGCCCGCGACCGAATGGATGTTGTCCAGCGGCTGGTTGCTCTCGGCGGCCTTCTGCAGCGCAGTGACGATGTCGTTCTCCTGGAACGTCGGCTCGGCGGACGCGCCGTAGCCCTGGACCAGGCCATGGGCCGGCTGCAGGTCGGAGGGCGCGAAGCCAACCGGCGTCGAAGTGATTGCGCTTCTGGCCAGGAATTTTTCGGGGATCAGGATCGTGCCGCGATCGAGTTCGCGAAAATGATCGGGTTGCAGCAGCCAGGCCCTGAACTCCTGCCGCAGACCGGCATCGGCGAGCAGCCGCTCCCGATCGATCTGGTCCTCCATCGGCGCCTCCTCAAAAGTGCCGGGCGCGTGATAGTCGAAAACCTTCATCAGATAGTCGGTACGAAATTCGTGCGCCTCCGACTTCGGCATGTGCGCAATCTGCAGATTGGTCTCGAGACGATCGATGTTTTCGGGCCTGATCAGGTCGAGCGGACCGTCCTTCGCGGTCAGTTTTGACGCAAGCTCGGCACCGGTCTCGGTGAGTTCGCCGGCTGCCAGCCAGCGGCGCGCAATCTCCGCGCAGGCGAGCGTGGCGCCGGTCGCGTCGACGTCATGGTCTTTCTTGGCCTTCAGCACCACGTTCAGCGTCATCGGCAGCCGGGCCGAGGTCGAGAGATCGCTGCCGGCAAAACTCATGCGGTCATTGCCGGCAAAGTCCGGCAGCCGGGTCAGGCGATAGACCAGGCGGACTTCGCCGCAATTGGCGCGCGACACATAGGCGCGGTCCAACCGGCTGACGATGCCGGCGAGCACGAAGCGCGTGTCGGCCGAATAGAGCAGCGCGTGATCGAAGAGCTGGATGTCGAACGATTGTCCAACGCCGATGGCATCGCCCGGGTAGTGCGCCCGCTGGCTCTGGATGTAGCGCTTGAAATCTTCATCGAGCGCCTTGCGGACCGGCGCCATCGACGGCAGCGCGAAGAGCTGATCGTTGGTCAGCGGCTGATCCGCAGGCCGTGCCGTCGCCAGCACGCGGCCGAGATCGAACCTGCCATGATCGAGCTCGCGCAGAGCATAAGGTTCGGTGATCGCCGTGCCTCGATCGAGGGCCAGATCCGGCGTCGCGTACGCCGAACCAGCGCACAACAACAATCCGATCGCAATGAATGGAAATCGCAACAGTCGCCTCATGTCCCGATCAACACCGCACGTGCGGGTTTCTTCACACGCATGCGTTATCTCGGCAAACTAGACGAAAAATCGACCGCATGCCCCGCGGCCGCGGTCAACTTGACGGGCCACCGCTTCACGTCGTGGTGAAGCGGCTGGCGCCACGCGCGCGATCACGCCGCGCGAGTTTGCGGTTCAGCGCTGAACCACGAGCCCCTTGGTCGTCACGACCACCCAGCGCCCGTCCTGGCGGCGGATCGCATCGACCCGTCCGAGACCCGGCACGGGATCGCCGGCATAGACCTCGTAGAAGCCGTGCTTGCCTTCGATCACGGCGCCGCCGCGACTGACGTCGCGCAGCGTCCAGCCCTCGACGATGGGAAGCCGGCCCACATCGGTTTTTGGCGCGGCAGCACGGGGCTGGCCCGGCGCCGCAGCCATCGGCGTGGCGCTCGCGGTCGACTGGGTCACCGAGCCGGTGGTGTCACGCGGCAGCACGGGTGCGACCGCGGCCATGGCATTGCTCTGCGGCGTCGAGCGGACGCGATCGGTGGTGCCTTCGCCGAATTTGAGCAGCCGCGCCGACGTCTCGGC
>NZ_JAFATE010000203.1 GCF_019244115.1 Bradyrhizobium sp.
CCAGCGCACCAAGACCGGTCAGGGCCAGCGCGTGACCGCCGCGATGCAGGACGGCGTGCTCAATCTCTGCCGCGTCAAGCTGCGTGACCAGCAGCGCCTCGCCCATGGCCCCTTGAAGGAATACAGCCAGTTCGGCGAAGGCATTCCGTTCGGTGCGGCGGTGCCGCGCGCGGGCAATGATTCCGGCGGCGGCCAGCCTGGCCGCATCCTCAAATGCAAAGACTGGGAGACCGACCCCGACTCCTACATCTACTTCATCACCCAGGCGCCGGTCTGGGACAAGATCTGCGACGTGATCGGCGAGCCGAACTGGAAGACCCATCCGGACTATGCGAAGCCGCCTGCCCGCCTGCCGCGGCTGAACGAAATCTTCGCGCGCATCGAGCAGTGGACCATGACCAAGACCAAGTTCGAGGCCATGGAAATCCTCAATCAATACGACATCCCCTGCGGCCCGATCCTGTCCATGAAGGAGCTCGCGGAGGATCCCTCGCTGCGTGCCACCGGGACTGTGGTCGAGGTCGACCATCCGACCCGCGGCAAGTACCTGTCGGTCGGCAACCCGATCAAACTCTCGGACTCTCCCAGCGAGGTGGCGCGGTCGCCGCTGCTCGGCGAGCATACCGACGAGATCCTGCGCCAGGTGCTCGGCTTAAGCGACCATCAGGTAGCCGAAATCCACGATTCCGGCGCGCTGGATCCGCCCCGCAAGCAAGCGGCGGAATAAACGTCAAATACACAATAGGATTGGAAATTTAGGGTCGCCCGCGCGGGCGACCCTTTGTTTTTATTAGTTTTTACCGATCAATGTTGCGATGCACGGTGTAAATTGCTGCTATGCAAACAAATTTGTTGAATCTGGCATCTGGTATACATAAATCCCTCTCCGACGAATGAATCAAGCATCGCTTTGGAATTCAAGAGAGTATGCCCATGTCCAAGTCCGCCTCGATCGCCCTCGCCCCGTCCTGCAGCCTTTTCGGCCGCCTGTTCGCGACCATCGACCGCCTGCTTCTGAGCTATGCGGAACTGACCATCCGCAACGGCGACGTGCCGCGCACCGGAATCTGACACCGACGTCAATTGCGATTTCGCTCGCGCGCCGCTTCTATGAGCGCGCCTGCGAACAAATCGCCCTCCAAAATGGCTCGACCTGGTCGGGCCATTTTTTGTCGTCGCTGTCCTATCCCTTGATCGTCAAATCTGATTGATTGACTTCAGTTGGGATTGTCGCGCCGAGGAAAAGCGCGCACTGCGTGCAATTTCAGCGCGATCGCGCGGCGGTAGCAATGTAGGGCCAATCAACGGTGACCTGCGGCAAAATCGACGCTTGCGTCTTGGAATATATTATACCAGAATTTTAGAACGCGCATGACGCCCGTGGGGTGCACTCTAAAAAGGCGCGCATCGGGAGGAACACAATGGTCGCGAACGCGGCAGTACCGTCGAGCCAGGCACCATCCAACGGATACCGCTGGATGCAGCTCATCATCGGCGTGGTTTGCATGGCGATGATCGCCAATCTTCAGTATGGCTGGACCTACTTTGTGGGGCCGATGGCCAAAGCCCATTCCTGGGATGTCGGCGCCATCCAGGTCGCCTTCAGCATTTTCGTCGCGCTGGAGACCTGGCTGACGCCACTTCAGGGCTGGATCGTCGATTCGCTTGGACCGCTGCGCGGGCCGAGACTCATGGTCGCGGTCGGCGGGATTTTTGTCTTGCTCGGCTGGCTCATTAATTCCAAGGCCGAATCCCTCGAGATGCTCTACTTCGGCGCCATCGTATCGGGCGTCGGTGCCGGGGGCATCTATGCCACCTGCGTCGGCAATGCCGTGAAATGGTTTCCGGACCGGCGGGGCCTCGCGGTCGGGCTGACGGCCGGCGGTTTTGGCGGCGGCGCAGTCGTCACAGTGATTCCCATCCAGATGATGATCGCCTCGATCGGATACGCGGACACCTTCTTCTGGTTCGCCTGGGGTCAGGGCATCATCATTTTCGTCCTGGCCTGGCTGCTGCGTTCGCCATTGCCGGGCGAGGTGCCGTCGACATCGGCTGCGAAAGTGCTGCAGTCGAAGACCTCGAGCACGCCGGGACAGATGCTTGCCTCCCCCATCTTCTGGCTGCTCTACGTCATGTTCGTGCTGGTCTCCGCCAGCGGCCTGATGGTTACGGCGCAGATCGCGGTGATCGCCAAGGACTACGGCGTCGCGCAGACCGTCATTTTGTTCGGCGGAACCACCTTGATCGTCGCTGGTATAGTCGACAGCGTGGCCAACGGTGGCGCACGGCCGTTCTTCGGATGGGTCTCCGACCAGATCGGCCGCGAATACACCATGGCGATCGCCTTCACGACCGGCGGTCTAGCCTATTGGCTGCTCGGCACCGCCGGCACAACGCCCTGGACCTTCGTGATCTGCGCCGCGCTGATCTTCTTCACCTGGGGCGAGATCTTCAGTCTGTTCCCTTCGACTTGCACGGACATGTTCGGTCCGAAATACGCGACGACGAATACCGCCCTGCTCTACACCGCCAAGGGCCTGTCGGCCTTCGGCGTGCCGCTCGCCAATGTGCTGAAGAGCTATACGGGCAGCTGGCATTCCGTGTTTGCGGTTGCCGCGATCATGAATTTCATTGTCGTGGCCATGGCCCTGTTCGTGGTGCGGCCGATGCGGCTATCGATCACGGCGTCGGAAAACAAGAACACGGTCGGCCAGCCAGCCGAGTGATTGCAGCACGGCGCGCAATCAAATCCGCCGACCTCGATAAAAGAAGGGCGCGCCGCAGCGCGCCCTTCTTTTATCCGCACATGGCGGCGAGCCGCCTCCGCTCCGGACGTATGCTCAAGACACATCTAGCTAAAAATAAGAGATACTTGGCCACGCTTTCAGCTAAACTGAAGCGTGCATCTCCATCTGCCCGCCTGCACGGGCGCATAAGTGTCAATGTTTTTGTCCTTTATGGGACTCCCCATCATTATCAACCAGGTTGACACTTGGCATAATGTATACCAGTATCGACTTGCAATTGCTCCTCCAGCCAAAGGAGATTGGGATGAAAGTCGGAGACATCCTGCGCAAGAAGACGTCCCGGGTCGTCACGGTCCGGATGAACGAAACCGTCGGCGTTGCTGCGCAGCTGATGCGTGCCAGCAATATCAGCGCCCTCGTGGTCAAGGATGTCGTGCGCACCGAAGGCAACACGGCGGCCGGCATGTTCACCGAGCGCGACGTGGTGCGAGCAATCGCTGAGCACGGCGCAGCCGGCGTCAATCTGAAAGTCTCGCAGCTCATTTCGGTGCAGAAGCTCGTCGCCTGTTCGGCGGAGGACACGCTCGAGCACGCCCGCCACCTGATGAATGTGCATCACATCCGCCATCTTCCCGTGATCGATGATTTTGCACTCGCCGGCGTCGTCAGCATGCGCGACATTTCGAGCGCCTTCGATGAAGCGGCTGGCATGGCGCCGAAATCCGCCGCTTAGATTGGCGTCCCAGCTGCCTGATCATGACGCTTCGGTGCGCAACCGAAGCGGAGGCGTTTTTTGCCGTCTTGCACAGATCAAGATCGAGGTTTTTGTCTACGGGCCCGACGCGAATCGGTTGGGTATCTCTCTACGACGTGCGCGCCCGTTTCCGCCCAGCGGAAGCGAACGTTCGCCGGTTTTGCATAACGCTTTGCCGCGGTCGGCGTAGACATTTGCGGAGCCCAAAGCCATTCTGCCCTCCGATAGCCGCGCGGAAACAATCAGCGCGGCAGGAAACCGAGGGCCAAGATGATCAAGACGCGCTTTACCGAACTCGCCGGCGTCGACCACCCGATCGTGCAGGGCGGCATGCAATGGGTCGGCCGGGCCGAGCTGGTCGCGGCCGTCGCCAATGCCGGCGCGCTCGGCTTCATCACTGCGCTGACCCAGCCGACACCGGAGGACCTTGCCAGGGAGATCGCGCGCTGCCGGGACATGACCGACAAGCCGTTCGGCGTCAACCTGACCATCCTGCCCGCCATCAAGCCGCAGCCTTACGCGGAATATCGCAGCGCCATCATCGCGAGCGGCATCAGGATCGTCGAGACCGCCGGCAATAAGCCGCAGGAACATGTCGACGAATTCAAGAAGCACGGCATCAAGGTCGTGCACAAATGCACCAGTGTCCGCCACGCGCTCTCGGCCGAGCGCATGGGCGTGGACGCGATCTCGATCGACGGCTTCGAATGTGCCGGCCATCCCGGCGAGGACGACACCCCCGGCCTGATCCTGATTCCCGCAGCCGCCGACAAGGTCAAAATCCCGCTGATCGCCTCGGGCGGGTTCGGCGACGCCCGCGGGCTCGTCGCGGCGCTCGCTCTCGGCGCCGAAGGCATCAACATGGGCACGCGCTTCATGTGCACCAAGGAGAGCCCGATCCATCAGCTCATCAAGGAGAAGATCGTTGCCAATGACGAGCGCGAGACCGAGCTGATTTTTCGCACCATGCGCAACACCTCGCGCGTCGCCCGGAACGCGGTCTCGACCCAAGTGGTCGCGATGGAGAAGCAGGGCGCGACCTTCGACGAGGTGCGCGAGCTCGTCGCCGGCGCGCGCGGCAAGATGGTCTACGCAACTGGCAATGCCGACGAAGGCATCTGGTCGGCCGGCCAGGTGCAGGGCTTGATCCATGACATCCCGAGCTGCGGCGAACTGGTGTCGCGCATCATTCGCGAAGCCGAGGCGATCATTCGCAGCCGCCTGGAGGGCATGATGTCGATGCCCCATCGCGTCGCGGCCGAATAGCCCGCCGCAAACAACCGAAGAGATAATGCCATGAAGGCTTATGTGTATGGCGCCGATGGCGCCGTCATTACGGACATCGCGAAACCCGCGCCTGTAGGCACGCAGCTACTGGTCCGCGTCCGCGCCTGCGGCTTGAACCGCGCCGATCTTGGCATGACCAAGGGCCACGTGCACGGCGCCTTGGGCGGCGTCGGCACCGTGCTCGGGATGGAATGGGCCGGCGAGGTCGCCGAGCTCGGACCGGCGGCCCAAGGCGTCAAGGTCGGCGACCGCATCATGGGATCGGGCGCTGCCGCTTTCGCCGAATACACGCTTGCCGATCACGGGCGCTTGTTCCATGTGCCGAGCGACATGAATTTCGACGAGGCCGCCACCCTGCCTGTCGCCCTCGCCACGATGCACAATGCCGTGGTGACCAACGGCGCGTTGCAGGCGGGCCAATCGGTCCTGGTCCAGGGCGCAAGTTCGGGCGTCGGGCTGATGGCGATGCAGATCGCAAAATACAAGGGCGCGAAGCTGGTGATCGGCTCCTCGACGGATCCAACCCGTCGCGGACGCCTGAAAGCGTTCGGCGCCGATCTCGCGATCGATTCCTCCAATCCCGGCTGGGTCGACCAGGTGCTGGCGGCGACCAATGGCGAAGGCGTCAATCTGATCGTCGATCAGGTCTCGGGCAAAGTCGCAAACCAGAACCTCGCCGCGACCAGGATCAAGGGGCGGATCGTCAACGTCGGCCGGCTCGGCGGCACTCATGCCGATTTCAATTTCGACCTGCATGCCGCGCGGCGGATCCACTATATCGGGGTCACCTTCCGCACCCGCACCATCGACGAGATCCGCGAGATTTTTGACGAGGTGAAGAAGGATATTTGGCCGGCGGTGGAACAACGCAAGCTGCAACTGCCGATCGATCGCGTGTTCGCGTTCGACGATATCGGACTGGCGTTCGCGCATATGGAAGCCAACCGGCATCTCGGCAAGATCGTCGTGACGTTGTGATGTCAGCATCCTAATCGGAACAATTCGCGACACGCTCGCAGGCGCGATTCGACTGTGAGCCCCGCCTGTCGGCGCTTTCATGTTTGAAAGCGCCCTGCTACATCGCGGGCCATGAGCGACATCGATCTCAACGCCAAATCCCGCGTCGCCGCGATCTCGGTCGTCGCCAGCGCCAGCATGGCCGCGGCCAAGTTCGTCGTCGGCATCCTGATCGGCTCGCTCGCGCTGATCTCGGAAGCCCTGCACAGCTCGGTCGACGTGATCGCCACCATCATTACTTGGCTGGTCGTGCGGGTGTCCGATCGCCCCGCCGACGAGGAGCATCATTATGGCCACGGCAAGCTCGAGAGCCTGTCGGCGCTCGGCGTGATCGCGCTGCTCTATGTGCTGGCTGGCGGCGTGCTGGTGGAATCCTGGAGCCGGCTGCGCGAGGGCGCGCAGCCGCCAGTGATCTCTGCGGTTCCGTTCGTCGTTCTGCTGATCGACATCGCGGTGAACGTCTGGCGCGCCCGCGCGCTGCATCGCACGGCGCACGAGACCCACAGCCAGGCGCTTGCCGCGGACGCGCTGCATTTTGCCTCCGACGTGCTCGGTTCGATCGCGGTCATCATCGGCCTCGTGCTGACGGCGCTCGGCTTTCGCTGGGGCGATTCCGTCGCTGCGATCGCGGTGGCGGTCATGATCGCCGCGCTCGGACTGCGGCTCGCGCGCTCCACCGTCGAAACACTGCTCGACCGCGCGCCCGAAGGCGCCTCGGAGAAGGCGCGTGCCGCGATCAATTCGGTTTCCGGCGTGGTCGATGTCGAGCGACTGCGCGTGCGCATGGTCGGCTCTACACATTTCATAGACGCGATCGTCAAGGTTCCGCGCACCTATCCGATCGACCGCGTCGAGGAGATCAAGCGGAAGGCGCAGGCTGCGGTCGTAGCCGCGCTCGGTGACGCCGATCTCACCTTTACCGCGGTACCCGTCGCACTGAACAACGAATCCGTCAGGGAGCGGATCATGGTGATCGCCCGCAACTCGGGGCTCGCCATTCATCACGTCACGGTCCATGACCTCGGCAACAAGCTGATCGTCTCGATCGATCTGGAAGTCGACGCCGAACTGCCGCTTGCCGAAGCGCACGACATCACCCGGGCCCTGGAGCGCAACATCCGCGACGAATTTGGCGCGGAGGTCGAGATCGACACGCATATCGAGCCCCTGGAACCGGAGCTGCCGCTCGGTGTTGACGCTGCGCCCGATCGTGTTGGAGTAATCCGCGATGCGCTGATCCGCATTGCGGCCACCACCGCCATCCATGACGTGCACAATGTTCGCGTACGCAGCACCGAGGCCGGGGAAATCGTTAACTTCCACTGCCGCGCCGCACCGACCATGAGCGTGATCCGGGTGCACGAGAACGTCGACGAGATCGAACGCGCGCTGCGCCGCGCGTTTCCGGATGTGAAGCGCGTGATCAGTCACGCCGAGCCGCCGTTCGCCTGAAGCCGCACACGGGCAACCGCGGTGCGTTGTGAAGAGCGCACCGGTTTTTTGCGGAGCGAGCGCGGCTCGCGTTCCTGTTTCGGACTCGCCTTGTCTGGTTTTCGCCATAGCGGTTACGTATTGAATAAGATTTATTTGCGCCGTGGAATCGTTGACTCTCGACAGTCCGGGAAAACTGGATTCAAATCTCCCCATTGATTCGGGAGTGACTGGGGCTCTCCCAATCCAGGTGGCAAACGGGATTTGGTGGGGGTCTACGGCATGGCGCGCGCTCATGCAGCGGACGCGTGCGTTCAATCCGATTCGATCAAAGGGTTGGCGCAGTCGATCGCTAAACCAGCCTACCAAAGGCTGTTGACTGCTGAGCCGACGCTGCGCCGGGCCGTGCCCACCCTGATCATCGCCTTCCTGATCACGATCTGCCTCGGCGCCTTCGTGCAGGTGGTCGATCAGAGCCGGCAGAAGCGCGCGTCCAGCAAGCGCGACCTCGCCGCGCTTGCCGACCTCCTGGCCGAGCGCATCGACCGTCTCGCGTCCGTGCGTCGCGAGCGCCTGACCAACATCGAGCGTCTGCCGGGCCTCTTGCCCGACTTCATCCCGCCATGGGGCATTGCTCGCGGCCGGCACGTCATCGTCACCGGCGCCGATCATCGCATTCTCGCCCGCGTTCCCGTCGAGTCCAGTCTCGGCGAGGCCGACCGCGTGCTCGACGTCATCTCCACGGCCCAGCTTCTTGCGGCGCCAGGCCTGCAGGGCACCGTCACCGACATGATCCTGCCCAACGGCAATGGCGCGCTGGCGATCTCGGTCGCCATCAAGGCGCTGCCCGGACAGGTCATCGTCATCCAGGAAAAGTCGGACCCGCTGTGGGGATCGGACGCGGCGCTGTCGGTGACGCTTTCGGCCACCACCGGCTTCGTCGTGCTGATCCTCGGCTTCGCCTTCCACTGGCAGTCGACCCGCGCCCGCGAGGGCGACCTCATCAACGATGCCGTCCGCGGCCGCATCGACACCGCGCTGAACCGCGGCCGCTGCGGCCTGTGGGACTGGGACCTGTCGCGCGGCCGGATTTTCTGGTCGCAATCGATGTTCACCATGCTGGGGCTCGACAGCCGCAACGACCTCTTGACCTTCGGCGAGGTCAACGCACTGGTGAAGTCCGACGACATCGATCTGCTCGCCATCGCCGACCGCCTGCTCTCCGGCGAACTCAACCACATCGACCAGACTTTTCGCATGCAGCATGTTGACGGGCACTGGATCTGGCTGCGCGTGCGCTGCGAGCTCAGCCAGAGTGCCGGCAATTCCGGCCTGCACCTGATCGGGATCGCCGTCGACATCACCGAGCAGAAGAGCCTCGCCGAGAAGAACGTCGAGGCGGACCTTAGGCTGCGCGACGCGATCGAGACCATCCCGGAAGCCTTTGTGCTGTGGGACGCCTCCGACCGCCTGGTGCTGTGCAATTCGCATTTCCAGCGCCTGCACAAGCTGCCGGACTCCGCGGTGATCCCGGGCACCTCCTACGAGACCGTCATCGAGGTCGGCCGCATGCCGGAGGTGCGCACCCGCCTCAATGACACCGGCACCCAGGCGCCGGGCGCGCGAACCTTCGAGGCTCAGCTCGACGACGGCAGCTGGTTGCACATCAGCGAGCGGCGCACCAAGGATGGCGGCTACGTTTCGGTCGGCACCGACATCACGCGGATCAAGGAGCACGAGCAGAAGCTGGTCGACAACGATCTGCGCCAGCGCGCCATCGTTGCCGACCTGCAGCGTTCGCAGGCCGAGCTCGAGCGCCAGGCCGTCGAGCTTGCCGATCTCGCCGAGAAATATTCGCAAGAGAAAAACCGCGCCGAGGAAGCCAACCAGACCAAGTCCAAGTTCCTCGCCAATATGAGCCACGAGCTGCGCACGCCGCTCAATGCGATCATCGGCTTCTCCGAGATCATGGGGAGCGGCATGTTCGGCGCGCTCGGGTCGGAGAAATACCAGGAATATTGCCACGACATCCTGACCAGCGGTCACTATCTCCTGGAGGTGATCAATGACATCCTCGACATGTCGAAGATCGAGGCCGGCCGGATGAAGCTCGACCTCGAGCCGCTCGACCTCTCCAAGACGCTCGCGGAGTCGCTGCGCGTCGTCTCCGGGCGGGCGTATGACAAGCGCCTCACACTCGATGCCGACATCGAGAAGAACATCGCGATGGTGGCCGACCGCCGCGCCACCAAGCAGATCCTCGTCAACCTCCTGTCGAACGCGGTCAAGTTCACGCCGGAAGGCGGCAAGGTGGCGGTGCGCAGCCTGCTGCTCGAAGACCGCATCGTGCTGATGATCGCCGACACCGGCATAGGCATCCCGCCGCAGTCGCTGGCGCGCCTTGGCCGGCCGTTCGAGCAAGTGGAGAGCCAGCTCAGCAAGACCTACCACGGCTCGGGCCTCGGGCTAGCGATCGCGCGCTCGCTCGCGCATCTGCACGGCGGCTCGATGCGGCTGCGCTCAACCCTCGGCAAGGGCACGGTGGTCCGCGTCACCCTGCCGCGCACGGCCCAGGCGACGATGCCCGCGGCCGCTGCCTGAGCGCGTTGCCCGCGCAGCGCCTCACACCTTCCGCTTCTTTCGAACGCTGGTGTCGACATCGCTGCGCTTGAGCAGGTAGTCGAGACCGCCGACACGATACCAGTGATAGCCGTAACCTTCGATCAGGAGCCGGTGCCTCCCCTTTTCATCCGCGTGGCTGTGATCCTCCGACAACAGGTTGATCAAAAGCTTTCCGCCTCCATCGCCAAGTCCGACAGAAAATGAAATCTCACGCGGCTTTTCATCGAAATTGTGGACGAACAGTACCGAATTGTTGTGCCAATCGTAGCGGATGACGAGCACCGCGGCATCGCGCACCGCGATGATCTCGAAATCGCCCCAACCTATTTCCGGCACTTCCTTGCGCATGCGGACGATACGCTCGGTCCAGTTCAGCATCGAGTTCGGGTCACGACGCTGCTTGGCGGCGTTGACGTGTTCGTATCCGTAAGGGCCCTCGTCGATGACGGGCAGACATGGCTTGTCGTTGGCCGTGAAGCCTGCGTGCGGCTCGGCCGACCATTGCATCGGCGTCCGAGCGCCGTTGCGCTCGGGCAGATCGAGATCGTCGCCCATGCCGATTTCGTCGCCGTAGCGGATCACCGGTGTCCCGGGCAGGGTAAACATCAGACTATAGGCAAGCTCGAGCCGCCGCCGGTCGCCACCCAGCATCGGGGCCAGACGGCGGCGAATGCCGCGATCATAGAGTTGCATGTTCTTGTCGGCGCCGAATGCCTCGAACACGGTCTCGCGCTGCGCCTTGGTCAGACGGCCGAGATCGAGTTCGTCGTGGTTGCGCAGAAACTGGCCCCATTGCGCCGTGTCAGGCCTCGGCTTGGTCGCCATCAGCGCCTTGGCGAGTGGACGGCAATCGGCGGACGCCAGCGCGTAGAACAGATGCTGGTTGACCTGGAAATTGAACATCATGTGCATGCGGTCGCCGTCGTGCCCGAAATATTCCATGTCGGTTTCGGGCAGCACGTTGGCTTCGGCCAGGATAATGGCATCGCCCTCCCGCCATTGCAGGAATTCGCGGAACGTCCGCAGCATGTCGTATTGTTCGATCGGCTTTTTGACCTTCGCACCCTTGGAGGCGATGATGAAGGGGACCGCATCCATGCGAAAGCCGGACACGCCGAGCTGGATCCAGAACCCCATGATTTTCAGGATCTCGGCCTGCACCGATGGATTTGACGTGTTGAGGTCGGGCTGGAAATCATAGAAGCGGTGGAAGTACCAGGCGCCGGCTTCCTTGTCCCGTGTCCAGGTCGATTTCTGTACACCGGGGAACACCATACCTTCATTGGCGTTCGGCGGCCGCTTCTCGGCCCAGACGTACCAGTCGCGATAGGGCGAATCTTTCGAGGCTCGCGCGCTCTGGAACCAGGGATGCTGGTCCGAGGTGTGATTGACCACCAGATCGATGATGACGCGGATGCCGCGCTGGCGACAGCCGTGGGTGAACTCGACGAAATCGCCGAGGGTACCATAGCTCGGATCGACACCGTAATAGTCGGCGACATCGTAGCCATCGTCTCTCCGGGGCGATGGTTGAAAGGGCATCAGCCAGAGCGCGGTGATGCCGAGGCCGTGCAGATAGTCGAGGCGGCGCTGCAGTCCCTTGAAGTCCCCGACCCCATCGCCATTCGCATCCATATAGGTGCCGACCGACAGGCAGTAGATCACGCCATTCTTGTACCAGAGGTCGTTGATCATCGAGGCCGCCGTCGAACTTCCCGGTCGATAAGCGCGAGGATGGCCCCGGGTTCCATGGCAGCAGATCATGTTCGGCCAAAAGTCCTGTTGGCTAAACCGGCGTGTAGATGACGAGCCTGAGCGAGGGATCGTCGTTCCACTGGAAGCTGGCATGCTCGAACGACAACACGCCCTTCTTCGGATGATGAAGCCGCTTGAGGCCTGCCGCGGTGCCACGGACGTCATGGCTCTTCCACCAGACCGAAAACTCGGGACAGTCCTTGCGGAGTCGCTGCAGCAGTTCGCGAAACGCGGGGTCGTCGGCCCACAAGTCGTGCGTTGCCCGAAACTGCGCGACGATCCGTTTTGCTTCATCGGCCCAGCCGGCGCCGAACAGCCGCCGCGCCGCGGGCCGCGTCAGCATCGAAACGAGGATATTGCGGTCCTCATCCGGCAGCTGATCGAACGCCAGGATGTCATTCGCAGCCTTGTTCCAGGCGAGCAGATCCCACCTCCGGCCGGTGATGTAGGCCGGCTGTTTCATGGCGGCGATCATCCGCTTCAGCGAGTCCGGCACGGACTCCGTCTGGAAAGCGCGCCGTTCTCCCGAGCGCGTCAGCGCCTTGAGGTGAAGGTGCTCCACCCTGCTGAGCCTGAGCGCGCGGGCCAGCGCGTCGATGGTCGTGGCGGACGGATTGACCGATCGGCCCTGCTCCAGGCGAATGTACCAGTCCACCCCGATGCCGGCGAGTTCGGCGACTTCCTCGCGCCGGAGGCCTGCGGTTCGGCGCCGGCGGCCCTCGGCCAGTCCTACCTCGCGCGGCCTCAGCTTCTCCCTGCGCGACCTCAGAAAATCTCCGAGCTCGCTCCTGCTCCTCTCGATCAAGGTCACGGCAGTCTCTCCGCACATGGGGGGCCTGACAATCCTAGGATAATACCATGCCTTCCCTGGTCCGGATAGCATGGCAGATTTGGCGGCGAATATCCGGAGCGCCTGCCATGACCGTCACTCAGCCACCATCTCACGACGCAAGGGAGCGGACACCGCCGCGCATCGCGCTTTCGCTCACCATCAACGCGATGCGCTACGAGATCGAGATCAGCCCGAGCGCGACGCTTCTCGATGTGATCCGGGACCAGCTCGGCCTCACCGGCACCAAGAAAGGGTGCGACATGGGAGGTTGTGGCGCCTGCACGGTCCTGGTCGCGGGCCGCCGCGTCGTCTCCTGCCTTGCGCTCGCCGCCTCGTTCGACGATGCCGTGGTCACCACGATCGAAGGGGTGGGAACGGCCGATCATCTGCATCCCCTGCAGGCGGCCTTCATTCGGCATGATGCCCTCCAGTGCGGCTATTGCACGTCAGGCCAGATCCTCTCGGGTATTGCGCTGCTGTCGGAAAATCCCGGTTCGATCGCGGAAATCCGCGAAGGCATGAGCGGCAATCTGTGCCGCTGCGGCGCCCATCCGAGCATCGTCGCGGCGATTGCGGAGGTCGCCGGGCTATGAGCGGACCGTCGTTCCATTACATCGAGGCAACACGCCTCGACGATGCGCTCGCGCAAGGCGCGCGGCACGGCGCAACCTATGTCGCAGGCGGGACAGATTTTCTGCAGCTCTGGAAAACCGGGCTTGCGGCACCCAAAACCGTCATCGATATCTGCCGCCTGCCACTGGCCGAGATCTCCTATGCCGGCGACACGCTGAGCCTGGGCGCGCTGTCGCGCCTGAGCGATGTGGCCGCTCATCCCGACGTGAAAATCCATCACCCGCTGATCGCGGACGCGATCCTTGCGAGCGCGAGCGGGCAGCTGCGCAACATGGCGACCCTTGGCGGCAACCTCTTGCAGCGGACCCGGTGCCCCTATTTTCGTAGCGCCGGCCTCGCCTGCAACAAGCGCGCGCCGGGCTCGGGATGCGGCGCCAGGGATGGAGAAAACCGCCATGCGGCGCTGTTCGGCACCAGCAGCGGCTGCGTGGCGACGCATGCCTCGGACCTCGCCGTGGCGCTCGCAGCGCTCGATGCCGAGATCGTCGTCGCAAGCGCGGCAGGGGAGCGGCGCCTTCGCTTGCCCGACCTCTACCTGCTCCCAGCCCCCACGACGGCGCCGGACTCTTCGCTCGCCGATGGCGATGTCATCACTGCGATCAGCATCCACGACGCCTGCCGTTTCGCGCCCCGATCGACCTATCTGAAGATCCGGGACCGTGCGTCGTTCGAGTTCGCGGTCGTCTCCGTCGCGGCCGCGCTGCAGATCGAGGATGGCGTCATCACCGCGGCGCGACTGGCCGCCGGCGGCGTCGCGCCCTTGCCCTGGCGGCTTCACGGAAGCGAAGCGGCGCTGGTCGGTCGCGCACCGGGCAAAGCGGCCTTCGCCGCGGCCGGCGACCTCGCCATCGAAGGAGCCACGCCGCTTGCGAAGAACGCCTTCAAAATCCCGCTGCTGCGGAGCGCCGTCATCCGCGCCTTGCAAACGATCGGAGGTGTGTCGTGAACGCCCACTCACACGCACGCTACGAAGCCCTCCTCAAAGTGACCGGCCAGGCCCGGTTCGAAGGCGAGATCGCGCCGGCAGGTCTGCTCCACGCCACCTTGATCGAAGCGCCCATCGCTTGCGGCGAGCTCGTGTCGGTCGATGCGGTGGAAGCCCCAACACGTCCGGGATTCGCAACCCTCGTCACCCATGACGATTCCGCGTCGCTGAAATCGTCCGCGGCCACGACCCTGATCCGCGAGACAGCGATCCATTTTCATGGCCAGCCGGTGGCGCTGGTCGCCGCATCGACATTGGCTGAAGCGCATGACGCGGCGCGCGCAGTGCGCATCGCGACGGCGGCGCGGCCTGCGGTGACGCAGATGGACCAGGCGCTCGGCGCGGCCATCGCACCCGAGATGGTCGGGCGGTTTCCGGCCGCGACCCGTCGTGGCGATGTCGCCACAGCGCTCGGCGAGGCCGAACTGGTGATCCGCAACCGCTACAGCACCCAAGTCAACAACCATCATCCGATGGAACCGCACGTGGTGGTGTGCTGGTGGGAAGGTCCAAAAGCCGTCGTCCACACCTCGACACAGGCGATTTTTGCTACGCGCGCGACGATCGCGCAGGCCTTCGACATGCCACCAAGAAACATTCGCGTGCTGGCCCGCTTTCTCGGCGGCGGCTTCGGCTGCAAGGGACAGCTGTGGTGGCCATGGATGTTCTGGGCGATGCTGGCCTCGCGAAAAACCGGCCGTCCGGTCAGGCTCGAACTGTCCCGCGCGCAGATGTTCACGCTGGTCGGACGGCGGCAGCAGACGGAACAGGATCTGGCGCTGGGCTTCGCCAATGGCCGCCTCACGGCGATCACCCATGACGTCGTGGCCCAGACCTCTGCGCACACGGACTATTCCGACTCCACTGCCGTCTACAGCCGCCTGCTCTACGCCTGTCCCAATGTCTCGACCACGCACCGGCTGGTCCGAACCAATGAGCCGCAGCCGGTGCCGATGCGGGCGCCGGGAACGGCGCCCGGCACGTTTGCATTGGAGTCGGCGATGGACGAGGCCGCCGAGCGGCTCGGCCTCGATCCGCTCGACCTGCGCGTGAAGAATTTTGCCGATCACGACCAGGAGACCGGCCGGCCCTGGAGCAGCAACAGCCTGCTCTCCTGCTACCGCGTCGGTGCGGAACGCTTCGGCTGGGCCGATCGCCAAAAAAGGAAAAAGCGCGATGGCCGCTGGACCATCGGTTTTGGCATGGCCACCACACTCTATCCGGCAATCCGCCAGGCCTGCCGCGCCCGCGTACGCCTGAACGGCGACGCCTCGCTCGTCGTCCAATGCGGCACGCAGGACATGGGCTCGGGGACCTACACCGCGCTCGGCCAGATCGCGGCCGATGCGCTCGGCATCCCCATGGCGAAGGTCACGGTCGAACTCGGCGATACCTGGCTGCCTGACGGACCTTTTTCCGGCGGCTCGCAGGTCACGGCCAGCATTTTTCCGGCGGTGCAGTCGGCCACCGCGCAACTGCGTGCGATGCTCGCCAGCATGGCCGCCTCCGATGCCAACGGGCCGCTCGGCGGCAAGACGAGCGATGATCTCGATTTCGAAGGCGAACTGATCCGCAGCCGCTCGAGCAACGCCGCGGAAAGGCTGAGCGACGTGCTGGCGCGGACGGCGCCGGACGGTCTCGTCGCGGAAGGTGAAAGTGCCGCGACCGATCACCCAAAACTTGCCGCTACCGGCATGGGCCATGGGGCGGTGTTCGTCGAGATCGGCGTCGACAGCGCGCTCGGCGAGATCCGCGTGCGCCGTGTCTGTGCCGCCTTTGCCGCCGGCCGCATCCTCAATCCGCTGCTGGCCAGGAGCCAGTATGTCGGCGGACTGATCGGCGGCATCGGCATGGCGCTGCACGAGCAGACGCTGACTGATCGGGCGACGGGGTGCATCCTCGGCAAGTCGTTCGCGGATTATCTCATTCCAGTGCATGCCGACATGCCCGAATTCGATATCGCCATGATCGAGGAGGACGATCCGCACCTTCCCGGCAGCGTGAAAGGCATCGGCATGCTGGGCAGCGCGGGCATCCAGGCGGCGATCGCCAGCGCCGTGCACGACGCGATCGGCAAGCGCATTCGCCACCTGCCGATCAGGATCGAGGATTGCCTCGGGCCTGCCTGCGACACGGCGCAGCGCTGAACACGGCGATGTGTTCTCCAATTCGAATTTCAAACAACGAATTTCCATTGTCGTCGCCCGGCTCGACCGGGCGACCCAGTATTCCAGAGACGGCGGTTGCTCACTGAGAGGCCGCGGCGTACTGGATTGCCCGCTTTCGCGGCAATGACAGCCGAGAGTAAATTCGCGATTGCGGCATATCTCCGCATTCTCGCGGCGCGATGGCGTCCGAGTCTTGCTTAGGACCGCCCTCGACATTCGACAAGGGCGCAGGGAATGCCGGGAGCTGGCCGCCCCCATGGCCCGCCTGCAAACAAAAAGCAGGCGGCAGTCACCACAGGTTCAGCCAAATCACCCGGCATTCCCTGCGCGATGGCTTTACGACTTATAACGCGCTCTCCCTGGGAACCGGGCTTTCTTGCTCCCATCGCCAGCGAGATCTTCATCCCGCGAGCTTGACACCAGCGTCGGGGTGTCAGGACCACACGCCTTTGCCGTGCGCGACAACACGTTCGTCCGACGTGCTCATCGTGCCCACCGCATTCCGACATCCAACGTTCGTGACGACGCGTAACGCCCCTCTGTCCGGATCGGAACAAATGCACCTTACTTCCGATTTCCAGAATAATGCAAGCGGATTATTTTTCGTCGCGACGCTTGACAGGCATGCGTGGCCGTCAGCTGACGGGCAAATCACCTCGCTCCGCAATCTGCGAAGCGTCGCTCCGCCAGCGGCAAGATGGGCGGGGATGCTGCGTGCACTTCTGCACACATGCTATCGGCCAGCTTTATTTCGGCGTTGCCTTGTTTTAGGCCTTGTTTTAGCCCCGGGTTGACGCGATGATCTCTTGCCATGCCCGGATGTGATGGCAAATTTCGCAGTTGCAGCGAATACGTCAAAGTCGCTCTCGGCGCCGCGCGTCCCGACAAGACCCGCCGCGTCCTGATCCTCGCGGCGGCTGCAGCGGGAGCATGCCTGACGATCAGGCCGCTTGCCGCCGAGGACGACCGGCCGGGCAGCGATGAGCGGCCAAAAGCGGCAGACCTCCTGGTGTTCTACGACGGCGACCGTCAAGGCGAAATCATCAAGCCGGATGACCTGACGCTCGGCGGACCGCCGGTCCATGCCTGGGCGAAGGATCCAAAAACATCCGTGATCCGCGATGGATCGCGCCTGAACGAGATCCTCCTCGTCAGGCTCGCCCCTGCTGATATCGACGAGGACACACAGCCATCGGCAGCCGACGGCATCCTCGCCTACTCCGCCATCTGCACGCATGCCGGCTGCTCCGTCACCGAATGGGTCGATGCGAGCGCGGGCGAGGGCCAGGTTTTCAAATGCCCCTGCCATAACTCCGAATTCGATCCGCGGCACGGCGCAAGCGTCGTGTTCGGACCGGCGCCGCGGCGCCTTGCCATGCTTCCGCTCGCGATTTCCGAGGGATCGCTGATCGTCGCCAGACCCTTTGTCGGAAAGGTAGGTGCACAACAGCCCGGCTGACAGACGGAACAGGTTTTCGCGTTGCCAAAAAATCAAACGAGATCAAACAGGAGGATGCGCCGATGACCATCAAAAAATGGCTGTTATCGAGTTCTGTCGCCTTCACATGCCTCGTCTCGACGGCCGCGATGGCCGGTTCGATCGAGAACTACAGCGCGGTGACCGGGGCCCGTTTGGAGAATCCGGAACCCGGCAACTGGATGCTCTATCGCCGGACCTATGACGGCCAAGGCTACAGCCCACTCGACCAGATCAATACGTCGAACGTGAAAGATTTGACGCCGGTGTGGACCTTTTCGACCGGTGTCGTCGAAGGCCACGAGGCCCCGCCGATCATCAACAACGGCGTGATGTTCATCGCCACCCCGATGGGGCAGGTCATCGCGCTCAATGCCAAGACCGGCGAACAGTACTGGCGCTACAAGCGTGAGCTTCCGGAAGATCTGTTCCAGCTGCACCCGACCAGCCGCGGCGTTGGACTGTGGCAGGACAAATTGTATCTCGCCACGACTGACGATCATCTGGTGGCGCTCGACGCCAAGACCGGAAAAGTGGTCTGGGACAAGAAGGTGCAGGACTACAAGAAGGGGCAATATCTGACGCTGATGCCGCTCGTGGTCGACGGCAAGGTGATCGTCGGCGGCTCCGGCGGCGAGCTCGGCGTGCGCGGCTATGTCGTGGCGTTCGACGCCAATGATGGCAAGGAGTTATGGCGCACCTTTACGATCCCGGGCGAAGGCGAGCCAGGCCACGACACCTGGAGCGGTGACGACTGGAAGACCGGCGGCGGCTCGGCCTGGATGACCGGCACCTACGACAAGGATAGCAAGACGGTCTTTTGGGGCACCGGCAACGCCGCGCCCTGGCCGGGCACCGCACATCCCGGCGACAACCTGTATACCAGCTCCGTGCTGGCGCTCGATCCGGACAGCGGCAAGATCAAGAGCTATTACCAGTATCACCAGAACGATTCCTGGGACTGGGACGAGGTCGATGCGCCGATGCTGGTCGACCTGCAGCGCGACGGGCGCTCGTTCAAGAGCCTGATCCATCCGGGCCGCGATGCGATCTTCTGGGTGCTGGAGCGCAAGGGGGATCGCATCAACTACGTCGCCGGCTGGCCCTTCGTCTCCACCGATGTCTGGAAGGGCATCGAGCCCGAGACCGGCAAGCCGATCGTCGATCCCGCCCACAAGCCGGTGCTCGGCAAGCGCGTCGAGTTCTGTCCGTCGCTGTGGGGCGGCAAGGACTGGCCGTCGGCCGCCTACAGCCAGAAGACCGGGCTGGTCTATGTTCCCGCCAACGAGAATTTCTGCGGCGGCTTTAGCGGCGAAAAGGAGCCGCTGGTTCCGGGCAAGCTCTGGCTCGGCACCAAGCCGGAAGACATCGGCCTCACCCCGCGTCCGGGTGCCGACCATTTTGGCGAGCTGCAGGCCTGGGATCCTGCGACCGGAAAGAAGGTCTGGTCGCAGAACTTCCCGAAATCACAGCTGTTCGGCTCGGTGACGGCGACGGCGGGCGACCTGATCCTGGCCGGCGGCACCAACGACCGGATGTTCCGCATCTTCGACGACAAGACCGGAAAGCTGTTGTGGGAGCAGAAGACCAACTCGGGCATCATGGCGATGCCGATTGCCTATGAGGTGGATGGCACCGAATATATCGCGGTGCAGTCGGGCTGGGGCGTGGACGCAGCGCGCATCCAGGATGGTCTGTCCAAGGCGGGTCTCGGCATCGAGGACAACGTGCCGCAAGGCGGCGTCGTCTGGGTGTTTGCGCTGAAGAAGTAGCGGCGTTGTCATTCCGGGGCGATGCGAAGCATCGAACTATGCTGCGCAATTGCGCACCTGAGAATCTCGAGATTCCGGGTCTGGTCCTTCGGACCAGCCCGGAAGCGTGGATGCCTGGGCGGCTTAATCCTACTCCGCGCTGTAGCGCACCAGCTCCTGAGCCAGCTTGGCGAGCCGTCGCGTCTTACCGATCTGGGCCATCCAGCACCAGAGTTCGAGCACGAAGTAGAGATGGTAGAGCGCGAGCGTCTCGGACCAGTGGTCTCGGCCCATCGCGCCATATCCGTCAAGTACGGCGCGCCGGGACTCTTCGTCCAGGTAATAGAGCGCTTTGGCGACATCCATCAGTGGATCGCCTGACAGGGCGCCCTCAAAATCCAGAACGCCGGTGAGCTGCAATTCTCCGTCGCTAATCGTGGCGAGCAGATTCCCTGCGTGCAGATCATTGTGACAGAGCACCGGCTGCCTGCAGGCGTCAAACAGCCCTGACCGCTCCGCGACATGCGCCTTGATACGCTCTGCCAAGCGGAGATCGCCGCCACGCTCGCCGAATTCGGCGAGCTTGCGCTGGAATTGGTGGGCCAGGTAGCCGCGATTGGTCGCATGCGCGGTCCAGATCCCCTTCGGACCGATATAGCCGAACGCCTCCATCGGGATGCAGTGAAAGTCGGCAAGCAGTCGTCCAATCTGCGCGTAAGCCGAGGCGCGTTGCGCCGGCGCCAAGGTCGATTCCATCTCGCCCAGGACTGAACCGTCGAGCTTCGTCATCACGATGAAGTTCAGCCCGAGCAGCCGCTTGGAGTCGTCCGCGAACAGAATTTTGGGCGGTGGGACGCGGAGGCGTTCCTCGACCAGGCCAATGACGGTCACTTCCTTCTGCATCTTCCAATGCAGGTCGTCGGGATAGACCTTCAGCACGAGCGCGCGATGGCTGAGCACGGCGAAGCCGATGTCGTAAACCGCCGCAATCTCCCCGCTGTGGAGCATCGAGATCGTCGCAACCGCACCCTCGCAGCCGGCTGCGTCAACGATCGACTGTGCCGTCGCCACGGATACCTGCAATTCAGGCTTGAGTTTCATGGCGGCATCCGCTCGAAAAAGTCTTGCCACTGGCGCCATGATCCATGGCGTGGTGGAAACGACACCTTGATGCTTGGTGCGAGATTGTTTCGCAAGGCCTCGCATCGGCCGCCGTTTTTCGAGTCCAAAGCAATGGCCTGCCGTCTGCCGGCGGCCGGCGCGTTCAGGTGGAGAGATGCACGGCGTGTTAACCACCTATTAACCATACGCGCCTAGCCTTGCCTGATCGTCCGGTCATCAGCCGATTGCCACCCGGTTCGTTCCAGGAGAACAGCCGATGCCCATTGAGACGCTGACATATGCCGCACTTGGCGCCCGCCTGAACATCTCGGCGCAGGCCGCCCGTTCCCTGGCCAAGCGCCTTCACTTGCCGCGTTCGCTTTCGGACCACGGCAAGGCCCTGGTGACTGTTGATCTCGCCGAGATTCGACACGCGCCACGACCAGCCGGCCGTCGCCGGCCAGACAACGCGATCCGGCTCGGAGCCAGGATCGCATCATTGGAAGCCAACATCGCGCAGCTCGAGCTCGCCGCCGCCGGCCACCGTGCCGATTTCGAACGCGAGCGCGAGCGCGCCGATCGGCTGCTCGTCGAGCTCTTGCAGGCGACCGCCGAAACCACGGCGGCCAAGGAAGCGGCGGCACGGCTCGAAGGTGCGCTGCGGACCAGCGGCCGGCTTGCCGGCCCGGTCGAAGGCGCCGGACAGGCGCAGCGCCGCCTCGGACATCTGGCCGCGGATCTAGTGGCAGGAGACCGCAAGGCCTGCAGATAGATGCGTTTCATTCCCCACGCTTGCAATGGGATCGTGAGGCAGACATGACGGACATCACCGATATTCGCGAGATGAAGGCGCGCATCGTCGTGTTCGGGGTCGGTGGCGCCGGCGGCAACGCCGTCAACAACATGGTCGCGGCCGGGCTCGAAGGCGTCGAGTTCATCGTCGCCAACACCGATGCCCAGGCGCTCACCATGTCAAGGGCCGAGCGCGTCATCCAGATGGGAACCCAGGTGACCGGCGGTCTTGGCGCCGGCGCGCAGCCCGAGGTCGGACGCGCCGCGGCCGAAGAGACCACCGAGGTGATCCGCAATCATCTGGCCGGCGCGCATATGGTGTTTGTGACCGCCGGCATGGGCGGCGGCACCGGCACCGGCGCGGCGCCCATCATCGCGAGAACCGCGCGCGAGCTCGGCATCCTCACCATCGGCGTCGTGACAAAACCGTTCCAGTTCGAGGGCCAGCGGCGGATGCGCTTTGCCGAAGCCGGCATCGCGGAGCTCCTGAAGGCCGTGGACACCCTTTTGGTCATCCCGAACCAGAACCTGTTCCGCGTGGCGAACGAGAAGACGACATTCACCGACGCCTTCGCCATGGCCGATCAGGTGCTCTATTCGGGGGTGGCCTGCATCAGCGACCTCGTCGTCAAGGAAGGCCTGATCAATCTCGATTTTGCCGACGTGCTCTCCGTCATGCGCGAAAAGGGCCGCGCCATGATGGGCCGCGGCGAGGCGTCCGGCGACAAGCGCGTGCTGAATGCCGCCGTCGCCGCAATCTCGAATCCGCTGATCGAGGATCCCTCGATCAAGCGTGCCAGCGGCCTGATCATTTCCATCACCGGCGGACGGGATCTGACGCTGTTCGAGGTCGACGAAGCCGCGAGCCGGATTCGCGACGAGGCCGACCAAGACGCCAATATCATCGTCGGCGCGACGTTCGACGACAGCCTGAAGGACATCGTCCGCGTCTCGGTGGTGGCGACCGGCATCGACAATCTCGGGGCGCCGCGCCAGGTCGAGGATGGCTCGCTCAGCGCGCTTGCCGCGCGGCTGCGCAGCGACAACCGCCGCACCGCCGATCGCATCATGCGCGGCGCCGCGCCGCCGCCAGTCGCGAGCACGCCGCTGCGCACCGCGGCCCGGCTGCCCGACGCGCGTCCGCCAAAACCCCTTTCGGAATGCGTGCGCCAGGCCGTTCCGCAGGGCCTCGATCCCTATGGCCGCCTCTCGGCGGTGCGCAATTCCGTCGACAGGGTTTTGGATATTCCGGCCTTCCTGACCCGCAAGGCGAGATGATCGGACTGCCGGCTACTCCGTCTGCAGCGAGGGGGCGACCTCGCGCGCGACATGCACCAGCGCCGCGATCAGCGGCGTCATCGGGTCGCGCTGCGGGATCACAAGCCCGACATTGTAGGTCACGGTCGGATCGACGATCGGGATGGTGCGGACCCGGTCCGAAAAGCCCAGGGTCTCCGCGAGCTTTGCCGGCATCACGCTGGCCCAGCGGCCGGTCTTGACGTGCGTGTAGAGCACGATCATCGAATTGGACGTCAGCGTCGGCGTCGCCTCGACGCCCACCGTCCGCAGCGCACGATCGATGATGCGGCGGTTCTGCATGTCCGGCGTGAGCAGGCAGAGCGGCACCTGCCCGACCTCCTTCCAGGTCACCTGCTTGCGGTCGCCGAACATGCCGTCCGGCGAGGTCAACAAATAATAGCTCTCGCTGTAGAGCGGGATCGAACGCGCTTTGCCGATCGGCTCATTCTCGATGTAGGTCAGGGCGGCGTCGACCTCGAGATTCTCCAAGAGCGCGAGCGCCGTGATGGACGTGCAGGACACGATGCGGAAACGCACGTTGGGGTGTCGCGCGCGAAACGGCGTAGTCAGCGAGGCGACCATGCCGAGCGCGGTCGGGATCGCGGCAATCGCGATTTCGCCGGACAGTCCGTCCTTGAGCGTATTGATCTCCTGGCGCATCGCGCGCGCGTCGCCGACGATGCGCCGCGCCCAGTCGAGCACCCGTTCGCCCTCCGGCGTAAAGCCCTGGAAACGCGAGCCCCGCTGCACCAACATCACGCCGAGAATCTCCTCGAGCTGCTTCAGGCTCGTCGACATCGTCGGCTGCGTCACGCCGCAGGCCTCCGCGGCGCGCCCGAAATGCCGCTCTTTTGCCAGCGCCAGGAGAAGTTCGAGTTTGTCGATCAACTCAGAAAAGCCCTTTCGGATCGGGGTTCAGAATGCAGGCCATCATGACTATCACGGCAACACCATGGCAGACACGCCAAAAGGCCGTATTTTCATCGGCTCCATACACTCATTGCGTTTGTCTATCATTCAATTTCCAGCATCAATCAATGCGCTTTCTCTATCGCAGCATGAGACAGCTTTATTGATATTTTGAGGGATTCAATCTTTGATCGAATGCAATGATTTGCCTTCGACAGAGAGCCAGGAATGACGCCTCCATACGAGTCCCGATATGAGCCTTGGGATCCCGCACGCGGGTCCGAAATCATCGCCGAGCATGCCAAGCGCGAAGGTGCGACGCTGGTGATCCTGCACGCGCTGCAGGAGGCTTTCGGGCACATCCCGGAGCCCGCAATCCCGATGGTCGCCTCGGCGCTGAACCTGTCCCGGGCCGAGGTTTACGGTGTGTTTACGTTTTACCACGACTTCCGCGCCAAGCCCGCGGGTCGTCACGTGCTGAAACTGTGTCGTGCGGAAGCCTGCCAGGCCGCCGGCGGCGATGCGCTGGCTGCGCGGGCGGAACAGAAGCTCGGCATCGCGCTTGGCAACACCACTGCCGACGAGCGGCTGACGCTGGAGCCGATCTATTGCCTCGGCCTGTGTGCGACAGCGCCGTCGGCCATGCTCGACGGCCGCTTGATCGGCCGCCTCAACGAGGCCCGCATCGATGCGATCGTTGCGGAGACCCAGCGATGACCTTGCGCCTCTACGTTCCCCGCGACGCCGGCGCAGTTGCGGTCGGCGCCGACGAAGTCGCGCTGGCTCTCGAGCAGGCTGCGGCTAAACGCAGCATCGCGATTGAAATCATCAGGACCGGTTCGCGCGGCCTCTATTGGCTGGAGCCGATGGTCGAGTTCGCAACGCCGGCCGGCCGCGTGGCGTTCGGACCCGTCACGGTGGCCGGCGCCCCCGCCCTACTCGAAGCCATGACGGCCGACGGCGCGCATCCCCTGCGGCTCGGCCTCGCCGACGAGATCCCCTGGCTGAAGCGGCAGACGCGCCTGACCTTCGCCCGCTGCGGCGTGATCGATCCGCGCTCGCTCGACCACTATCGCGCCCATGGCGGCTACAAGGGCCTGAAGCGCGCATTGTCGCTCGGCCCCGACACGATTCTGGCCGAAGTCACCGCCTCCGGCCTGCGCGGCCGCGGCGGCGCAGGCTTTCCGACCGGCATCAAATGGAAGACCGTCGCGCAGGCCATGGCCGACCGCAAATACATCGTCTGCAACGCCGACGAAGGCGACAGCGGCACGTTTGCCGACCGCATGATCATGGAAGGCGATCCGTTCCTCGTCATCGAAGGCATGACCATTGCGGCGATCGCGGTCGGCGCCAGCAAGGGCTACATCTACATCCGTTCGGAATATCCGCATGCGGTCGAGGCGATGAATGCGGCCATTTCCGCCGCGCGCCGCGCGGGCTATCTCGGCCGGCGCACCGGTGACGCGACGCGGTCGTTCGACCTCGAGGTCCGGGTTGGCGCCGGCGCCTATGTCTGCGGCGAGGAGACTTCGCTCTTGGAGAGCCTGGAAGGACGCCGCGGCATCGTGCGCGCAAAACCGCCGCTGCCGGCACATCACGGCCTGTTCGGCAAGCCGACCGTCATCAACAACGTGCTGTCGTTTGCCGCGGTCCCCTTCGTGCTCACTGAGGGTGCGAAAGCCTATGCCGATTTCGGCATGGGCCGCTCGCGCGGCACGATGCCGATCCAGCTCGCCGGCAACATCCGCCGTGGCGGGCTGTTCGAGACCGCCTTCGGCGTCACGCTCGGCGAACTCGTCGACGAGATCGGCGGCGGCACGCTCTCGGGCCGTCCCGTGCGCGCGGTGCAGGTCGGCGGCCCGCTCGGCGCCTATTTCCCCCGCGCGCTGTTCGACACGCCGTTCGACTATGAGGCTTTCGCGGCCCGCGACGGCCTGATCGGCCATGGCGGCATCGTGGTGTTCGACGACAGCGTCGACATGGCCAAGCAGGCGCGGTTTGCGATGGAGTTTTGTGCCATCGAATCCTGCGGCAAGTGCACGCCGTGCCGGATCGGCTCGACGCGCGGGGTGGAGACCATCGACAAAATCGTTCGCGGCGAACGGGTCGCGGAGAATCGCGCCGTGGTCGAAGACCTCTGCAACACCATGAAACTCGGCTCGCTCTGCGCGCTCGGCGGCTTCACGCCCTATCCCGTCATGAGCGCTCTCAAACATTTCTCGGAAGATTTCGGCCCCGCGCCGACGCGCCTGCAGGCCGCGGAATAAGAAGGATCATCGCAATGTCCCTGATCGAAGAAACCGATTTCGGCACCCCGCGCTCCAAATCCGAGACCATGGTGACGCTGACCATCGACGGCCAGAGCGTCACCGTGCCCGAGGGCACTTCGATCATGCGCGCGGCGATGGAAGCCGGCACAAAAATCCCAAAACTCTGCGCGACCGACATGGTCGACGCCTTCGGCTCCTGCCGGCTCTGCCTCATCGAGATCGAAGGCCGCGCAGGCACGCCGGCCTCCTGCACCACGCCGGCCATGGACGGGCTGGTCGTGCACACCCAGACCGAGCGGCTCAAAAAGCTGCGCAAGGGCGTGATGGAGCTCTATATCTCCGACCATCCGCTGGACTGCCTGACCTGCGCCGCCAATGGCGACTGCGAATTGCAGGACATGGCGGGCGCGGTCGGCCTGCGCGATGTGCGCTACGGCTACCAGGGCGAGAACCATGTCTTTGCCGAAGCGAAGGGCGAGGCCAATGCGGCCTGGATGCCGAAGGACGAGAGCAACCCCTATTTCACCTACGATCCCTCGAAATGCATCGTTTGCTCGCGTTGCGTGCGTGCCTGCGAGGAGGTGCAAGGCACCTTTGCCCTGACCATCTCCGGCCGCGGCTTTGACAGCCGCGTCTCGCCCAGCATGAGCGAGAGTTTTCTCGGCTCGGAATGCGTCTCCTGCGGCGCCTGTGTGCAGGCCTGCCCGACCGCAACGCTGACCGAAAAATCCGTCATCGAGATCGGGCAGCCCGAGCATTCCGTGGTGACGACCTGCGCGTATTGCGGCGTCGGCTGTGCCTTCAAGGCGGAGATGCGCGGCGAGGAAGTGGTGCGCATGGTGCCCTACAAGGACGGCAAGGCCAATCGCGGTCATTCCTGCGTCAAGGGCCGCTTCGCCTGGGGCTACACCACCCACAAGGAACGCATCCTGAAACCCATGATCCGCGAGACCATCGCCGAGCCCTGGCGCGAAGTCTCCTGGGGCGAGGCGTTCGGCTTCGCCGCGGGCAAGCTGAAATCGATCCAGGCCAAATATGGGCGCGACGCGATCGGCGGCATCACCTCGTCCCGCTGCACCAATGAAGAAACCTATTTGGTGCAGAAACTGGTCCGCGCCGGCTTTGGCAACAACAATGTCGACACCTGCGCCCGGGTCTGCCATTCGCCGACCGGCTATGGCCTTGCGACCACCTTTGGCACCTCGGCCGGGACGCAGGATTTCGACTCGGTCGAGCACACCGATGTTGCCATGATCATCGGCGCCAACCCGGCCTCCGCGCATCCCGTGTTCGCCTCGCGCTTAAAGAAGCGGCTGCGCCAGGGTGCAAAACTGATCGTGATCGATCCGCGCCGCACCGAAATGGTGGACGCACCGCATGTCAAGGCGCTGCATCTGCCGCTGCTGCCCGGCACCAATGTCGCCGTGCTCACGGCGATCGCCCATGTCATCGTCACCGAGGGTCTCGCCAACGAGGCTTTTGTGCGCGAGCGCTGCGACTGGAGCGAGTTCGAGGACTGGGCGGCTTTCGTGTCGCAGCCGAAGAACAGCCCGGAAGCGACCGCGATCATGACCGGCGTCGACCCGAAGGACCTGCGTGAAGCGGCGCGGCTCTATGCCACCGGCGGCAATGGCGCAATCTATTATGGGCTCGGTGTCACCGAGCACAGCCAGGGTTCGACCACCGTGATCGCGATCGCCAATCTCGCGATGGCGACCGGCAATATCGGCCGCCCCGGCGTCGGCGTGAACCCGCTGCGCGGCCAGAACAACGTGCAGGGCTCCTGCGACATGGGGTCGTTCCCGCACGAGCTTCCCGGCTACCGGCACATCTCCGGCGACGCGGTGCGCGAATCTTTTGAGGCGCTGTGGCAGGTCAAGCTCAATCCCGAACCGGGCCTGCGCATCCCGAACATGTTCGACGCCGCGATCGATGGCTCGTTCAAGGGCCTCTATGTGCAGGGCGAGGATATCCTGCAATCCGATCCCAACACCAGCCATGTGGTCGCGGCGCTCTCGGCGATGGAATGCGTCATCGTTCATGATCTGTTTTTGAACGAGACCGCGAACTACGCCCATGTGTTCCTGCCGGGCTCGACCTTCCTCGAGAAAGACGGCACCTTCACCAACGCCGAGCGGCGCATCCAGCGCGTGCGCAAGGTGATGAGCCCGCGCAACGGCCTCGCCGACTGGGAGGTGACGATCGGCCTCGGCAAGGCGATGGGCTTTGACATGAACTACGCTCATCCCTCAGAGATCATGGACGAGATCGCGGCGCTGACGCCGACCTTTGCCGGCGTCTCCTTCGCCAAGCTGGATGAGCTGGGCTCGGTGCAGTGGCCCTGCAACGACAAGGCGCCGGAAGGCACGCCGGTGATGCATATCGCCGGCTTCGTGCGCGGCAAGGGCAAGTTCGTCGTGACCGAATATGTCGCGACCGACGAGCGTACCGCTCCACGCTTCCCGCTGCTGCTCACCACCGGCCGCATCCTCAGCCAGTACAATGTCGGCGCACAGACCCGCCGCACCGAGAACGTGGTCTGGCACGACGAGGACCGGCTGGAGATCCATCCGCACGATGCCGAGCAGCGCGGCGTGCGCGACGGCGACTGGGTGCGGCTCAAGAGCCGCGCCGGCGAGACCACATTGCGGGCCGAGATCACCGACCGCGTGGCACCGGGCGTGGTTTACACCACATTCCATCATCCGGACACGCAGGCCAACGTGATCACGACCGAGTATTCGGACTGGGCGACCAATTGTCCGGAGTACAAGGTCACGGCCGTGCAGGTGTCGCCGTCGAACGGTCCCTCGGACTGGCAGAAGGCCTACGACGCGCAGGCGCGGCAGTCGCGGCGGATCGCTCATGTCGAAGCGGCCGAGTAATCAGATGCACCAACCCATCCGCGTCGCAGGCCGCCTGGGCTGGCGCAATGGCCACGTCGAGGACGGCGCACGCGCCGTCCCCGAGGAGACGGCTGTGGCGCTAACCTACAATGGCGGCAGCTACGCCGTGATGATGGCGACGCCGCAGGACCTGACCGATTTCGCGATCGGCTTTTCCTTGAGCGAAGGCATCGTGCAGTCGCCGTCCGACGTCCTGTCGCTCGAGATCATCGACCTCGATGATGGTATCGAATTGCGCATGTGGCTGGCGCAGGACAAGGCCGACCTCGTCAACGAGCGGCGGCGCCTGATCGCCGGCCCGACCGGTTGCGGGCTGTGCGGCATCGATTCCATCGCGGAGGCGGTCCGGCCGGCCGCGATCGTGGCCGCGGGACGCTCGTTTGCCCCGCGCGAGGTGATGACGGCGCTGGCCGGCCTCGCACCGCTGCAGGAGATCAACGCGCGTACCCGCGCCGTGCACGCGGCAGCCTTCTGGACGCCCTCGCATGGCACCGTTGCGCTGCGCGAGGACGTCGGGCGCCACAATGCGCTGGACAAGCTCGCCGGCGCGCTGGCGCGGCACGACATCGCGACTGGCGATGGCATGGTCGTGCTGACCAGCCGCGTTTCCGTCGAGATGGTGCAGAAGGCCGCGACCATCGGTGTGCCGGTCGTCGTCGCGGTGTCCGCGCCGACCGCGCTCGCGATCCGCACGGCGGACGCCGCCGGGATCACGCTGGTCGCGGTCGCGCGCTCCGATGGCTTTGAAATCTTCACGCATCCAGAGCGCATCGCCGCGCACGCACACGCGAGGGAACCCGCTGATGTCGGCTGACCGGCTGATCTACATGGCCAACCAGATCGGAAAATTCTTTCAGAGCCAGGGCCACGACAAGGCCGTGGCCGGAATTGCCGAACACATCAGGAAATTCTGGGACCCCCGGATGCGAAAGGGCATCTTTGCCCATCTCGATGCCGGCGGCGCCGGGCTTGACCCCAATGTCCGCGAGGCGATCGAAACGCTGAAGAAGGCGTGAAGAGTGCTGGTGCTCCCGTCCCCCCGTTGCGGTCCTGTTGCGGGAGGAGTCGGGTGGGGGTCAGCGGCGGCGGTCTTCACTGGGGGCTACCCCCCCTCCTCCGCAAGGGGGGACGGAGCGCACCTCCGATGCGGCTCCGGTTCACGCTGATCAAATCTGCCCTATCGTGCGGCTGAGACTCCCAAGACAGGGCGAGGCAAACGTTGTTGCGTTGGCCGCATGTCGCGACGCGATCGATTCAACGCGTCTGCCCCTCGCCCCGCAACGACCGGATCGTTGTCGCCGAGTGTGGTCCGCTCGCGGGACAGGCCGCCCATGACGGTCCGCATCTTCAGGAGCTCCTGCGCTACGAAGCTGCAGTCCTCGTTCCGGTTGATCTGTTCACGCATGATGGCTTCGGTCTCGCGCATGCTGACGCGCAGTGATCTGATGATTCGACGGATTTCGCTGATACGGTTGTCCATGGTTCGCTCCTTGCGGGACCTATAAGAACAAAACATGAACATACAGTCAAGGGGAATAGCCGGCTGGCTGGAAGATTGCCCTCCCCGGGATGGGGAGGGTGATGTGTCCGCGGCCGGACCGGATCAATCGAAAATCGCGCCCGACATTACCGTTTGAGCCTGATCCTTCGCCCGATGCGCGAGAGCATCGCTTTTCGGAGCGCGCTTCGCAATTTGCCGAACGCGCTCCTTCGGGTCCGAATCATGATCTAATAGCGTCCGTCCTGCCGGGCACGGAAGGCGAGCGCAGCGCGCAGCTCATTGACGGCGGCACGGGAGGCGTTCAGAGCAGCCCCCTTGTGGCCTCCAAAATCGTTCGGCGCATTTTCCATGTAATTGATCGCGTCCTCGAGGTCGCGAATGGCTTGCGCGATGCGGGGATGCATCTGGGCTTCGCTCTGAGCATATGCGGTCGGCACGCTCAGCGTCGCCAGCAGCAGGGATGACGCGAGAACTCCAGCAAATCGTCTCATAATAGGCTCCAGTTTCAAGTGCTTCCCTTCAAGTCGCTCCTCGCTCGGGGATGGCCTTGCGCGATGAGCGGTGCATGCTAATGCTATGCATGATAACGTTACTTAATGCGACAATGGGTTGGAAATGGAGAAATCGTGATCGACGATGAACAACCCAGGCGCGTCCGACGTCGCCGCCGCTCGCAACGTCAGCTGGGATCGTTCATGAACATGACCGGCCGATGACTCGGCGTCCCCCGGGGCTTCGACGGCCGCCGGCGTGAGGTTCTGCCCACGACGATCCGATCTGGTGGGTGGCGCGCCGATATGCTATGACACATAGCGTTATTGGCCGTGATGGGAGAGCGGATGGCGACGATCCGCGACAAGGACGACGAGTTCGAGGATCTCGGTGACCTCCAGCGTGAGGTCGTGCAGGTGGTGTGGGCGCATGCGCCGGTCACCGCGGAGGTGGTCCGCGCGCGCCTCTCCCGTCCCCTCAAGGAATCCACCGTCCGCACCGTGCTGCGGCGGCTGGAGGAAAAAGGCTACATCACTCACACCGTCGACGGCCGCACCTTCGTGTACGACACGGCCGCGCGGCGCGGGCAGGTCGCCGCCCGCGCCGTGCGCCGGATCGTCGACTGGGTCTGCAACGGCTCGATCGAAGAGGTTTTGGTCGGAATGGTCGATCAGAACATGATCGACTGGAAGCAGCTACGCATGTTTGCGGACAGGCGGGGACGGCGCAAGCGGGAACGCAAGTGATGCTGGCGTTCCTTGCTGAGGCGGCGCTCCGGTCGATGGCCCTCGGCACCGTGGCCTGGCTGGCCCTGAAACTGATGCGGCTGCGTCATCCGCACCTGCAGATGACGGTCTGGACGGTCGTGCTGGTGATGTCCGTGACGATGCCGATCCTGATGCCGTGGATGAAGCTGACGATCCCGCTGCCCCCCGCGGCTCCGACCACGGTCAGGGTCACCTGGGTCGACCTGCCCGGGATCACCACGCAGCCACCGCTCCGGATGGCGCGCGTCGGCATCACGGCGCCGGCACCGCCGGATAGCGCCGCCACCGCGCCTCCGCACCGGAGCGAATGGCAATGGGCGACGATCGGCCTCTATCTCTATGTCGGCGTGAGCGGGGCGATGTTGCTCCGACTGATCGCCGGCCTCGCACTAATGGGATACGTGGTCAGGGTTGCCCGCAGACTCCCCGACCGATCGAGCGACGGTGACGTGCGCGTCAGCGACTTCGTGACCGTGCCGGTCACGTTCGCCTCGACCATCCTGCTGCCGGCTGCACACACCGCGTGGAGCGCGCGCAAGCTCGAGGCGGCGCTGCTCCATGAAAGGTCCCATGTCTCGCATGGGGACTTCTATGTGCTGCTGCTCGCATCGATCAACCGCGCCGTGTTCTGGTTCAGTCCTTTTGCCTGGTGGCTGTTCCTCTGCCTGGCTGATCTCGCGGAGGCCGTCAGCGACGATGCCGCGATTGCAGGACTTGCCGGGGACCGTAGCGGCTATGCGAACGTTCTGATCGAGATGGCGGCGGCCCCACAGCGGTTGCCGGCCGGTCTTGCCATGGCGCATCCGCGCACCCTCCATCGGCGCGTCCGGCGCATCCTCGCGGAAAGCAACGTCCCGAAGCCGATCGACTGGCGTCGAGGCCTCGCGATCATGGCGGCCTTCGTGCCGCTCTCGGCCCTCAGCACGATGACCATCGCGCAAGGTGGTGCGCCTGCCATGCGCGAGAGCGCGACGATCGCGAAGGCGCTGGACGGCTATGTTGGCCAGTACCAGATCGGCGTCGGCTCGCTGCTCAAGGTCACGCGCGACGGCGAACGGCTGCTTGCGCAATGGAGCGGCCAGCCGACGCTCGAATTGACGCGCGCGGGCGAGGACGAGTTCGTCAATGCATCGGCACAAGCGAGCCTCAGCTTCATCCGCTCCGATGGCGGCGGGGTATCCAGCGCGAGATTGCGTGAACCGGGTTTGGGCCAGATCGGCGGCCCGCGCGTCGACGCCGCGACAGCCGCCGAGCTCGAGGCCACGTTCCAGCGGCGCGACGCCACGAGGCCGGACCGCTTTCGTGACCAGACCCCGATGCCGGGCGGCGCGACGCTGGTCGCCCGCACGATCGAAGCGCTGCGCGGCGATACGATCAACGCGCAGGACATGGCCGCGCGCCTCACCGACAAATTGCGCGGACTGCTGCCCAATTTCCACAGGTGGCTGCCGGCACTCGGCGCCGTGAAGCAAATCTCCTTCGGCGGCGTCGGGCCTGGCGGCTACGACATCTACATCGTCAAATTCGCGCAAGGGTGGGCGGATCTCAGGCTCTATCCGACGCCCGACGGCAGGCTCGAAGATCTCAATTTCACCCCGGTCGGCGACGGTAGGCCGGGTCGAATCGCAGCGTGTGCGGAGGAGATCACCCTCAAGGTCCCTGCCAGCCCCGTTCCGATCAAGCTGTCGCTGATCAACCGCAGCGGCGCCGAGGTGCGGCTGTTCTGGCTCAACGCCGACGGCGAGCGCGTGCCCTATGCGACGATCGAGAATGACGCGTCGATGCGGATCTGGGGCCCCGTCAGCCGCCCCTATGTGATATCGGATCCCGCCGGGCAATGCCGCGACATCCTGCTGCCCGGCGAGACGACGCGCATTCATGTGATCGCACCGATCGGCGTCTCGTCTGCGCCGAGAACGACGCCGCTGCCGGGAAGCCGCGAGGCGCTCGCGCGGCATATCGACGCCGTTCGCCGTGGCGCTCCGGATTATGATCGGATGACGGCCGAGGTCGCGGCGCAGACGCGCCTGTACCTACCGTTGCAGCAGAGCTTGCTCGCGAGACTGGGTGACTTGCGGCAGCTCGCGTTTCGCGGTGTCAGCCTGGCCGGAAACGACCTGTACACCGCCAGCTTCGCCAGCGGCTCGGTCACATGGCAGATCGGCTTGCTCGACGGCGGGCGGATCGGGGCCGTTGCCCCCGGTCCAGAATATTGAGGACGCCGCGGCCTGTGCGGCCGGTCGCATCCAACATCATTGATCTCTGCGCTACCCTCCCTCCACCACGGCCCTGAAGACGCGGCGGACCTCGGCCTGGGTGTCCTTCACCCGCGCCACCAGCGCAGAAAAGTCGGGCGCGTCGCCGGCGCGCGCCATGACGCGCAAAAGGCTCTCGCCGGCAGTGTCCGGAACGAAGCGCTCGCTGACGCAAAGCCGGAGGATCTGCGTCAGGTCGTGATAGAGCCGCGCCGCCGGACGCAGCACGTCGGCAGCGGCATGCGGCAGGACGCCGAGCCGCTCGGCATTGTCGAGCACTTTTGAGGTCGAGACGTCGAGAATGTCGGCATGCTCGGCGCCATGCACGAGCTGCAGATATTGCGCGACGAAGTCGATGTCGAGCAGGCCGCCGGCGGCATATTTCAGATCCCAGAAATCCTTCTCGCCCTTCTCCTGGGCGATGGCACGGCGCATGTCGGCGACATCCTTGGCAATCCCCGAGCGCTCGCGCGATCGCGTCAGGGCATCGCGGATGATCGCTTCAATGCGGACGCGGAACTCGGGCGACGAGGCGGAGATCACCCGCGCCCGCGTCAGCGCCATGTGCTCCCAGGTCCAGGCCTCCCGCTCCTGATACTGCGCAAATGACGCAACATGCGACGCAAGCGGGCCGGCGCGCCCCGAGGGACGCAGCCGCATGTCGATCTCATACAGCACGCCGTAATTGGTACGCGTGGTGAACGCTGAGATCAGCCGCTGCGTCAGGCGCGCGAAATAATGCGCGCCCTGCAGCGACCGTTCGCCATCGGAATCGGGCTGCTCGGGATCGAAATCATAGAGCAGGATCAGATCGAGATCGGAGGACGCCGTCATTTCGCGGCTGCCGAGCCGACCCATGGCGATGATCGCCGTCTCCTGCCCCCTGATACGGCCGTGTTGTTCGGCAAAGCGCTCGGCGACCAGGCGGTGCACCGTGCTCACGATGCCCTCGGCGACGTCCGCAAAGGCGGTGCTTGCCTGCTGGGCCGAGACCGTGCCCGAGAGGATGCGCGTGCCGATCAGGAACAGGCTTTCCTGCCCGAACAGCCGCAGCCGGTCCAAGAACTCCTCGTAGGAGGAGGCATCCTTCAGCGTTGCCGCAAGCCGCTCCGACAATTCGCGCTGGTCCGGCATCGCGCCGAAAAAGCGCGGATCGATCAGCCCGTCCATCAGCTGCGGCTGCCGCGCCAGCATGTCGCCGAGCCGCGGCGCTGCGCCGAGCACGAGCGCAACCAGCGCCACGAGGTCGCTGTTCTGGCCGAGCAGCGAGAACAGCCGCCCGCCCCGCTGCAAGGCCTGCAGGAAACGGTCGAAGGTGACCACAGCGCGGTCCGGCTCCTCGGCATGCGCCAGGCCATCGATCAGCGCGGGTACGAAATCGGCAAAGGCGCTCCGCGCCGCTTCGGTTCGGAAGGCACGATATTCGCCGGCCAGCCAATGGGCTGATGTCTGCGCCACCACCACCGGCTCCTTGAAGCCGAGTGTTGCAAGGTGATCAAGAAGTCGCGCGTCCTCGGGCCCCGCACGGTAATCAACCGGCGGCAGTTTTGCAGTTCCGGTCGGATCGCCTTCGAACAGCTTTGCATAATGGCCCTGCACGATCGTGAGATGACCGAGGAGATCGCGGGCGAAGGCGGCGCGGTCCTGGTAGCCGAGGAAGTTTGCGAAACGCGCGACCAAATCGGCATCCTCGGGCAGGCTGTGGGTCTGCTCGTCGGCGACCATCTGCAGGCGATGCTCGACGCGCCGCAGGAACCGGTAGGCCGCGCTTAGCTCGTCGCGGGCCTCAAAGGTGATCCAATTGCTCGACGCGAGCACGGAAAGCGCCTCCAGCGTCGGCCGCACCCGCAGCTCGGCATGCCGCCCGCCGGCGATCAGCTGCTGGGTCTGGGCGAAGAATTCGATCTCGCGGATGCCGCCGGGGCCGATCTTGACGTTGTGCCCTTCGACGGCGATCCCGTTCTGGCCGCGATAGACCTGCATCTGCCGCTTCATATCGTGCACGTCGGCGAGCGCGGCAAAGTCGAGATGCTTGCGCCAGACGAACGGCGAGAGCTCGGCCAGCGTCGCCTCGGCGGCGCGGAGGTCGCCGGCGACCGGCCGCGCCTTGATCATTGCGGCGCGCTCCCAGGTCCGCCCTTCCCGCTCGTAGTAGTGCAGTGCAGCGGCCGTCGAGATCGCAACCTGGGTCGAGGCCGGATCGGGCCGCAGCCGGAGGTCGACCCGGAACACGTAGCCGCCGCCGGTGCGCTGCTGCAGCAGGCGCGCGAGCGCCTGCGTGACGCGGGCGAAGAACGGCTGCGGTTCGATTCCGCCCGCCAGCGAGTTGACCTCGGCATCGAAGAACACGATCAAGTCGATGTCGCTCGAATAGTTCAGTTCACCGGCGCCCATCTTGCCCATGGCCAGCACGAACAGGCCGCTGTTCTCTTCCGGATGATCCCAATCCGATGGCAACAAACGGCCGCGCTCGACCTCCTGGGCCAAGAGATAGCCGAGGGCCATCTTCACGGCGCCGACGGCGAGCGCCGTCAGCGCCTCGGTCACCCGCATGACCGGCCAGACGCCGCCGATATCGCACAGCGCGATCAACAGCGCGGCCTCGGACTTCATCGCGCGAAGCGCCCCCATCAACTCGGCCTCGCTGTGCGCGGCCGCGACATCACGCGCCGCCGCCTGCATCAGCGTCTCGAGATGGACATCCGGATCGCTGGCGAGCAGCCGGACCAGCCGGGCGGCATCGGCTGCCACGAGATCGAAAAGATAGGGCGAGAACTCGGCAATGCCTAACAGGAGGCGCCCTGCGAGGGGATCATCCAGAAACCCTCTGATCGCCGCCGCCTCCGCGGGGGCGACACCAGCCAGCCAGTCCCGCAGGCGTGCGCCGGCGGCCTCGGGCGCCGGCACATGCGGCGCTTCGACAAGTCGCGTCACCAGAGAGGTGGAGGATGGGGCATCCGCCAACGGATCTTTCCACGCCGTCATCAGGAACTTCGAAGATAAAGCGGCACGCGCCGGCCCGCTTGATGCCAGGTCGAAAGCGCGCGATTACGCTGATGTCTTTGACATATCCTGACTTTGTGCCGCAAGCCTGTCAGGCGCACCCGGGCGGGCGGGAATGGCGAGCGTTGCGACCAGCCCGGGATGTGCGTCACCGAGCCGCAGGTGGCCATCATGGAGGGTCGCCACCGCCGAGGCCAGGCTCAGTCCCAGACCGGAACCCGGCTGGCTCCGGCTCGCATCCAGCCGCACAAACCGCTCCACCGCGTGCTTGCGATCTCCCTCCGGAATCCCAGGGCCGTGATCGGTCACGCTGAGCAGCACCTCGCCAGCCTCGCGCCGGGCCTCGATCAGGATCTCCCGGTTTGCGGCGACGGCACCGGCGCTGAGCGACTGTGCCACCGAGACAGGCTTGCCGTATTTGATGGCGTTCTCGACCAGGTTGGCGAGGGCCTGGCTGATCAGTTCGCGGTTGCCATGCATGGGCGCAAAGGAGGTGCTGACCTTCAACGTCATGCCGCCGTCCTCGGCCAGCGGCTCGTAGAGCTCGTGGATGCCGTTCGCGACTTCGGAGGCATCGAAATCGTCCATGTTGTCGCGCGCTTGGCCGGACTCGGCGCGCGCGATCATCAGAAGCGCATTGAAGGTGCGGATCAGCCCGTCGGACTCCTCGATGGTGCGCTCCAGCGCCGTGCGGTATTCGGCCTCCGAGCAGGAACTCGCCAGTGCCTCCTCGGCGCGATTGCGCAGCCGCGTCAGTGGGGTCTTGAGGTCATGGGCGATGTTGTCGGAAACCTCCTTAAGTCCCATCATCAACGCTTCAATGCGTTCCAGCATCGTGTTGAGATTGCTGGCAAGACGATCGAGCTCGTCGCCCGAGCGGCCGACCGGCAGCCGCCCGGAGAGGTCGCCGGCCATGATGCGCTGGGTGGTGCCGGTCATCGCATCGATGCGCTGCAGCACCCGCCGTGCGACGAAGATGCCGCCCCCGATGCCGAGCACGACGACGACCAGAATCGACCATTGCGCGGCCTTTGCGACGATGCCGAACAGCCGACGCCGCTCCTCGAGATCGCGCCCGATCAGCAGGCGGAAACCGTTGTCCAGCTCCGTCACCCGGACCAGCGCCCGGTGGTCCACATCGTCCTGACCGATCCGCCGGTACAGCGTTTCAGACCAGCCCTCGGTGCCCATCACGCCGGGCGCGAGCGAACCGACATTGCCAGCGATCGCCTGCCCTGTCGGCGTGGTGACGAGGTAAAGATTCGCGCCCGGCCTCAGCGCCCGGTACTCCATGGCGCGGACGAGGCCATGCAAGCCGCGCCGCGCGTAGATCTCGCTGATCTCGCCGGTTTCCGCATTCACCGTGGTCGTGATCTGCTCGGTGATCAGCCGCCGCGTGTTCCAGGCGAAATAGCCGAGCAGCGAAGCCGCAAAAAGCGCAAACAGGAACAGATAGACGAGCGTCAGGCGAAACGCCGTGGTTCGGATCAGTTTACCGAAGGCCGTCACGGATCATGCTTCCATTCTGAACGCCGCGCCCTTTACCACCGGCCATGTCCCTTTTATTACCGTGAAATTCCAATTAGTTATGGCAGATCTCTGGTCCGATCGTCAAAATTGTCGAACGCTACCCAGCCTTGGCGAGAAAGCGGTCGCCGCCGCGGGTCGGCCCTGCTCCCCCGATGCTCCTATGTCCGGACCGGATCAGCGCGGAACGGTCCTCCGGCTGGACGAAAGCTCCTGACGATAGATGGTTAGCCCAAGAGAGACGTTAAAGCGGCGCCCGGTTCCGACCAAATTAAATCCCGGCAAGCTGGCGAGCACGCGAAGGACGCAGGTTTGATCTGGCTGCCCCCAAATCCGAGCATCGCGCCAGCAAAAATTTTTCCCCTTCTCTGTTGATAGCGCCCGGCCTGTTATTCAGGCGACACCATCCCCTACTAGGCCGTTGATGAAGTGCAACAAGCGTGCGCGCCGCGTGCGGTGGTTCAGAAATAACCTATGCGACCAGACAAGGCCCCTCTCCTCGGCATCGTCTCTCTAGGCCTTGTCTGTATCTTCTCGCCCTCCGGTTGCCATGGGCAAGCGGCCTCGACCATCGCGATCGATGCGGCGACGAAGATCATCGAAAGCAACGGCGGCGACGATCTTGCGACGCTGCAGAACATTTTCCAGGACGCCAACGCGCCGCAAGACGGCACCATCGATCCGATGAGCCAGATCATTGCCGATCTCAGGCTGAAGCGGATGCGCATCCTGGCGGCCGACGTCTATTGCGACCTGGACGCCAGCGGAAGTTTTGGCAACGTGCCCATTGATGCCAGCGGCCATCCGGGTGCGGTCGTGCCCGGCGACTGCGATCTGCTTGCCGAGCAGATCAATTGGGCACTGTCCAATCGATTAGCGCCACATGTTGCGCTCGCAAGTTCCATGCCGCTGAGCTTCGTGCAGTACGGGCCGGCCGAGACCTGGTCCGCCGATACGCTCGCCCGCTACAAGTCCTATGTGTCCCAGCTGGTCTCTTATGTCGTCAGGAAATCGTTCGATGCCGGCGCGCCGAACGGCGGCGCCTCCTCGGTGATCTTCGAGATCAGCAACGAAATCGATATCGCCGATCCGACGCCTGTGAATTTCTACGCTGCGACGCCACCGGACCCATCACTATTTGCGTTGCTGCCGCTCGGCGCATGGGGCCGGTTCCTGTGGTGGATCGATCCTGCGACCTATAACCTTCGGGAGTGGCCGATCGTCGACGCCAACTCATATCCCTACAGCATCGATCTCCGCCGGCTGGAGCACGGCATTGCGCCGCTGCAAAAAATCTTCGCGGACCAGATCGCTGCCATCAGGAACGATCCCCAATTCCAGGCGGCCTATCCCGGCAAGACCGTCGAAATCGCCGGCCCGGCCTTTGCCGGCGTCAGTTTCCATTACTATCCATTGCATGCGCTGCCGACCCTGGAGGAGCGCTTCCTCGATCAGATGCTCGATCCGAGCACCGACGTTGATCCGGCGACGGGGGTGGCGCGATTCAACACCTCGCTGGATCGCTTCTCGTTTCATTTCTACGGCGATTTCCAGAACGGCTGGGATGCAAATGCCGCCCGATATACGACCCTGAAATACCTCACCGACACCATCGGATCGAAATTGACTGCTCTCGGACATCCGGCGACGCCGCTCTTCCTTTCCGAATGGGGCCCCTCCGCCGACTCGACGAGCGACATCAACTATTCCCACAAGGGGGCGGCATGGGCTGCCGCCTTCCTGACGGAGGCCGTTCACGACAAGATCGGCGCGGGCTCGTTTCTCATGATGCACGACGGGATCGGCTCCCAGCCGGGCATGCTCGGGATGGCCAGCCTGATGTACAAGGCGATCGCCAGCGACGGTTCGGTCACCTATCACCCGAAACCGCCGGCGAACGTCTTCAAGATGTTCGCGATGATGTCGGGAACGCGCGACGCGATCGCGCTGCCCACAGATCTCGGGCTCGGTGCATTTGCCGCCAACGATGCGACCTCGGCGGGTGTCGTGGTCTACAACTACGACAGTACATTCACCGATACGGCCAAAACCTTCTCCGTCGAATTCGACAACCTGCCGTTCGACGGCACCGTGACGGTTCGTCGCTATCTCGTTGATGCCAGCACCAGCAATCTGGCGGCGTTCCTCTCGCAACCGGGGCAACCCGATCCCAGCCTGCAAATGGTCGAGCAGTTTTCCGCGGAGGTCCAGAACGGGCAGCTCGTTCTGTCGCCCCGGAGCCTGGGGCTGGGCGTCACGTTTTGGCAGGTCCTCAACTAGACGTGTGCGGGGACGACCCGAGCCCGCACCCGCAGCTTCGGCCGCGCCTGTGTTTTATCAAACTGTAGCAAAACCATCTTATTCATTCGATATTGGTAACATAACACATTAACGCTCCTCATTGCGGCGGTAAGAACGCCGCGAAAATGCTCCATCGACCAGGATACACGCTAACTGCGCACGTCACGCTGGCAGTGATGTCCGCCCAGCGTCCCTGATCGAAGCGGCTGTCACGGCCGAGGACGAAATCACCAGAGATCAACAAGGGCCGCTGAGGATCTGATTGACCATGAATGGGCTGTCGCGCACAACGACGATCGACCGCGTGGAGGACAGTGCCGCGGGAGACGCCTCGGCCACGATCGCCTCAGCGATCGAGCGGCTGACGGGATTCGCTCGCAGGCAGCGCCGGGTGCTGATCATCGGCCCGGCTGCCGCACTCCTGATCGGCCTCCTGTATCTGCTCGCCACCCCCTCGCAATACACCGCGACAACGACCCTGCTGATCGACAGCAATTCGCTGCGGGTTTTGCAGAACCAGCAGCAGCCTGTCGGTGACATGCCCCTCGACACGCTTCAGGTGGGATCGCAGGTCGAGATTCTCGAATCCGACAATGTTGCGCTTGCGGTCATCAGGAAGCTCAAACTGACCGATGACCCCGAATTCGTGAAGCCGGACACCGGACTATCGTCCTTCTTCCGCGGCGCCGCCTCGCCGGCGGACAAGGAGCAGAAAGCGCTCGATGAACTGGCCAACCATCGCAGCGTCGGGAGAATGGAACGAAGCTACGTGCTGAACGTCTCGTTCACCTCGCGCAATGCGACCACTGCAGCCAACGTCGCCAACGCCATCGCCGACGCCTATATCGACGATCAGCTCGAAGCCAAGGACCGGACCCGGCGTCGGGCGGGGACCTGGCTGCAGGAACGCATCAAGGAACTGAGGGCCCAGGTGACGTCGGCGGACCGTTCGGTTCTCGACTTCAAGGAGAAGAACAAGATCGTCGACTTCGGCGGATCGAACATGGCCGCCGGCCCCGGCGCTACGGCCCGTTTGATCGGCGAACAGCAGCTGTTCGAATTGAACAGCCAATTGGTGACGGCTCGGGGCGCAACCAGCGAGGCGCGAGCGCGCCAGGAACGGATCGAGCAGGTCCGCAAGATGGACGTCGGCGAGGCAGCCGTCGCCGACACGCTGCACAACGAGGTCATCACGCGGCTGCGCAATCAATATCTGGACCTCTCCGCCCGCGAAGCGAACCTGTCCGCGCGGTACGGGCTCGATCATCAGGCCGCCGCCAATCTCCGCGACCAGATGGCGGAACTGCGCAGGAATATCGGCGCGGAGCTCGGCCGCATCGCCGCGAGCTATCAGAGCGACTACGAGATCGCCAGGGCGCGCGAGGAGAATCTCGAGCGGGAGCTCGCAGGCCTGGTGACCGAGGGACAGGTGACCAATCGCGACCGGCTCGGGCTGGCGGAGCTCGAGAGCTACGCCAAGATCTACCATACCGTCTACGACAGTTTCCTTCAGCGCTACATGGATGCGATCCAGCAGCAATCGTTCCCGATCACCGAAGCGCGCGTCATCAGTGTCGCAACGCCGCCATCGCAAAAGAGCAAGCCGAACAACACCCTTGTGCTGGTGATCGCCGCCACGATGGGACTGATTGCCGGCATCGGGATCGCCGGTTTGCGGGAGGTGATCGACGGCGCATTCCGGACCCGGTCGCAGGTCGAACGGGCGCTGGGGATCAAATGCCTGTCGGTCATTCCGCTGCTGACCGCGCCACCTCTTCCCGCTCCCGCGGTGAACCGCACCGTGGAGGGGCCTGCTGCCGACGCCCGTGCATTGTCCGCGCCGGGAAGCCAGCCGAATGGCGTGGTGCCATCACCCGATGCCATCTCCTTCAGCTTTACCGACCCGATCCTGCGATATGTCGCCGACCATCCGCTGTCTCTGTTCTCCGAAGCGATCCGGGCGATCAAGGTTGCCGCGAGATTTCAGGGGGCGAGCGCGGACAACCAGGTGATCGGCGTCACCTCCGCACTCCCGAATGAGGGCAAGTCGACCATTGCCTGCAACCTCGCCGCTCTGATGGCCGATGCAAGCAAGCGCGTCATCCTGCTGGACGCGGACCTGCGCAATCCGACGCTCGCCCACGCCCTCAGCCCCGCGCCGGCCGTTGGGCTGATGGAGCTGCTCGCCGGCAAGGTCGAGCTTGCGAAAGCCGTCGGTCATGAGCCCGGCACCAATCTGGCCCTGCTTCCGCTCCTGCTCGCCGGACAGGTGGCGCATACCGACGAGATCCTGTCTTCGCGAGCCTTCAGCCATCTCATCGAGCAGCTTCGCCAACGTTACGACTACGTTATCGTCGATCTCCCGCCGCTGGCTCCCGTGGTCGATGTCCGCGCGGCGCTCCCGGTCATCGATTCACTGGTGTTCGTCGTCGAGTGGGGAAACACGAGGATCACCACCGTCGAGCATCACCTGATGGGGGAGGTAGAGATCCGCGATCGCCTGCTAGGCGTCGTGTTGAACAAGGCGAACCTCGCCGACATGGAACGGTTCGAGCAGCGTGGACTGTACCATGACGGGTACTATGCGAACCGCGGCTACAGTCGCGCCGACAGCGCCGCTAAGCGACTGACCTGAGCAAGCTCAGCAGGGGCGGTTGCGGAAAATAATTGCGCTGTTAGCGGCCATGGCGCCCAACCACTCGTGCTGTTGAAATCGTCACACAACCGTCACGGTAATTTGCTACCGGCTTTTGCTAGGCTTCCCATACGGAGCCTCTTGGCGCGCGCGGAGTTCGTCCTCAAGCCTCAGCTTATCCAACAGCATATCGGTGACGAGCCGCCTCAGGCGAGAGTTTTCGAGCTCCAGGCGCTTCAGTACACCATCGGTCTCCATCGCATCGGACGTATCGGCGGGACCCTCGATCTGGCCGCTCGCATGGGAATCGGCGGAGGCGTTCACCATTTTCTTCCAGCGATGATACGTCATGATGCTGACGCCGAGCGCCTTGCAAATTTCACGCTGGGTCTTGCCTTTCGCGGCCATTTCATGGGCCTGCGCCAGCTTGGTCGTGATCTCCCCCGAGGCATGCCGCCTGCCCGCCATGTCAGTCCTCTCCGGCCCGAATCGGGCAACCAAACGTCCCTGAGGAACCAATAAGCGAAAATTATCAAGTCTTTCAATAGGGCCCGTCGACATCCATCGGAGCCAAAGCCCCGTGCGGCTTCCGCAGAGCCCAGGCGGGCCGTCTGCAAAGCGACCGCTCAGCCGCACCGCGCGATCAGTTGCGGCAACCTAGCCCGAGCAATGCGGATATTCAAATGAGCGATCGTTAATTCATGATAAGGGAGGCGTCAGCTCTCGCCGCGCTCAATACGCATTCCTGCGCCGGATGACCTCAAAGAACGTCCTCACCATGATATAGAGATCGAGCCTCAAGCTCCAATTATCAATATACCATAGATCAAGTGCTATCCTCTGCTGCATCAGCTCCAGCCGCGGGGTTCCGCCACGAAATCCCCGCACCTGCGCCCACCCCGTGATCCCGGGCTTCACATGATGGCGAAAGGCATAGTTCGCGATCGTGCTGCCATATTCATGGTCGTGAACCAGTGCATGGGGACGTGGTCCCACGATCGACATGTGCCCCTGCAGCACATTCCACAGCTGCGGTAGCTCGTCGATGCTGGTCTCGCGCAGGAAGCGCCCGACACGGGTCACCCGTGGGTCCCCTTGCCTGGCCTGCACCACCGCGGCACCATCTTCCATTACCCTCATGGTCCGCAGCTTGTAGATGACGAACGATTTTCCGTTGAAACCGTGTCGTCGCTGCCGAAATATCACAGGCCCGTCGGTTTCCAGCATGATGGCGGCAGCCGCGACCAGAAGCACGGGCAGCAGCAGCAAGAGTCCCGTGGCCGCAACCGCCACATCCAGCATCCGCTTGGTCAGCCGCTCGACGGCGTTCAGCGGCGTGCGTTGCAGCTCCACCATGTATAGTCGCTGCGAGATGGCGGTCTGACGACGCAAGACGGTCGACACGGCGCGGTCCGGTAACAGCCGGACCGGAAGCGGCACCACGCGCAGCCGCCCGAGCAGCAGTTCGATGTCCTGCGGATGCGACCATGGCAAGGCGAGGATGATTTCCTCCGCAGCCAGGATCCTGATGCGATCGATCAGCGCATCGATCGGCGACTGCAGCACTTCAGCGCACAGCCTTGTCCCGTCGCCACGCGGCAACACGACCCGGCCGGTCTCCTCGAGGCCGAACCTCACCAGCAGGTCGCCCCGCGCGAGCCGCGCGAGTTCGTGCTGTGTGCCGAGCAAGACGGCACGCCGACCACGTATCGCGCCGCCGACCAGCGCGGATCGCAGCCGATTCTTGCCCAGGCGCCGCGCGAGCACGAGCAATAGTCCGCCAAGGACGAACAGGCAGACAACCGAGCCGCGCGAGGCCCCGGCGCTCGCCTTGAACAGGAACAGGATCACCGTCAGAACGAGAATGGCAAGACCCCAGCCGGTCCAGACCCGGCCGGCCTCCTGCTCGCCTTCGAGCAAGGCATTCAGCCGATAGAGGCCAAGACAATGCGCCGCGAGCACATAAGCAAGGCTCGCCACCAGTCCCAGTCCGGCACCGAGGCGGGGATCCGCGACGCTGCCATCCAGGATGAGCTGATAAAGCAAGCCGGCGAGCCCGCCGGCTCCCACGATCGCCACGACGTCCAGCGATGCGAACAGCGGCTCGATCGATCCAAAGGGAATGCTGACTCGCGCGCGCGGGCTCGCCAGTCTCGTCGTTTCACTTACGTGGGTCACGGGCTTTGTCACGCAAGTCCGGGTTGGGTGATCTGTTCCCGGTTATCACATAAATTATATCGTAAATATGATAGTTAACCAAAAACTAACAGGAACCGGATTTCCCTTCGTCCAAATGCGATCGGCCGGGCCGCTGCCACGCCGGCGGAAGCAGACCCTGCCGCTTCCGCCCAATGCAAGTAACGTCATTGCGTTCAGTTCGAGCGCGCAGGTCCCGAATCGGATTTCGCCTCGAGCAGTTTTGCAAGCGCGATTTCGTTGACGACCGGCGGCGTCTGCTTGAGCAGGTCAGTGACATAGGCGCGCCGATTGGCCTCGGTGCGTTCAGCCCTCATCTTCTGCACGAGAGCGTCCTTGACCTCGGCAAGCGGCCGTGTATGCGAGGCCTCGGTGTCTTCCAGCTTCATGATATGCCAGCCGTCGTCGAGCCTGATGGGATCGGTGATGCCACCCTTGGGAAGCCCCGCGACCTGGCTGCGAATCTCGCTCCGCAGATCCGGCTCGGCCACCCAGCCGATCTCCCCGTCGCGCTCGGCCGTAGGAGCGTCGTCCGATGCGGTGCGGGCGGTCGCGGCGAAATCCGCCCCCGGCTGCTTCAGTTTCTTGACCAGGTCGTCGAGCTTCTTGCGCGCGGCCTCCTCAGCGGCCTTGTCGGCGTCCTTCGCGAGAGCGATCAGGATCTGCGCCAACTGGAATCGGCGCGGAACCAGAAAGGCACTGACATTGGCATCATAGACGCTCTTGATCTCCGCCTCGGCCGGGTAGTTCTCGGGCGGTGCGGCAACCGAGAGCAGATAGCTTTCGACGATCAGGTTTTCGCGCGCCCGCGCAAGCTGGGACACGACCGCGGGCTGCTGATCCCACTTCTTGCCCAGAGCTTCCTTGAGCACGAGGCGATTGGCCAGGATGCCGCGTACGATCTGGCTCAGCGTCGCCGGGTCGTGCGCCAGCGCCGCCTGTTTGCGCCCATCCAGCGAGGCAATGACGGCGCGCACCTCTTCGGCGGTGACATCGCTGTCACCGACCCGGGCGACGACTTCATCGCCCTTTCCTGCGCTCTTGTCGTCCGAGATCCCCGAGGGCGAGGGCGCGGCCGCGCGCGCCGGTGCGCTCTGGGCCGCGGCCGGCCGCGCCGGCGCTGCTGCCGGAGGCGATGCACGGGTCTGCGCTTCGGCCTGCACTGATGCGGCAGCGAGCGTCACCGCGGCGAGCAAACCGGCTGTAACAGTGGTCCTGATCATGGCTTCACCTCCTGATCGAGTATCTTGTCGCGGAAATCCTGGGCGGCGTTCTGGTGCTCGACGCGCTTCAGCCCGAACACCGGGTCGTGGTCCAGGATCTTTTCAAACGGGTTCATCGCTTCGTATTGCTGCACGACGTTTTTCGCCGTCTTGATGAGCTCCGTGTTCTTGGCCTGGCAGGCCTTGTTGCTTGCCTTCAGCGCGGTGGCCTCGGCCGAGAATTTGGCGCTCTCGTCGTTTTTCGCCCGCGCGACTGTGGCCGCCTCGCCATAAGCGCTCTTCCATTTTTCCAGCGCGTCGTCGCGCTCGGCCAGGCGGTCGTTGAAATCCTTCACGGCCTGGCGATAGGCCTGCTCCGCTTCCTTGATCTGCGCCCGGTAGGATTCGTTCTGCTTGCGCAGCCGTTCGCGCTCCTGCTCCGCCGCTGTCAGCTTCGCCTGCAGGGCCGCGCGCTGGTCCTCGAGCGTGCGGGCCTGCGCCGTCGCGTTGCGCAGGGCCTCGCGCAGACGATCGGAATCCGACTGCGCGTCGGCGGCCGTCGTACTCACCAGCGTCAGCACGACAACCGGCAAAAGTGTTCGCCGCCACATGTCAGAACCTCGCATTCAGATCGAGCTGGAAAATATCGACGGCATAGGGGGCACCCGCGACCTGGTTGGCGCTCATCCAACGCCCGGTGAGCCAGACATTCGGTCCCAGCGCGACATTGCCGCCGACGAAATAGCCCTTGAGGTTGGTGCCGCCGAGGCCGAAATCGGAGTCGGTGAAGGCGTCGATCACGGCATCGGATTCGAGCCATTTGTAGCCTGCGAACGCATTCCAGTCCCACAGCGCCTTGAGCTCGCGGTTGCCCACCGTCAGGCGTCCCATCCAGCCCTGGTTGCCGCCGGTGTAGATCTGCGGACAGGGCGTGCTGGTGCAGCCGACCGTCGGGCCGGTCTGCAGAAAGTTGACCAGAACCTTGGCGGCTACGTCGGTACGATTCCAACCGGTGTTGCGAACGTATTCTCCGTCGAGAATGATGTGGTAGGGGTTGAATTGCGCAAAGTCTACCTGACCACTCACAACGAGCGGACGGAACGCGCTGGCGAGACCGTAGAACTGGTAGTTTAGTGTCGGGTTTGGTAAAAAGACGGCCGGAATGTTCCGCAAAGCCATATAGGTGTTGCCCTTCTGAGCAAATGGCGGACGCAACAGATCCGTGTCGCACGTATCCGAAGCGGCAAGAACCTGGCATGGGCTGGAGAGTTGTCCCTGAACGTTGGTGAAGTCGTAATAGGCGACTGCAACCTTCATCTCGCTGTCAGGATCGAGTCGCGCGCCCAAGCCAATCTGACCACCGAACAGCCACTTGTCCCGGCTCGGCAGTTTCACAGGTCCATTCAGGTTACTGGTGTTGAGACCGGCGTTGAGATCGGTGTTGAAGACCGGGAACGCGCCGGCGACTGCGAATGGCGTAAAGCGATCGAACAGTTCGTACTTCGCCTGAGCAGCGAACCCGTCGAAGCCGATGTCCTTGTACCAGACCAGATCGGTCGGGGACCAGAATGGGTTGTCGAACCGGCCAAACGATAGGACGAAGTCGTCTTGAAAAGCCTGGTAGTTCAAGAACGCACGATCTAGCCACAGCGCGTATTTTGAAAAATTCCCACCGCTGGCGCCAAACGTCTGATTGGTCGACACCGGAGAGCTGTTTTCACCGGTCGCGATACGCAGACCCGCCGTGAAGCCATTGAAGAGATCGGCATCAAGCCCGAGTCGGGCGCGGAATCGGAAACGGTTGCGGTCCTGAGTCGTGTTGTAGGTCGGAGGAAAATAGGGATTGACGGCATTGATGTTGTCTTCGAGGAACGGCGACCCGGTATTGATCGCGTTGAAGTTCACCTGCGGCACATTTCCTTTCGGAAAGAAGTCTCCCTCGTAACGGGTGCGGACGTCGCCATAGAACCGGAGTCGGTGCGTCCATTCCGGATATTGGCCCGGAGAAGCCCAGCCTTCCCGTTGTGCCTTCTCCATCACCTCTTTCTTGAGATCCTCGCGGAGCTGCTGCTTGACGATTTCCGGCACATAGGTGACGCGCTTGGTTCCCGGCGGCGATACCGCATTGGCGGCGGTCGACGCGGTCTTGGTGGCATCCTCAGCCTTGGCTGTCGCGTTGCTGACGGCCTGCCGCGCCACATAGGCCTCGTCATCGGCCTGCTTGACCAGCGCGGCCGCCTGCTCCTCGCTGAGCACGCCCTGCTTCACCAGGAGGTTGATGAGGTTGACGGTGGCGTTGGACGACGGCGGGGCATTGCGCGACACCGTCGGGCGTTTCGTGGCCGGACCGATGTCGTCCTGCGCCGCCGCGGGAGCAGCAAGCGCAAGGACAATCGCCGCCGCCAGAGCCAGCTCTTGCCCCATCGATTCAGCCCGCCCCATGATCTCAGTCCTTCCTGCTTCCAGCGTCCGTCTCGCGGGTGTCCTGGACACCCCACACAATTTCCTGCTCAACCGGGTGCGCGCGCGGTGACACGCGTGGTGATCGGCATCGGCATCTCCTTCGGCGGCGGCTCGCGCAGCGTCATTCCGCCGAGCACCTGGTCGCGGATGACGGCATCGAGTTCGCTGCTGCCGGTCGACGACACCAGCTGCACGCGATTGACCCGTCCCGTACTGTCCGACCACAGCCTGACCTGGACCTGCATCACCGCGTGACGGGTCTTTTCATTGGCGCGCAACGCGGCCTCGATCTGCGTCTGCACGATGCTCGCGTACCAGCCCCAGCGACTGCTTCCCCCACCGCCACCACCGCCGCCGATCAGGCCGCGGCCGCCCGGCCGGCCGAGCAGATCGCCCGGTCCCTTGCCGGCGTCATCGAGCCCCAGCGGTCCGGGCGGCGGCTCATCCTTGGCATCCGGCGGCGCATCCTTCGGAATGTCGACCGGCTTCTCCTCGATCTCCTGCTTCACCGGCGTCTGCTCGACGACCTTCTCTTCGACCTTCTGCTCGGGCGGGGGTGGCGGCGGAGGGGGCGGAGGCGGCGGCGGCACGATGGCGATGATGGTGAGCTCGTTCACCCTGCGCGGCGGCTCCTTGTCGCCGCTCAGCAGGAAGAAGACACCGGTGGCCATCAACCCGACAACCAGCAAGCCGCCGCCGCCCAGCAGCGCAATGCGCCACGCCGACGGTCTGCCGCTGTCCTCGTCGTTCTCCACGCTCATCGCCCGCCTGCGCTTCCCTGCGGCTCACTTGACCAGCGGCTTGGTCGCCATGCCGACCTGGGTGAAGTTGAGCCGTCCGAGCAGATCGAGCACGTCGACGACGTTCTGGTACTGGGTCTGGCTGTCGCCGCGCAGCACGATCGGAAACTCCGGCGTCAGCGCGCGCTGCTGGACCAGCCGCTGCTCGAGCTCGGCGAACGTCACCGGAATCGTATCGAGGAAGATCTTGCCATCATTGGTGACCGTGATCGCCTTGGTGGTCTGTTGCGCGAGGCTCGGTGCCGCGCTCGCCTTCGGCAGGTTCACCTTCATGCCCTGCACCGTGGCCGTGGTCATGATGATGAAGATCACCAAGAGCACATAAGCGAGATCCAGCATCGGCGTGATGTTGATGTCGTCATACGGCTTGCTGTCGGACTGCACATGCATGAGACGTCACTCCGCGGCTTGCGCCGCCGGCGGTGCCGGCTGCCTGTCATAAGCTTCGGCTATTCGGGTGATCAGCTCATCGACGAAGACCTGCATTTCGCTGGTCGTGTCCTTGATGCGCGTGATCAGATAGTTATAGCCGAACAGCGAAGGGATCGCGACGCCGAGACCGGCAACCGTCGCGACCAGCGCGGCCGCGATGCCCGGCGCGATCGCGTTGACGTTGACGTCGCCCGAGGCCGCGATCGCCGCAAAGGTGATCATCACGCCGACCACCGTGCCGAGCAGGCCCAGAAAGGGTCCGCCGGAGATCGCGATGGTCAGCATGACCATCAACCGATTGAGGCGTTGCGTTTCCTGCACGAAACCGCTGTCGAGCACCGCCCTGATCGATTCGATCGCCTGCGGTGACAGCGTGTGGTGGCCGCCATTGCCGTGGAAGCGTCGGCGGATCTCCTGCGCACCGAGGTTGAACAGGCGATAGAGCGGCGCGGCCAGGATGCGCTTGCGTTGCTTCGTGCCCACCTTGCCGCCGAAACTGGCGTCGGTCTCCGCGCGATCGAGCTGCAAGAGGGTTGCGAAATCGGTGGCGGTCTCGCGGAAATGTTTCAGGAACGCGCGGTTGCCTCTTTCGACGCGGTTCAGATAGGAGGCGCGGTCGAACATCACGACCCAGCTGATCACCGCCATGATCGCGAGCACGCCGATCACGACCCAGCCGTCGATGGTGACCGAGCGCAGGATCACCGCGAAATAGCCCGAGAACCAGCTCGCGGTTTCCTCGTCGACGCTGAACGAGACCAGCTTGGCCTGCTCCGGCCCCTGCCCGATCGCAGCCAGCTTGATGAAGCCTGCAGGCCGCGCCACCTTGGCGATCTGGAGCTCGTCGATGTCGCCTGCGAAGGAGACCGCGCCCGCCCTGGCGGTGGCCGCGGATCCGGCATCCGAAGCGGCTGGCGCCGCAGCGGCATCCGCCGGCGCACTCGCCGCCGGCTGCGCCGAATCCGCCGCCGGCGCGCCGGCCGCGGCGCTCCCGAGCTGCGCCGTGCCCGTCATGGTCGGAAGCGTCGCGGCAAGCGTCGAGAACGCGGCGCCATCGAGATAGAGCGTGATCTGATTGGCCCTGGCCACGACGGCAAGGTGCCGCCACGCACCCACCGCGATCGGCGCGCCGTCGCCGCTCCGTTGCGTGCTGCCCGCATTCGTCACCTCGACGAACGGCACTCCGTTGTCGAGGCCGATCGTCACTCCGTTGGCCCCTTCCGAGCGCGAAAACAGCACCGCGCGCGGCTGCGGCGCCGTCATCTTGAGCCAAACAGACCAGGTCAGTTCTCCGCCTTCGGCGACAACCAGCGACGGCGAGCCGGGCAACGTGACGGCGGTCTGTCCGTCGAGCCGGGCGCCCTGCCCGATGATTGCGCCTTCAGCCGCCGAAACCGCACTCTGCGCACCGTTCGCCCAGGCGGTGGTGTCCTGCGGTGGGGTGCCACGCTCGGCAAAATGATAGACCAGCACGGTGTCGGGATCGTATGTGCCCTTGGCATCAACCGCGGTGGGCGCTTTCGGATTTCCGTAGTAGAGCCAGATCTCGTTCTTGGCGCCGACCTTCAGATCGGGAACGCTGACCCATACCAGCGCCTCGCCAAGCAGCGAATCATATTTCTCGACAAGATGCTTCAGCGGTGTCTTGTCGTCGGCGGCAATGAACCTGAGATCACCGCCGTCATCCTTGGCCGTCGCGAAACGAAAATTGCCGACATGCAGGCGCACCAGCACCGGCGTGGCGCCGATCGGATCGCTGATGGCTGCCCCCGATGGCCCGGTGTCGATGGTGATTTTCTTGCGCAAGCTCCATTGGTCATTCCACCAGGCCGCCGCCGGCCCGGGCCAGAGTGCCGCGAGTGCCGCGACCACCAGCAGCATCGCGCTGTTCACGATCCACCCGCGAAGCGGTCTGCAAGAAAGCGCCGGCATCTAGAACTCTCCCCAGAATCGAAAGCTGAATCGCGGATGGTTGGCGACGGTGACCTGCTGGCTGATCAGCGGCATGCCGACGAAGAACAGTCCGTTAAAGTGATTGAGCGTCTTCAGCTGGGTGCCGATGCCGTAGCTCGCGAGGTCGAAACGCGACTGCTGGTCCGGCAGCGGCTCGATGATCTTGGCGCGGCCCGCATCGGCGAACGCAAAGAAGCGCCACTCGTCGAACACATTGAACTTGATCGGCGCACCGAGCGGGTTGTCCAGGTTCTGCACGAAATAAGGCGCCAGACTCGGAGAGCGCAGTTCAAGCGTACCCGCCACGCCGTAGTCGCCGAGCACTTCGGACTCCAGATAGCCCCGCACCGTGTCCTGGCCGCCCAGGCTGAACTGCTCGCTGGACACCAGCGGCTGATCGGCGATCTGTCCCTGCATCTTAGCAAACAGTTGCGCGCCGCCGGGCAGGTCCTGGGTGTGCGAGACGTCCATCCGCATGTCGATGAAACTCGCGGTCGCCTTGAAACGCCTGGCGTCGAAGCGGTCGCGATCGCTTCCGATGCCGCGCAAGCCCGACGTCAGCGTCGCGTTGAGCTGGGTCAGACGCTGCTCGCCCTTCCAGCTCGCGCCATAGGTGCCGACCAGCGGCACATAGGTGACGGGCGAGTCGGACGAGTCGCTCCCCTGCGAGAGCGTCTGCTTGAACTCCTTGTAGTCCACCCCGAGCGACAGGGTATGGAAGAGTTCGCCCTTGGCCGGCAGCGTCAGCACCGCGCGGCCACCGATCACCTGGCCAGGACCGATCACGTTGGCGCCGCCGACGGTCGCGACCGCGCTGTCCGATTTCAGGCCGTAGATGAGGACACTGAGCCAGTCGTAATCGGTTCGCGCCAGATACGAACCGGACACGACCATGGCGTCCTTCATGCTTTGCGGTGCAAACTGGTAGGTAACCGTCATCGAATGGCCGAGTTGCCAGAGATTGTCGTAATGCAACGACAGGCTGGATCTCAGCGCCGACGTCGATGGCGACTGCCGATTGTTGGTTTCGGCGCTGCCATGCAGCGGAAGGGTGTCCTCCACGTTGAGATCGACATCGACCGTTCCGGGCCGGACGCCGGCACGCAGCTGCGGCGCCACCCGCCGGTCCGCCCACTGATTGAGCGTCGAGAGGTCCTTGGTGACCTCCTGGATGTTCAGGAGCTTGCCTTCCTCGAGCGAAGGCGCGCCGGTCTTGATCTTGTCGATGTCGAAATAGCGCGAGCCCTTGACGCGCAATCGGCCGACGCGGTTCTCGGCCACCTTGAGCACGATGAAGCGGCGCTCGGCATCCTGCTGCGGGATCGAGACGCTCACGGTCTGAAGGCCTTTGTCGTGGTAGGCCTTCTCCAGCGCGGCGCGCGCCTTCTCGACATCATCGGCCGTGCGCTGCGGGCCAAGAAACGGGTAGACGGCAGCCTCCACGTCGATCTGCTGCATGCTGTCGGCACCCTCGATACGGAACTCGTCGATGTCGAAGCGCGCAGCGGCGGTCGATGGCGCAGCCGGCGTGCCACCGGATTTGGCGCTCGCCGGCATGGCGGATCCGGATGGCGTCTGCGCAGTCGTTGCATCCTTGCCGGATTGATTCCGCACGGGGTTGGCCGAGGCGGACCTCGCGCCGACCATCGCGAGCAGCAGGCAGCAGACCGCCAGCCCCGCCGCGCCGTCCGCTCGCGCCAGACTCGAGCGCTGCGATCGCACAGTCCCCTTCCTGTCTGCAAGCAACGCGCCCTCTCGGCCTGCATCACAAGAGTTCACATGAACCTCGGCGCTCATTCTCATTCGGATACTACGATTATCGCGCACAGCGTGACACGCCGTCGGCGGAAGCCGATCAACGTTCTATTTGATAGACGCCGCATCACACGCTCTCGCGAAAAAAAAGTCGGCACGATCGCACTTTTTGCCGTCGCCGAAACGCTCGCTATCAACGCGATGTCGATAACATCGCAATCAGGTGCAGTAACATTATGCCGTCACAATATCGTTGTCCGTCCCCGTTACGTTCCGCCGCGATAACTTGGGGCATTGGGGCTAATAACATGAATAACACGAACACCAGGACTCTGCGCGAGCTGCTGCTCGCGGACTACAGCGGCATCGATCAGCGATTGACGCGCCGGCTCGGATCGGCCGATCTCGCCTCCGACGTATTGCAGGAAACCTATCTTCGGATCGAAGCGATGAGCGACGTCGGAGCGATCCAGAGCCCGAAGGCCTATCTGTTTCGCATCGCGCTCAACATCGCAAACGATCGTCGGCGCGCCGAGAGCCGTCGCCTCACCGCGGGCGAGATCGATTGCCTGCTCGACATTCCCGATGACCGGCCGAACCCCGAGCGCCAGGCGCAGGACCGCTCCGAGGTCAGCCAGCTCAAGCGGGCGATCGCGGAGCTTCCCGAGCGGCGGCGCGTCGTGCTGACCCTTTCGCGCATCGATGGTCTGCCACATCGCGAAATCGCTGCCCGGCTCGGCGTTACCGTACGAACCGTCGAGACCGATCTCAAGCAGGCGATGGAGCATTGTGCCGAACGTCTCAAGCGTCCTATTCCGGTCAAATTCGGGTTTCACCGCGCCGAATCGTCTAACGTTCAGAGACGTGTCGTTCGGGGCCGATCGCCCATGATCGGCGTCAGTGAGAAAGCTCTGGATCTTGACGAAACGAATCAATCACCGCGACCGCGCCGATCCGCTCACGCGCGAAGCAGCGGCATGGATCGTGCGGCTGAAATCGGGCGAGGCGACGCTTGAGGATGCGGAACAGCTGATCGACTGGCGCGCCAGGAGTCCCGCCCACGAACACGCATTTCGGAGCGCGGTGAAGTGCTGGCGCGCGATCGGACCAGAACTGGTCAACCCCAAGCTGACCAAGCAGCCGCCCGGCCGGCCGCGGCGCAAGAGCAAGGCGACGTCTCCGTCCTGATTTCGGTCACGACGGGGCCGGAGAGCTTGCGGCGACCCGCAACGTCGCGCGCAGACCCAAAGCTTTACGGAGTGTCGCGCAGCGACTTTCGTTCGGTCAGTGCACGCAAGCGCGTGTTCAACGCCGCGAGGTTGACCATGCCGGCATTGAACAGTTGTCGACCGTGTGGCGCCGCGCCGCCCGTCCGGTCGGCACTTGGTCTGCCGAATGTCGGTTGCGGCACCGAACCGCTGACCGGCACGCCATGCGCGGCGAGATGGGCGCGAACGCGCAAGCAATAATCCACCGACAGAAATGAGAACCGCGTTTCGCCGTGCCCGGCGCGATATTTCATCGCGGCCGTGCAGAGATCTCCGCCGGCAAGGCGCCATGCGCCGGCGAGATAGGCGGCGCCGTAATGGATGTTGGTCGCAGGCATGGCAAGCTGCTCTGCTGTCCCCGCAAATCCCAGCATGCGCGCGGTCGGGAGCATCACCTGCATCAATCCGATTTCGCCGTCCGCGCCGATCACGGCAGGATTGTAGCGGCTCTCGACCGCCATGATCGCGTCGACAAGCGCCGCTGGAAGCCCGGAATTTTGGGCTTCGTGTTCGACGATCGCGCGATACTGCTCGCGGCCCGCGCGCCAGTCGTGCCAATCCCGCCCAAAACCACCGTTTCCGCCGCCGAAGCTGATCGCGACGAGCGGATTCGCTGGCGGCAGGTCGCTCGGCGTCAGCTGACGCGCCAGGCGCGGCTCGACTGCCGCGGGTGGTGGAACGTCCGGTTCGGCGTCGGGCGGCAAGGTGAAGACGCTGAGATCGACGGCGTCGGCTCGGCCATTTTGTTGAGCGTGGCCGTCGCCGGCTAGACACAGCAGCACACAGCCCGCGGCCCACATCAGCCGCAGCGCCGGGCGCGGGCCTGACACGGCCCGTATTGCGGCAACTTTAGCCATCAGCGATGCTGGATCGCGTAGGTCGGAACGGGCGGCCGGAACGGAACGACCGACTTGCCGTAGTTGGATCCATATTGCTGGCGAATGGCCGCCTCGTTCGCGTTACCGACCCGTATGTCGGGCGAGCGTGCATCGAGCGGCGGCAGGTTCAACGATGGATTGGTCCGATCGACCTCGCGCTTGAGCTTCTGGTTCAGACATCCGAACGACCTCTCACCGCCGACCTCCACCTCGACGCAACGCTCGAACGTCGCCGGCGGCGGCGACTG
>NZ_JAFATE010000261.1 GCF_019244115.1 Bradyrhizobium sp.
GGCGTCGGGTCGCGGCCGTCGAGCCATTTGCCAAAGACAATGGTGTCCTGTTCGGCATAGCCGAGCCTTTCATAGAACGCCTGCACTTTCGAATTGGCACGCCGCACCAGAAGCTGCAGCTTCGGCACGCCCCGTGCGCGCAGCCAGTCTTCCGCGGCGGCCATGATGGCGCGGCCATGGCCGCTGCCGTGATGGTCCGGATCGACGCTGACGTAATAGACCCAGCCGCGGTGGCCGTCATGGCCGACCATCACCGAGCCCACGATCTCGCCGGCAATGCGGCCGACCAGCACCGTCGCATTCGGGCTGTTTCGCGCCAGCGTGATGTCGGCGGCCGGATCGTTCCATGGCCGCGTCAGGCCGCAGCGCTCCCACAGCGCGATGACTCTGGCGACGTCTTGGTCCGTGATCGGCGCAAACGACAGATGACTGGCGGAATCCATAGCGAGTTCCCGTGGATGGAATCAGGTGAGAATGAGGGAGGCGAACCTATCGTTGCTGTCTGGCAGTTTTCTGTCAGGCACGCGTTGTGGCGAGGTTCACAGCACCTTGCCGGGATTCATGATGCCTAGGGGATCGAGCATCGCCTTGAGCTGCCGCATCAACTCGATGGCGACCTTGTCCTTCACCTCGGGCAGTTCGTCGCGCTTGAGCACGCCGATGCCGTGCTCGGCCGAGATCGATCCGCCCATCCGCAGCACGATCTCGAATACGACGGCGTTGACCTCGTGCCAGCGGCCCAGGAAGTCGGCGGTATCGGCGCCGACCGGCTGGCTGACATTGTAATGGATATTGCCGTCGCCGAGATGGCCGAACGGCACCGGCCGCGCGCCCGGGAGCAGCTTCACGACGGCGGCATTGGCTTCCGCAATGAAATCCGGCACCGCGGCTGTTGGCACCGAGATGTCGTGCTTGATCGAGCCGCCTTCCGGCTTCTGCGCCGCCGACATCTCGTCGCGCAGCTTCCAGAACGCCTGGCGCTGGCTCAAATTCGCCGCGATGACAGCATCGTCGACGATGCCGTCCTCCAGCGCCGCCGCCAGGATGGCCTCCAGCGTGGCACGGGCGTCCTCGCGCGGCGAGGACAATTCCATCAGCACATACCAGGGATATTTGCTCGCGAGGGGATCGCGGATGTCGATGCCATGGCGGATCGAGAAATCGACCGCGATGCCCGACAGCAGTTCAAAACTGGTCAGCGTGCCCGCTGCTTCGTTCTGCGACAGCGACAGCAGCCTCAGCGCCTGCGCCGGCGAGGCGAGCCCGATGAAGGCGGTCTCGATCGCGCGCGGTTTTGGAAACAGTTTCAGGGTCGCCGCCGTGATGATGCCGAGCGTGCCCTCGGCGCCGATGAACAAATTGCGCAGGTCGTAGCCGGTATTGTCCTTCTTCAGCTTCGACAGCGCACCCAGAATGCGGCCGTCGGCCAGCACTACCTCGAGCCCCAGCGCCATCTCGCGCGCCACGCCATAGGCGAGAGCTGCGGTGCCGCCGGCGTTGGTGGAGAGATTGCCGCCGATGGTGCAACTGCCCTCGGCGCCGAGCGACAGCGGAAACAGGCGGTCGGCCTCGGCGGCCTTCTGCTGCGCCACGGCCAGCACCACGCCGGCCTCGCAGGTCATGGTGTTGGAGGCGGCATCGACCTCGCGAATCCTGTCCATCCGCTTGAGCGAAATCACCACCTCGCCATTGTGCGGCGTCTGGCCGCCGACCAGGCCGGTGTTGCCGCCCTGTGGCACCAGGGCGATCTTATGCGCGCTCGCGAGGTGGCAGATCGCGGAGACTTCCGCGGTCGAACCTGGCCGCAGCACCAAAGGCGAGCGGCCCTTGAACAGGTCACGCTCCTCGGTGACGTAGGGCACGATCTCGGCCTGGTCGGTGACGGCATATTTGTCGCCGACGATGCTGCGGAATTTTGCGATCAGTTCGGGCGACAAGGGCGGCACGGCGGTGTGGGCGATGTTCATTGCTCTCTGGGTTTCCTAAAATCCCTCTCGACTGCGGCGCGGCGCAGCCGGTCATTGATGGCTTCGCCCAGGCCCTCGCTCGGGATCGGCATCACCGCGATGGTCTTGGCGCGCCTCGCGTCGAGCTCACGAAGATAACTGAAAAGATGGGTCGCAGCTTCCACCACATCCCCGCGCGGCGAGAGGTTCAGGGTTGCGGCGGCGGCCTCTTGTCCCCTGACCGATGCGCCGCCGAAGGCGAGCAGCGCCTCGTTCGGCTCCAAGCTCGTCGCATTGAGACGCACTCTTGTGCGCGGCGCATAATGCGAGGCCAGCATCCCCGGCGCGAGCGGCTGGCTGCTGTCCACCGCGACATCGGCCGGCGGCTGCGCCAGCGCGCGGCCGAGCATGGCTTCGATGTCGGCGCGCGGCAGGCCGCCTGGCCGGAGCAGCATCGGCCTGTCGAAACATCCGACAATGGTGGATTCGACGCCGACGGCAACCGGTCCGCCGTCGATGATCAGGTCGATCCGTCCCGAAAGGTCGCTCTGGACATGCGCCGCTGATGTCGGCGACACGTGGCCCGACAGGTTCGCCGATGGTGCGACCAGCGGTTGGCCGAATGCAGCGAGAATCGCCTGCGCCACCGGATGCGCCGGCACGCGAATTGCGACGGTATCAAGCCCGGCGGTGGCAAGGTCCGCGACTGCGCAGCGAGCCGCCTTCGGCAGCACCAGGGTCAGCGGCCCCGGCCAGAACGCCTCCGCCAGCCTCGTCGCGTCGTCATTGAACCGTCCGATCGCCTGCGCGGCAGCAAGGTTGCCGACATGTGCGATCAGCGGATTGAAAGCGGGCCGGCCCTTGGCTTGGTAGATCCGGGCGACCGCGGCCGGACTGGCGGCATCAGCACCAAGGCCGTAGACCGTCTCGGTCGGGAACGCGACCAGCCCGCCGGCGGCAAGGCACGCAGCGGCAGCGCGCAGCCCCGGGCCGTCTGGGGACAACATCCTTGTGGTCAGGGCTGTTTGCACCTGGTTTCCTTGTTCGGGTTCTTGCAGTGAACAAAAGTGGAGGCTATAAGCCGCCGTCTTAGTCGGAGTGTGGCTCAGCCCGGTAGAGCACTGCGTTCGGGACGCAGGGGTCGCAGGTTCGAATCCTGCCACTCCGACCATTCTTTCAAGTATTTATAAATCCTATGGTTTTCGTGCGCAATGAAATGCGCGACGATTTTAGTATGCACTGGCCGAAACGTCAGGTGCCAAAAGAAGCCTGAACGCCGAGTTGGTTGAGCAGCAGGCTGAGGATCCAGGGGCCTGACAACGCCGTGACCGGGTGAGTGGTCGTTCGGCCGCCGGCACGCAGATGGATGCGCGCGCGGTCTGGCGTCAGATCGATCTGGCGGATGGTCGCCCAGGGTGTCACCGAAGTCTGTCCGGGGAGAATGAGGCCGTCCCTCGTCACGTGGATCCCGGCGCGTGTGACAGTTCCGCCGGCATGGACGCTTGCCAGATCGCGATCGACCATCCTTCGGATTACATAGATCACGAAAATCTCGATGATGGTTGGAAACTGAGGGATGATCGCGGCCACTGTCGATGGAAGCAACGCGGCCAGCATGCGGTTCACCGGGTGGTACGGGTCGAGCATGTTCCTGTAAGGCGTGTTGAACAGAATAGAGGTCCCCCCAATGCAGGGTCAGCTGGAGGCCGTCAAATGTCCAGGAGCTGCTGCCCGCTTCCGATTCCGTCCAGGTCCAGCTATCGGCGATGTCAGTGAAATCATCCCAGCGGGTCGACCGATCCGGCTGGCCCCTTTCGTCGAACTCGGTGAATCCGTCCGTGTAGGCGAATAGCCAGCGATGGTAACGGTTGCGCCAGGCCATTAGGGAATTCACGCCGATCCAGCCACCGATCAGGAAAGGCGCGAAGAATAGCAGCCGTGACATTCCAGGCAGGCCCTTGGCGGCTGCCATGATGAGCACCGGGATCGCGACGAGTGGCGCCATCAAGCGGATCAGAGAAACCAGACGCAATGGCGGGTGGATCTCTGCCCGAAAGATGCCAACCGCGTCCCCCAGACCCGATCGCTGTCCGAATTCGATTGCACTCTGCCATTGCGCGGCGAACCGGCGCTTTTGCTCGTCGATCCGGCGCTGGAAACCGTATTCCAAGCGCTGCCTTGCCTCAGGCCTGATCCTCATCCAGCTCTCCCATGGCAGTAGCGTCATCGCGCCAATCGGCTCGGGCGTGTTCGGCGAAGTGGGCATCGGTTCGCGTGAAGAAAAGGCATCAAAACACAACAATCCAGAGCCACCGTTCCGATTTCGGTCGGAAGAAGGCTCTAGGGCAATGCGGGCTTCGCTTCCGTCGTCGAGATCCAGATTCCCGAGAACACCGCGAGCAGACCGAAGACGAGGTTGAACGTGATCGGCTCGCCGACGAGGATGGCCGCGAGCGTTGCCGCGGCGATGGGGTTCACCGTCATGGTGTTGGCAACGCGCGTGGGGCTGGCGTGCTGCAGGGCCAGCACCCACAGAACGAAGGCCAGCGCACCCCCGCTGGCCCCCAGATATAGTCCGGCGATCCACTCGTGGCTGTTGAACGCGCGCATGACAGACATTGACCCGGTAAATGCGCCGACGATGAGCAGGGCCAGCGCGCCGGATCCCATGCCGACCGCAAGAAATCCGAGCGCGCTCGATCGCTGGATGAATGGCCTCGAAAGCACGTTATAAACTGCCATGCAGAGCACCGCGCCAACCATGATCAATTCGCCGCGCCAGGCTCCTGGCGGTGCCGAGGACAGGCCGGATGCCAATGCCGCAAACACGCCGATCATCGCGATGGCAACGCCAAGAGACTTGCGAAACGTCAGCTTCTCGAGCCCGAGCAAGGCGCCGGCAAGCATGGTCTGAAGCGGCAGGGTCGAGAGCGCGAGGCTCGCGCGGGCCGCGGTCGTGAAGCCAAGCGCAATGTTGTAGAGAATGAAGAAGAGCCCGAAAAAGCAAACGCCAAGCGCTGCGACGGCCGGTCGATCCCATCCTTGCGGCCACCGAACGTTCAGCCATAGGGCGACAGGCAATACGATCGCAACCCGATCACCCAGCGCAGGATCGCAAGCGTGATCGGGTCGGCCGCCCCCACCAGATAGCGCGTGACCGCGGCGGCCGATCCTCCGAGACTGCTCGAGACGATCGCGATCGCCACTCCGAATCCCTCGGTCATCGTCGTCCCTTTCCGAGCCTCTCGCACCCGCCTTCTAGCATGCACGAAATCTCGATTGAGATGGTGGCAAGGCGTTTCGACCGGGCGTCGCTGAGGCGAGGCAATTCCGTGCTGCCGGCGTGCGCTCCGCAGGCCAGCACCGCGCGAGACAAGGACGGTTTCCTGTTTCGGCTGACCGTGGGTTTGCGCAAGTTCGACGGCGAATCGCGCACGAGCATCACTCCGTACCTGCGACCGACTAATTAGCACTTTCGGTCTAGCCGACTGGCCTCGACCCGCCTTAGCGCAAGTCGTCATTCTTTGAACGGGTGATATTGACGCTCGGGATTGGGTAAAGCCGGTAAAACTTTGTTCGATCCCATCATGACTGCGACCTTGATTGTTCGATCCTGGCCATCGACCGGCTTTGTCGGCGTTCGTTCTAGACGGACGTTGCGTTGCTAGCACAACGATCTGGTTGGTGAACGGACTTTGAGTTAAGGCGCCGACCGATTATTGTCGCGCTCAGATCAATCGCGCCTTGCCGAGATCTTGAAAAAACGCTCGCGTCTATTTTGCAGCCCTTGTCTGCCTGGATATCGAAGTGGTGCTGGCCCTTTGTTTGCCGTTGGCGGAGACCGACAGGACAGCGTTTCGAATTGGGCGTTCTAACATTAGGTAGGACGTCCAGGCGAAAGTGACGGTCAGCAATAAATCAAGCAACATCGCCGCGGAATGCCGAATGTCGCCGCTAAAACCTACAAGATGCAACAGAGTGTTACTCTTGATCACGGGATGAAAGAGATAAGTGGCATAGCTGATGATACCGAGTCCGCGCAGAGGAGGAACCTCCAGCATCCGCACAACTCGCCCGCTCTGGTCCTGATAGATTTGGACCAGCGAAAGGGCCATCAGCACCGCAGGGATGCGACCGAAATGGGCCCACGAATCTATGTCGGGAAACAATGCAGGAGCGGCTAGTACCGTTGCAAGCGTGACGATGAGGGGAAAGCTCCCTTGGAGCTGCTTAGGCAAGGGCCGATCGGCGGCAAGTCCAGCAAGTCCGCCAGTCGCCATAAGGCCGAAATTGACCAGAGAGCTGATTTCGAAGCTAACGTGCCACGATCCTCGCCAGAGCATTATTGCGTGGGTAGCGATGCTCAGCACTATGAGCGTGACGCATAGGTCTGGCAGTCGGGATCTCGGCAGCAGGAGGACAAGGGGGGCAAACAAAAGATAAAACTGCTCTTCAACCGCAAGGCTCCAAAGGTGCCCGAGGTCGGTCTGCCAGCCCCATCGTTCGATATAGATGTTGGAAACGTACAGCCAGTTCGAAGCTTGACGAGAGGGCTCGCCGATGTCGATTAGTCCTGGCACGGCCAGCAGCGTGAGTGCCGCGAGAAAAGCGTAATAGACAGGAAAAATCCTGGCCGTTCGCCGCGTGTAGAACGAGACCAACTCGGCCCGGTAGCTGCTGTTTCCTGCCGCAATTTTCTCACGCGATCGAACCAGGATCCGCGTGATTAAGAACCCGCTGAGTACGAAGAATATCCATACACCGCCGGTGCCGTAGCGATCCGCAAGGGCGGTGGGAACTTTATGGCTTACAAAGACGAGCAGAAATGCGATGGCCCGCAAGCCGTCGAATCCAGCGATCCGAGCTGTTGAGGCGGGGAACAGCAAATCCTCCAAGAGTGCGGCCAGCATGCTAGCGGGCCCACATTGCGGACCGTATCACAGTCTGCAGCTTGTGGCCTAGTCTTGGATGCGTGCACAGAGCTGGACTGTAAGCGTCGTTCTCAGGCCACGGCTTTGAGGTCTTGAGCGCGGTAAGCCCAGGGCAATAGCTGGTCGATGTCACGATTTGGATGTCCATTGACGATTCTCGTCAGGACGTCGGTGAGATAGGCGAGCGGGTCGATATCGTTGAGCTTACAGCTCTCGACCAAGGAGGCGAGGACAGCCCAGGGTTCGGCACCATCGTCGGATCCGGCGAACAGCGCGTTCTTGCGACTGAGTTTGATGCCACGGATTGATCGTTCGACCGTGTTGTTGTCGAGTTCGATGCGGCCGTCTTCGATGAAGCGCGTCAATCCCTGCCAGTGCGAGAGGGCGTATCGAATGGCGGCGGCGAGTTTGATCTTTTGGCTGATGAGGGCCTGCTTGGCGCGCAACCAGGCTTAAGGCATCGGCCGCGGCCGGCTCTTCTGCTGTCGCACAAGGCGGCGCACTTCCGGGCTGCTGCCGCGGATCTCCTTCTCGATCGCGTAGAATGCAGCGATATGCTTCAGCGTCCCGCTGGCGATCGTGCGGGGCCGGCGATTGCGAGTTCGTAGAAGTTGCGCCGCATGTGCACCCAGCAGAATGCGAGCTCGACCTCACCGCGATCGCCAAGCTCCGTGATGGCCCATGGCGAGTTGGCCCCAGCCATACCCGACCACAGGGTTGCGTGCAGACCGTAGATCTCGATATCAACCCATCGAGTCCTTACCGCCCAAAGCGCAAGGTTACACGCACCCGGCCGAACGCTCGCCGCCGCGCCACTCCCAAACGCTG
>NZ_JAFATE010000398.1 GCF_019244115.1 Bradyrhizobium sp.
CGGGGCGGGCATTCGGGTCGCATCAGGCAGCAGACGTTGGATCAGACCCGTTGGCCTCCAAATCTTGTCGCGCGTGGCAGGCAAAGCCTAGCACTTTGCATGATGCGCACAATCGTTGGCTGTGCTGCGGCGAAATCATGGCTTGGCCCGCAAGGCGCGCGCGATATGCACTGCCAAGTCGACGAGGTGCGTGGAGCCGCCGCCGCCCGCTACCGCGCGCCGAACGTGGTCTTGCCGAACAGGGTCTTGAACTCGGCAGGCTGCGCGCGCCAATAGGGCGGCGGCGCGTCGACCTCGCCGCCGAGTTCGGCTGCGGCATGCCAGCCCCAGCGCGGGTCGAACAGCATGCCGCGCGCCAGCGCCACCATGTCGGCCTGGCCGGAGGCAACGATCTCCTCGGCCTGCGCAGGCCTCGTGATCAGGCCGACGGCGATGGTGGTGAGCCCGGTCGCGGCCCGGACCGCGTCCGCGAACGGCACCTGGTAGCCGGGCCCGAGCGGAATCTTCTGCAGCGGCGAGATGCCTCCGGAGGAGACGTCGATCCAGTCGACGCCGCGCTTGGCGAGCTCCCTGGCGAAGGCGATGGTCTGCTCCAGGTCCCAACCACCCTCGATCCAGTCGGTGGCCGACAGGCGGATGCCGACCGGCTTACGCTCCGGGAAAACCGTGCGCACCGCCTCGAACACCTCGAGGGGATAGCGAATGCGGTTGGCGAACGAGCCGCCGTAGCGGTCGGTGCGCTTGTTCGAGATCGGCGACAGGAACTGATGCATGAGGTAGCCGTGCGCGCCATGCAGCTCCAGCGCATCGATGCCGAGCCGCTCGGCGCGCTGCGCGGCGGCGACGAAAGCCTCGCGGATGCGCGCAAGGCCTGTGTCGTCGAGTTCGGCGGGCGCGGCTTCGCCCTCCTTGTGCGGCACCGCGGAGGGCGCCACGGTCTGCCAGCCGCCTTCGCTGAGCGGGATCTGCTGCCCGCTCTCCCAGGGCCGATGGCTGGAACCCTTGCGACCGGCATGCGCGAGCTGCATCGCAATCGCCGCCTTCGAATGCTTTCGCGCAGCGGCGAGAATCGGCACCAGCGCCGCTTCGGTGGCATCATCATAGAGGCCGAGGCAGCCCGGCGTGATCCGCCCAATCGCCTCGACGTGGGTGGCCTCGATACAGAACATCGCGGCGCCGGACAGAGCGAGCGAATTGATGTGGGTGAAGTGCCAGTCATTGGCCGCGCCGCCTGTCGCGGAATACTGGCACATCGGCGAGACCATGATGCGGTTCTTCAGGTGCAGGCCGCGCAGCTTGATCGGGGAAAACAGGGCGCTCATGAGGGATGTCCGTGGGTTTCGAACGGTCTACTTCGCAAGTGTGAACTGCAGCAGCAGCGTGCGCTGGATCAGCGAGAAATTGTCGTCGGACACAAGGGTCAGCACGGTGTCGCCCTCCTCCGTCACATGGGCGTCGATGCCTTCCATGTTGTCGATCTCCTGGCTGAAATCGGCATCGAAGATCGAGGGTCCGTCGACCAGCGCGCCGGGCGTGATGTCGCGCAATGCGAGACGGCGGATGCGGATGCCGACGCCGTATATGATCGAGAATTTGCGTTCCAGGATCAGAAGGTCGCCACTCGGCAGGATCACCGCGTCGCTGATGTCGAAATTGTCCGTGCGGCGAATGCTGAATTGTCCAGGCGACGGGCCGCCGACCAGGAAGGCGAGCAGATTGCCCCTGTCGTCGAGGCCGCGCTCGGAGAGCGCGATCAACGTGCCCGCAAGCGGCAGGCCCTTGGGCACCACGACGAGGCCTTCCAGTCCCTTGTTGTTGGGCAGCTTCTTGACGGCCGGCGGCATCGGCACCACCTCGCCGCGCGCACGGGTAAAACCTTCGGCGAAATCGTAGCGCAGCACGAGGTTGACGCGCTCGAGCCCGATATAGACGAGGCTGCCGTCGAGCGCGATCGATTCCGAATCGAACCAGCCGCGCGCCGTGATCGGCCGCCCGTCCGGCCCGAGCAGCGGCGCGGCTTCGACGTCGGCAAGCCCGGTCATCGCGCGGCCGGAATAGACGATACGGCCGGTGAACCAGCCGCCCTTGTCGCTGATGGCGATGAAGTGCTCGCCCTTGGCATCGAGGCGGATGCCGGACAATCCGCCGAAGCCGGGATAGCGCGAGGTGAGGACCAGCCCGCTGCGATACTCCAGCGCGCCGAAGCGTGTGCGCGAACTGTTGCGCGGATCGAACAGGGGAAGCGGCCGCGCATTCACCTCGAGCGCGGTCGGCGCGGTAACGGAAAATTCATCCACCGCGCCGCGTTTCGCCGGCTCCGCATCGACGATGCGAGGCGCCGCGAAAATCGAAAGCCCGGCCGCAGTGCCGAGAAAGCGACGACGCGAGAGCCGTTCAATGCTCATGATTAGGACGCGCTTTTGGGGAACGACGCGTCATGTCACGGCATCTTACGAATGCAGCCGACGCCGGGTGGTCGGGGGCGCCGGCACGCCGTGGGTCTCGCTGAACAGCTCGGCCAGCTTTTCGGTGATCGCGCCGCCGAGCTCCTCGGCATCGACGATGGTCACGGCCCGGCGATAGTAGCGCGTGACGTCGTGGCCGATGCCGATCGCGATCAATTCCACCGGCGAGCGGGTCTCGATCTCCTCGATGACATGCCGCAAATGACGCTCCAGATAGTTGCCGGGGTTGACCGACAGCGTGGAATCGTCGACCGGCGCACCATCCGAAATCATCATCAGGATTTTTCGCTGTTCGGCGCGGCCGAGCAGGCGCTTGTGCGCCCAGTCGAGCGCCTCGCCGTCGATGTTTTCCTTCAAGAGCCCCTCGCGCATCATCAAGCCCAAGTTCTTGCGCGAGCGGCGCCATGGCGCATCGGCGGACTTGTAGACGATGTGGCGCAGGTCGTTGAGACGGCCGGGATTGGCCGGCTTGCCGGCGGCCAGCCACGCTTCGCGGGACTGCCCGCCCTTCCACGCGCGCGTCGTAAAACCCAGAATCTCGACCTTGACGCCGCAGCGCTCCAGCGTGCGCGCCAGGATATCGGCGCAGGTCGCCGCCACTGTGATCGGGCGGCCGCGCATGGAGCCGGAATTGTCCAGCAGCAGCGTCACCACGGTGTCGCGGAAGGTCGCTTCCTTCTCGCGCATGAACGACAGCGGATGATAGGGGTCGGTCACGACGCGCGACAGCCGCGCCGGATCCAGAATGCCCTCCTCGAGATCGAATTCCCAGGCGCGGTTCTGCTGCGCCATCAGGCGGCGCTGCAGCCGGTTGGCGAGCCGCGCCACGATGCCCTGCAGATGGGCGAGCTGCTTGTCGAGATAGGAGCGCAGCCGTTCCAGCTCGTCATGATCGCAAAGGTCCTCGGCGTTGACCACCTCGTCGAATTTCGGCGCAAAGGCGTGGTATTCCGGCCCGCGCGGCTCATTGGCGCCGCTGCGATTGGGCCGTGTCGCCTCGCCCGGTGTCTCGTCATCGCCGAGTTCGCCGTCGTCAAAAGTGTCGCTGGTCGAGGCTTGCGCCGCCTCCATCGCGCTTTCGGCCATCTCTTCGGACGTCGCCTGCGCCTGGTCGGCTGTCATCTCCTGAGCGGCGTCGCCGTCCGGCGAGCCTTCGGCGCCGGACTGATCGCTCTCGCCATCGCGGTTGTCGTCGTCGTTCTCGTCGTCCTCGGAATCGGCGTTGCGCTCGTCGCCGAGATCGAGCGCAGTGAGCAGATCATGCACCGCATCGCCGAACCTGGTCTGATCTTCCACCAGCCGATCGAGCCGGTCGAGCCGCGTCCCGATCCTGTCCTCCAGGATCGGCCGCCACAGATCGACCATCTTCTTCGCGGCCGCGGGCGGCGCCTGCCCCGTGAGGCGCTCGCGCACCAGCATGGCCAAGGCATCCGACAGTGGCGCATCGGCGCGGTCGGTGATCTCGTCATACTTGCCACGATGGAAATGATCGTCGAGCATCGCGGTGAGGTTCTTCGCAACACCGGACATGCGCCGCGCGCCGATCGCCTCGACCCGCGCCTGCTCGACAGCCTCGAACACACCGCGCGCCTGCGGATTGATCGGCATCAGCTTGCGATGCACCCGGGGATCGTGACAGGCGAGCTTCAGCGCAATCGAGTCGGCGTGGCCGCGGACGATCGCCGCATCGCGCCTGGTCATCTTGCGCGCGGGCTCGGGAAGCCGTGCCTTGCCGGGAGCCAGCCCGGGCCGTTCGGACGCGAAGCTGACCTCGAGCTCGGGTTTCTTCGCAATCGCCCGCAAAGCCCCGGTCACCGCGCGCTTGAACGGCTCGTTCGGGGCTTCCTTCGTCCCGGTGCGGAATTTGATGTTCGATGTGGTCATTCCGGCCTCTCCCTCTCCCCGTCGGGGGAGAGGCGAAATCAACTCAGTGCCACGTTGACCGCCGACTCCGGCAACTCGGCATTGAAGCAGCGCTGATAGAATTCCGCGACCAGCGGACGCTCCAGCTCGTCGCACTTATTGAGGAAGGTAACGCGGAAGGCAAAGCCGATATCGCCAAAAATCTCGGAGTTTTCCGCCCAGGTGATCACGGTGCGCGGGCTCATCACGGTCGACAGGTCGCCATTGGCAAAAGCGTTGCGCGTCAGATCGGCCAGCCGCACCATCTTGTTGACGACGTCGCGGCCCTCCTGGGTGCGATAGTGATGCGCCTTCGCCAGCACGATCTCGACCTCCTCGTCATGGGCGAGATAGTTGAGCGTTGTGACGATCGACCAGCGGTCCATCTGGCCCTGGTTGATCTGCTGGGTGCCGTGATAGAGGCCCGAGGTATCGCCGAGCCCGACCGTGTTCGCGGTCGAAAACAGGCGGAACGCGGGATGCGGCTTGATCACCTTGTTCTGGTCGAGCAGGGTCAGGCGGCCCGACACCTCCAGCACCCGCTGGATCACGAACATCACGTCAGGACGGCCGGCGTCGTATTCGTCGAATACCAGCGCGACGTTGTGCTGCAAGGCCCAGGGCAGGATGCCGTCGCGGAACTCGGTGATCTGCTTGCCGTCCTTGACGATGATGGCATCCTTGCCAACCAGGTCGATACGGCTGATGTGGCTGTCGAGATTGACGCGCACGCACGGCCAGTTCAGCCGCGCTGCGACCTGCTCGATGTGGGTCGACTTGCCGGTGCCGTGATAGCCCGTAACCATGACGCGGCGATTGCGTGCGAAGCCCGCGAGAATGGCCAGCGTCGTGGCCCGGTCGAAGCGGTAGTCGGTGTCGACTTCAGGCACATGCGGATCGACTTCGGAATAGGCCGGCACCTCGAGGTCGCTGTCGATCCCGAATACCTGCCGGACCGACACCTTCATGTCGGGCAGCCCGGTGATCTCCTGTGTTGTGGTCATGGCGGCGGTCGTCATCAATCCTCCGAGGTCCCGGGCATTCCCGAAACCAGATTTTCGGCGTGGCTGCGGTAGGGGGAGCTTCCACCAAATCTAGCAGAGAGCACGGACCGGCAGAAGCCCGCCCCCCGATCAAAGTTCGCCCGTGTTTTCATCAAGATAGGCATGGAACGCGAATTTTGGAGGGCTGCCCTGCGAATCACGCCGTATTTTCGCCGCGGCCACGGGAGGCGATGGCACCTTTCGGTCGTCTCCCTTGTTATGGCGGGCAGCGGTGCCCACTTTCGGAAGTCCGCGGACCTCTTCGCATGTTGCCCTGTCACCGGCCGTGGAAAGCTGGGAAAGCTGGCAAAGTTTTGATTTGAGTACCGCTTTTCGACCTGACACGCCTGGGATCGCAACGGCGGGACTGACAAGCAGCGCAGGATTTTTGTGGCCACCTTCATCGATCCCCTCATTGCGTTCGTGTCGGCCCATGCGTGGCTTGCCTATCTGACGCTGTTCCTTGCGGCCTTGCTGGAGGCCGTGCCCGTCA
>NZ_JAFATE010000379.1 GCF_019244115.1 Bradyrhizobium sp.
GAAAGCGTTGAGCCGACCGTCCAGATGGGCCGCATAATCCTGCACCGTCGTGCTGGTCTCGGCCGAACGCCGTGCGATCGAGCGCACCACGCCGAGCGTATTGCGGACGCGATGCTGCAATTCGGCAAGCAGCATGCGCTGCCGTTCCTCGGCCCGGGTGATCGCGGTGACGTCGATGAAGGTGATGACCACGCCCGCGATAAAATTGTCGATGCTGCGATAGGGCAGGATGCGGACGATATATCGCGTGCCGCTGTCGGGAGCCGTGAGCTCGCGCTCGACGCTCGCCAATGTCCGTAGGACGCGCCGGACGTCGTCATAGAGCTCCTCGATCGCAATCTTGGCCTTGATGTGCGCGATCGGCCGGCTGACGTCGGTTTCCACGAGGTGCAGCACCTGGGTGACGGCGGGCGTGAAATTCATGATGCGCATGTCGTTGTCGAGGAAAACCGTCGCGATCTGGGTGCTTTCCAAAAAGTTCTTGAGGTCGCTGGTTGCCCGCGTCAGTTCCTGGACACGATGCGCCAGCTCTCCGTTGACCGTGGTGAGCTCCTCGTTGACGGACTGCAACTCCTCGCGCGAGGTCTCCAGTTCCTCATTCGCCGACTGCAGCTCCTCGTTCAGCGACTGATATTCCTCGTTGGAGGACTTCAGCTCCTCGTTGGTGCTTTCGAGCTCCTCGATCGTTGCCTGCAACCGCTCGCGCGTCGCACGGAGCTCGCTCTCCAGCCGTTCGACATGCTCGCTGCCGACCAAGGCGCCCGAGTTGCCGTCGGATCCGTCGGCGGGGCGGACCGGTCCATCCTTGAACAGCACGACGAAATTGCGGTGGCCTTCAGGCCCATCCCGGATCGGCTCGACGGTGATGTCGACCAGAACCTTGTGTCCGTTGACGGCCAGCGCGACCTGCTCCGCATGGGAGGCCTCATTGATCTCCCGCGCACGAGAGAGAGCCGTGCGCAGCTCCAGCCGCAGGTCGCGGTGAACGAGGCTGAGCAGGTCGAGCGTCGCCGTTCCGGCGGTCGGTTCGATATAGCGCCCGGTCCGGCCGGAGAAGTGCAGGATGTGGAAATTCTCGTCCGTGATGACGTAGGCCGGCGCGTAGCGTTCGGCAACGCGCTGGGCACGGCGTTCCAGCCCGACATCGGGCCCGAAATTTCGCGCCGCCGGCGCTTCGACCGGTGTTCGTCCCGCGGCCGTCGTGATCGGAAATTCCGGCGGCAGGCGCGTGCCGGTCTCCAGCTTTCGGAAGATCCGGGCGCGCCGGTCCACCGGCGCAAACAGTTTTGGATGCCTTGTGACGTTCTCCGAATTGCCGAGGAACAGGAAGCGGCCTGGCAACAGGGCAAAATGAAACAGCGGAATGACGCGGTTCTGCAGCTCCGAGTTGAGATAGATCAAGAGATTTCGGCACGATACCAGATCGAGCTTGGAGAACGGCGCGTCCTTGATGACGTTGTGCTGCGAGAAGATGCACATCTCGCGCAGTTCCTTGATCACGCAATAGGTGTCGCCTTCGCGGACGAACCAGCGCGCCAGCCGTTCGGGGGGCATTTCGGCTTCGATATTGGTGCGATAGCGGCCGACGCGGGCGGCGGCGAGCGCGCGGCCGTCGATGTCGGTCGCAAAGATCTGGACCTGGGGCGGCGAGTCCAGCTTTGCGATGTGCTCTCGCAGCAGCATGGCGATCGAGTAGGCCTCCTCGCCGGTCGCGCAGCCGAGCACCCAGACGCGCACCTGTTGGCCGCCCTGCTTGCCTTCGAAGAGTTTTGGGATCACCTCGGTTTCCAGCACCTCGAACTCGCGCTTGTCGCGAAAGAATTCGGTGACTCCGATCAGCAGGTCATTGAAGAGGTATTGGACCTCGTCCTTGTCGGTTCGCAGCAAGTCGACATAGGCCGCAATGTCGGAAATCTGCACCACCTGCATGCGGCGCTGTACCCGGCGGAGGAACGTGTTCTGCTTGTAGCCGTGGAAGTCGTTGCCGGTCTTGTTTCGCAGGATGTCGGCGATGCGGGCGAGCGAGGTGGATGCCGCGGCCAGCACCTCGTCAAAACCCTGCTTCTCGTCCAGGCGGCGCAGATGCCGCGCATAGACCTGGATGTGCTCCGGGATATTCTCCGGCGGCAGGACGAAGTCGGCGATCGCCGCGGCCGAGTTGCTTTCCGCGAGGTGTTCGGAGCTGCTCGCCGCGGTGCTCTCGGCGATCGCGAGGCCACCATGGTCCTTCAGCGTGGCGACCCCCAGCGTGCCGTCGCCGCCGGTGCCGGCCAGCACCACACCGATCGATTGCTCGGCGCGATCTTCGGCGAGCGAGACCAGGAAACTGTCGATGGTCGCGCGTTCGCCCGGCGCCTGCTCAGCCTTGCGAACGGCAAATCGATCGCCTTGCAGCGTCGTGATCATGTTGGTGGGGCAGAGGTAGATGGTGCCGCCTTCAACCTTGGCGCCGTCGACCACATCGGTGAGACCGGTGTCGCGCACCTGCTTCAGGTTGTTGCCGAACCAGGCCTCATCGAGCGACTCCCGGTGCTGCAGCACGAGGACGATGGCCTGGTCGGGGCCGACCACGAGCTTGGAGAAGAACCGCTCCAGGCTGTCCTTTGCCGAAGCAGAAGCGCCGACGCCGACGATCAAGACCTTTTCCGTGCGGCCGTCCTTGTCCTTTCTTTGGCCAGAGTCAGTCATTGTTCGCGGGACCTTCGTAATGGTTCGGCGGCCAGGGACCTTTGCCGCTCAGACCTGCCTGTCGCGGTGTACAGCGAAACGTGCGACCGAAGCAACGCCGGCCGGCTTCGCCGTCCGCATGCGGTGCCGCCCCGGAGCCCGACCGGCAACCGCCGAGGTCAGAGAAGGACCTCGCGCTCAAGGTGGGCAATTCGCTGCTCGATCAGGGCGCGGTGGCGCCGCCATTCGACCAGGGTTTGCTCCATGAGATGCACGAGCCGTTCTGCCTCACGGGTATTATCGCCGGCCGCCTGCAGCGATGAAAGCAAAACCTGCTGGTTGCGGAGCCTGGTCCAGCCCGCTTCGATATCGGCGTCGGCCTTCACCAGAAGCCGCTTCTCGCCCTCGAGCTCGAGGGCTATTCTTGCCGTGGATCTGTCCGCCATGACTGGAGGCCCATCATTTTTCTGTAGGCTTCGGCTCGAGCGACAGTAGCATCGCCCGCCGGAGCGTGTCGGCATATTCGCGATATTCGGCGGCCTTTGCGTCATAGATTCGGGCGACTGCCAGACGCCCGCTGTGTCGACCGTCGTCCGCCATCCGGTGGACCAGGTCCGCACGTTCCTCAATGATGCGCAAGGCTATGCGCAAGGCCTCGTCGATCCGGCCGTCCTGCTGGCTCGCCAGCACGTCGGCCGTAAAGGCGTGGCCGACCTGACAACGGAAGCGCAGCGGATGTTGTGCCTTCAGCTCGGACAGGACCCCGCCGCAACTCGGGCAAGTCAGGGGGGCCGGGCTTGCGATATCGATCAGGCTGCCACTGCCGATGCGTTCGCCTGAGGCGATCTCGACTTCCAGCCTGATCTCGGGGGGGATCGGCAAGGGCTGGCCCGGCTTTTCATGCACCAGTTCGGACAGGACGTCGCCAAGCCGAGCGGCAGGAGCGCAAAGATCGACCGTGGTTGCTTCCAGCGCCCGCCGCGGCATTTCATCCGCGAGCGCATCGGTGGGGTCTTGCACCACCGCCAGACCGCCGCATCGTTTGATGGCATTGAGACCTGCGGCACCGTCGGAGAGCAGCCCGCTCAGCACCACGCCGATCACCCTCGGACCGTAGTGCAATGCAGCAGAGCGGAACAGGGGGTCGATGGCAGGACGGGACAGGTTTTCGGGTGGTCCCCTGCCGAGCACGATGCGGCCGTCGGCAATCAGCAAATGGCGGTCGGGCGCGGCGAGATAGACCTGGCCGTTCTCGATGGCAAGCCCGTTTTCCGCCTGCCGCACCGGCAGTTTGCCAGCTCCGCTGGCTACAGTGGCAAGCATGCCAATGCCCCGGGCAGGGATATGCAGCACGACGAAGATGGCCGCCGGGACATCCACCGGTAGCCCGCTCAGGATTTCCTTCAGGGGGACGGAGGCTCCGGAGGAGCCGCCAATGACGACGATATCGCGATTGGACACGGCCCTGGCCTGATATAGTGATCCGCATTGCGGAACCGGATGTTCCCAAAGCGGTTATATATTAAGGCCATACCCAAGCAGATTGTTCCTATTTCCGTATCATGCGTGAGGGGCCAATCATGTCCGCACCCAGCAACCCCGAATCGGTCCCGTCAGGGCCGCTGACGGGACGGCGCATCCTTGTCGTCGAGGATGAGTATTTCCTCGCCGATGATCTCCAGCGTCACTTCGTCTCCCTCGGAGCCGAAATCATCGGGCCGGTCGCCTATCTTGATGATGCTGCCGAGGTTCTGAAAGCCGACGCGCCCATCGACGTCGCATTGCTCGACATCAACGTCCGGAGCGAGATGGTCTTTCCATTGGCCCGGCTGTTGCGGTCTCGCAACGTACCCTTCGTCTTCACCACCGGCTACGACAAGAAGTCGCTGGGGTCGGAGTTCATGGACGTGCAGGTTTGGGAAAAGCCGCTGGATCTTCCGCGGCTGGCACGTTCGCTGACCGCATTGATGGCCGGGCACTGAGGCCGGTGCACATCATGTGCGTCGATAAGCCAGGCCGGCTCAGTATTGTTTGACCGTGGTGCGAAGCCCGATCCATAGCGCGGTCGCTACCAGGCCCAGGCCGCCGAGCAGCAGGAAGGTCGCGGCAAAGCCGATCCACTGCGCGATCCAGCCGCCGAGCGCGGGGCTCAGGGCCGCACCTGCGCCCTGGATGGTAATCACGGCGCCTTGCGCGAGATTGACGTGACCCGTTCCGTAGAGCGAGCGCGCAACCAGTCCGGGCACCGCGACGCTTTGCAGACCGGTCCCGATACCATCCAGGATCTCGACAGGGACGATGCCCCACCATCCGCTGAGCCAATAGGCCAGCAGTCCGCGCACCGGCAGCACCAGAAACGATGCGAGCAGGATCGGCCAATAGCTGCGGCTCTCCGCCACGCGCATGCCGCCGAGCGCGGCGATGATCATGGTGCCCTGGGCGATCACGATGGTGGTGGCAACAAAGCCGGGACCGTTGGCCTGGCTCGCCGAAACGGCCGCGATGCCGTAAAGCGGCATGATCGCCGCGTTTCCGAGATGGAAGATGGCA
>NZ_JAFATE010000577.1 GCF_019244115.1 Bradyrhizobium sp.
TGTCGGGCACGTGTTGACGCCGCGGCTCCTGAGCAAGGGCTATCACGTCACCGTTTTCGACAAGCTCTGGTACGGCTGCCGCCTGCCCAACGATCCGAAACTGCGCGTCGTCAAGGGCGATATCCGCGACACCGCCCACATCGCCGCGGCGCTAGAGGGCATCGATGCCGTGCTGCACCTCGCCTGCATCTCCAACGATGCGAGTTTCGAGCTCGACGAAAAACTGTCGGAGACGGTCAATTTTGACTGTTTCGAGCCGCTCGTCCTGGCGGCGAAGAAGGCGCGCGTGAAACGCTTCGTCTATTGCTCGTCGAGCTCGGTGTACGGCGTGTCCAACTCGCCCGACGTGACGGAGGAGCACCCGCTGGTCCCGCTGACGCTCTACAACAAGTTCAAGGGCATGTGCGAGCCTGTCTTGTGGAAGCACAAGGCGGACGACTTCACCTGCGTGACCATCCGGCCCGCCACGGTCTGCGGCTACAGCCCGCGCACCCGTCTCGATCTGTCGGTCAACATTCTCACCAACCATGCCGTCAACAAGGGCACGATCACGGTGTTCGGCGGCACCCAGATGCGTCCCAACCTGCATATCGAGGACATGGTCGATGCCTATGAGCTGATGCTCGAGGCGCCGCATGCCAAGATCCATGGCGAGACCTTCAATATCGGCTTCGAAAACCATTCGATTGCGGCGATCGCCGAGATGGCAAAACAGGTCGTCGAGGAGGAGATGCCGGGGAAGGGGCCGATCGACATTGTCACGACGCCGTCGAACGACAACCGCTCCTATCATGTCAACTCCGACAAGATCCGCCGCATTCTGGGCTTCCGGCCCAAGCGTACCATCGAGGACGCTGTGCGCGACCTGGCGCGGGCCTTCCGCAACGGGCTGTTGCCGGGCAGCTTCGATGACGACTGGTACTACAACGTCCGCACCATGAAGAAGATCGAGGCGAAGTAGCAGCGTGGCCGGCGTGGGGAAGACGGCAATCGTCACCGGCGGGGCGGGCTTCATCGGTAGCCATATGGTCGACCTTCTGGTCGACCGCGGCTACGCCGTCCGGGTCATCGACAATCTGATCGGCGGGCGGGAAGCCAATCTCGGGCATCACAAGGGCAAGGCGGACGTCACGTTTTACAACGCCGACATCCGCAGTTTCATGCCCGGTGATGCGCGCTTTGCGGACGTCGACTTCGTGTTCCACTTCGCCGGCATCGGCGACATCGTCCCGTCGATCGAGCAGCCGATGGAGTACATGTCGACCAACGTGCAGGGCACGGTGCACATGCTCGAATGCGCCCGCGCCGCCGGCATCAAGAAGTTCGTTTATGCCGCATCGTCCTCGTGCTACGGGCTTGCCGCCACGCCGACCCGCGAGGACCATGTCATCCAGCCGCAATACCCCTACGCGCTGTCGAAATATCAGGGCGAGCAGGCCGCCTTTCACTGGCACAAGGTCTACCGCCTGCCAGTGAACTCCGTTCGCATCTTCAACGCCTACGGCACGCGGTCGCGCACATCGGGTGCGTATGGCGCGGTGTTTGGCGTGTTCCTGAAGCAGAAGCTGGCGGGGAAACCCTTCACCGTGGTCGGCGATGGCACGCAGCGGCGCGACTTTCTCTACGCCACCGACGTGGCCGAGGCCTTTCTCGCCGCCGCGGAAACGCAAGTGACCGGTGAGACGTGGAACCTGGGCGCCGGCAATCCGCAATCGGTCAACCGCCTGGTCGAACTGCTTGGCGGCGACGTCGTCTACATTCCGAAACGCCCCGGCGAGCCCGACTGCACCCACGCCGACATTTCCAAGATCACGCGCGATCTCACCTGGCGCCAAAAAGTCTCTTTCGAGGAGGGCGTGAAGCGCATCCTGGCCAATATCGACTACTGGCGGGAGGCTCCGCTCTGGGATCCGGATTCGATCGCCAAGGCGACCGAAGGCTGGTTCAAGGCGCTCTCACACGAAGGCACGGCCAATGGATGACGCAAGCCGCAATCTGGTCAAGCACAAGGTGAAGACGGCGCAGGAGGTCGCGGCGATCATCGGTCCGCCCCCGCGCCGCAAAAAGGTGATCATGTGCCACGGCACGTTCGACATCGTGCACCCGGGCCACGTGCGGCACCTGCTCTACGCCAAGAGCAAGGGCGACCTTCTGATCGCCAGCCTGACCGCGGATGCGCATATCGCCAAGGCGAATTTCCGTCCGTTTGTGCCGCAGGAATTGCGTGCCTTCAATCTCGCGGCGCTCGAAGTCGTCGACTACGTCGTGATCGATCCCGATCCGACGCCGATCGCCAACATCGGCATCATCCAGCCGGACTACTTCGCCAAGGGCTATGAATACCACAAGGAAGGCCTGCATCCGCGCACGGCCGAGGAAAAGGTCGCCGTCGAGGCCTATGGCGGCGAGCTGATCTTCACGCCGGGCGACATCATCTATTCGTCCTCGCGCCTGATCGAGACCGAGCCGCCGGCGATCGCGACCGAGAAGCTTCTGGCGTTACTGGAAGCCGAGGGGCTGACCATCTCCGACGTCAGGGGCGCCCTCGACAAGCTCAGGGGGATCAAGGTTCACATCGTCGGCGATACCATCATCGACAGCTATACGCATTGCGCGATGATCGGAGGCATGACCAAGACGCCGACCATGAGCGTGCGGTTCGACCGCCGCGAGGACTTCGTCGGTGGGGCGGGAATCGTGGCCAAGCACGTCGCCGCGGCCGGCGCCGAGGTGACGTACTCGACCGTGCTCGGCGAGGATAAGCTTGCGGAATTCGCGCTGGAGGATCTCAAGCACGCCGGCATCAATTGCACGCCGATCATCGATCGCACGCGCCCGACCACCAACAAGAATGCCATCGTGACCGGCGGCTACAACCTGCTCAAGGTCGATACGCTGGACAATCGCGCGATCTCCGAACGCATCCAGGGGATCCTTGCCGAGCAGATCCGCGAGACTCAAGCCGATATCGTCGTGTTCAGCGATTTCCGTCACGGCATGTTCAACCGCGACACCATTCCAAACCTGATCAAGGCAATTCCGAACAACGTGTTCCGCGTCGCCGACAGCCAGGTCGCCAGCCGCTGGGGCAATATCCTCGAATTCAAGGGCTTTGATCTCATCACGCCGAACGAGCGCGAGGCGCGCTTTGCGCTCGGCGATCAGGACTCGGTGGTGCGGCCGCTGGGTCTCGAGCTCTATCGTCAGGCCGAATGCAAGATCCTGATCCTGAAGCTTGGCGAACGCGGCTTGATGACCTTCCGTTCCGTGCCGAAAAAGGCCGAGGACGTGCGCGCCTTCTTCACCCTCGATTCCTTTGCCGACCACGTCGTCGACGCGGTCGGCTCCGGCGACGCGCTGCTCTCCTATGCGGCGCTGTCGATGTTCGCCGGCGGCAACGAGGTGATCGCCTCGGTGCTGGGCTCGTTGTCGGCCGCCGTCGAGTGCGAGCGCCATGGCAACATCCCGGTGCGTCCGAAGGACGTGCTCGACAAGCTTGAGCGCTATGAGCGCCTCATGCACTACCAGTGACCGCGCTGGAGTGAGGATCGCTGGCTGACATGCGTTGCATTATCGTCGGTTATGGTGTGCAGGGGAAAAAGCGCCTGACCGTCGCGGCCGGGGAGGCCGCCGGCGTGGTCGATCCGATCTGGCCTGAGGCGCAGTGGAAGGACGTCCGCGAGGTTCCGCCCGATCGCTACGACGCGGCTGTCGTGTGTACGCCGGACGGGCCGAAGACGGAGATCCTCGGCTATCTCGCAAGCCACGGCAAGCACGCGCTGACCGAGAAGCCGCTGCATGCGGAGACGGATGGCGAGCTCGCGGCCCTCGAAGCCAAGGCTCGCGCGTCAGGCGCGCTGCTGGTGACCGCCTACAACCACCGTTTTGAGCCGCACTGTGTGCGCATGCGCGATCTGATCGCGTCCGGCGAGCTCGGGCGGATCTACCGCTGCCGCATGTTTTATGGCAATGGCACCGCCCGGCTGGTGCGCGAGAGCGCCTGGCGCGATCAGGGCGCCGGCGTGCTGCCCGATCTCGGCTCGCATCTGCTCGACACCGCGAATTTCTGGTTCGGCGACCTCGCTGACGATTTCCGCGTGATCTCGGCGAGCTGCCTGGAAAACCGCGCGCCCGATCACGTCGTGATCGGGTCGGAAGGCTCAAAACCCAAGATCGAGCTGGAAATGACGCTGGTGTCCTGGCGCAATCATTTCACCTGCGACATTTTTGCGGAGAAGGGCAGCGCGCATATCGAATCGCTGTGCAAATGGGGACCGAGCAGGTTCACGCGGCGCACGCGCGTGCTGCCGAGCGGCCGGCCGCCCGAGGAGAGTGTCATCCTGGTACAGGATGATCCGACCTGGGCGCTCGAATACGCCGCGTTCAAGGCGCTGGTGGCAAGCGGCGCGCGGACCGACCTGTCGAAGGACCGCTGGCTGCTCCGCACGCTGGGCCGGCTTTCCGACGAGGTGATCAAAGTGAGTTCCCTGGCATGACCGATCGACCGCGCATCGCCTATGTCGGCATGACCCATCTTGGCCTGTGCTCGGCCGTGGCCGCTGCCGCCAAGGGGTTTGATACGCTTGGCGTCGATCTCGATGCTGCGCTTGTTGGGCGCCTCGAAGCGGGCAAACTGCCCGTGGTCGAGCCGGAGCTCGACGATCTCCTGGCGCACCATCGCGAAAAGATTTACTTCGTGACCGATCCGGCGCGGCTCAAGGCCTGCGACGTGATCTATGTCGCGCCCGACGTGCCGACCGACGATCAGGGCGGCAGCGACCTGAAAACGCTCGATGCGCTGCTGGCGCTTGCGCTCGACCATGCGCGCGCTGACGCCATCGTGGTGGTGCTGAGCCAGGTGCCGCCCGGCTATACCCGGGCGCGGTTGCGCAGCGACAAGAATCTCTATTACCAGGTCGAGACGCTGGTGTTCGGCCGCGCGGTCGAGCGCGCCACCAAGCCGGAGCGTTTCATGGTCGGCTGTCCCGATCCGGCAACGCCGCTGCCGCCGGCGCTCAAAACCTATCTCGAGGCGTTCGACTGCCCTGTTCTGCCGATGCGGCTGGAGAGCGCGGAGCTGGCAAAAATCTCCATCAACTGCAGCCTGGTCGCCTCCGTCACGGTCGCCAATACGCTGGCCGAGCTGTGCGAGGAGATCGGCGCCGACTGGTCCGAGATCGCGCCGGCGCTGAAACTCGATCGGCGTATCGGCGCCTATTCCTATCTCTCGCCGGGGCTCGGCATTGCCGGCGGCAATCTCGAGCGCGACCTTGCGACCGTGATCCGCTTCTCCGAGGAGTACGGCACCGATGCGGCCGTGATCCGCGCCTTCGTGCACAACAGCCGCTACCGCAAGGACTGGGCGATCCGCACCCTGCACGAGACGGTGCTGTGGCGCGGCGCAGAGGTGCGGCTTGGCGTGCTCGGGCTGGCCTACAAGGAGAACACGCACTCGGTGAAGAACTCGCCGTCGCTGGCGCTGATCAGGCTGCTGCACCCCTGGCATGTACGGGTCTACGATCCCGTCGTAAAATCCGAGGTCGCGGACCATCCCAATGTCACCGGAGCGCAGGATGCGCTCGATGCGGCAAGCGGCGTGGATGCGCTCGCCATCATGACGCCGTGGCCCGAGTTCAAAAAGCTGTCGCCGGCCGATCTCGCGAAGACGATGCGCGGCAAGACTATCCTCGATCCATTTCGCGTGCTCGACCCGAAGACGGCCGAGGCCGCCGGCCTCGATTATCACACGCTCGGCGTCGCCTGAGGTTTTGACGACATGCTCACCCACACCACCTCATCCCCGCAGGCACTGAAGCGCGTCGTCGTCATCGGCGCGGGCGGCCTGGTCGGATCGACCATTGTCAGCGAGCTCAATCGCGCGGGTATCCCGGTCGCGGGACTGACGCGCAAGGAGGTCGACCTGCTGGCGTCAGCGGGCAGCGAGCAGCTTCGCGCAAAACTTCGTTCCGATGATGCCGTGGTGTTCGTCTCAGCGATTGCGCCGGCGAAAAATGCCGCCCAGATGATGGACAATCTGCGCATGGCCGAAGCCGCGCTGCAGGCCTTTGCGGCTGTGCCGCCGGTGCATCTTCTCTACATCAGTTCCGATGCCGTTTATGCCGACGATGCCAACCCGGTCACCGAGCAGTCGCCGGTGGCGCCGTCTACCTCGCACGGCATGATGCATGCTGCGCGCGAATTGATGTTCCGCAGCGAGGTGAAGGCGCCATTCGCGGCACTGCGTCCGACGCTGATCTATGGCGCACGCGATCCGCACTCGGGCTATGGTCCGAACCGCTTTCGCCGCCAGGCGGCCGAAGGCGGGCCGATCACGCTGTTCGGCGAGGGCGAGGAGAAGCGCGATCATGTCGCGGTCGAGGACGTGGCGCGGCTTGCGGTGCGCATTCTTCAACACCGCAGCACCGGCAGCCTCAATGCGGTGACTGGGGTCGCCACCTCGTTCTGCGACATCGCGCACCTGGTCGCGGACAATTTTGAGCCGAAGGTCGAGGTCAAACACCTCGTTCGCACGGTGCCGCGGCCGCACCTGCTGCATCGCTTCTTCGACATCACGAACTGCTACAAGGCATTTCCGGACTTCCATTTCGAGCCGCTGGCCGACGGGCTCGCCCGCGTCCACCGCGAGGTTTTTGGGGGGTGTTGAACTGGTTCTTGGCTGCGGGTTTCCGGCAGGCGCGTGGCGGAGATTGTGGCTTGCGGACGGGTGGAAGCTGAAGCTAGAACCGGGCCACCGGTTGAGGGGATCACGAGCGCGGGCGGACGAACGGCATGGCCGAGATCAATCTGTTGAACAAATTGCCGAGGGGCAAGCGCAACGTCTCGGCGCGGCAGCATGCCAAGACCGACGAGCACATCCGCGTCTCGCGCGAATATGGCCAGATGTATTTCGACGGCCCGCGCGAATACGGCTATGGCGGCTACCGTTATGACGGCCGCTGGGTCCCGGTGGCGCAGGACATGATCGCGCATTTCGACCTGAAGGCCGGCGACCGCGTGCTCGACGTCGGCGCCGCCAAGGGATTTCTCGTCAAGGATTTCATGAAGGCGCTGCCGGGCCTCGAGGCGTTCGGCCTCGAAATCTCGAAATATGCGTTGATGCATTGCGAAGTGGAGGCGATCGGCCGCCTGCATCTCGGCAACGCGCTCGAACTGCCGTTCCCCGACAACAGTTTTAAGGCCGCGATCTCGCTTAACACCATACACAATCTGGATCGCGACGGCTGCATCGTCGCGCTCAAGGAACTGCAGCGCGTCTCGGGCGGCCGCGCCTTCGTGCAGGTCGACAGCTACCGTACGCCGGAGCAGAAGGCGATCTTCGAGGACTGGGTGCTGACCGCCAGGTTCCACGACTATCCCGAGGGCTGGCTAAAGCTCTTCGCCGAGGCCGGCTATACCGGCGACTACTACTGGACCATCATCGAATGACGGAAAGGCCGCACATGGACACCCTCATGAAAGAGCGCGCCAATATGTTTGACGCCAAGGTCGCCAAGGCGCGCTGCAAGGCCTATCGCCGGCGCATCCTCGACATGTCGCAAAAAGTCTCGGCGCTGCATATCGGCGGCGCCTTCTCCTGCACCGAGATCGTCGATCTGATCTACAACGATCTGATGCGCCCGGCCGTGAATGGCGGTCATTCGCCCGATACCTTCCTGATGTCGAAGGGCCATGGCTGCATGATTCAGTACATGATCCTGGTCGAGAAGGGCATTTTGAGCCAGGCCGATCTCGATGCCTACTGCACCAAGGAGGGCCGGCTCGGCGTGCACCCGGACTACGGCAATCCCGGCATCGAGGCCTCGACCGGCGCGCTCGGTCACGGCCTGTCGATGGTGGTCGGCATGGCGCTGGCCGAACGCGGCCGCAGGACTGGCGGCACCATCTACACCGTGCTGTCCGATGGCGAGATCCAGGAGGGCTCGACCTGGGAGGCGATCCTGATGGCCTCCAGCCTGAAGCTTTCGAATATCATCGCCTTCACCGACAACAACGACTTCCAGAGTCTTGGACGCACGTCGCTCACGCATCCCTCGTTCTATCCGCTGGCCGACAAGTTCGCGTCCTTCGGCTGGGAAACGGTCGAGTGCGACGGCCATTCCAGCGCCGATCTCTATGCTGCGGTAACCGGCCGCAAGGGCAACGGGCCGCTGATGGTCGTCGCGAAGACCACCAAGGGCAAGGGCGTCTCCTACATGGAGAACGTGCCGATCTGGCACTATCGTTCGCCCAACAAGGATGAGTACAAGCAGGCCATCGCAGAACTCGAGGCGCAGGCATGAGAAACACGTTTTCCGAGGCACTCTACGAGGCCGCCACCAAGAACCCCGACGTCTACATCGTGGTCTCGGACATCTCGCCGGCCGGCAGCATGGCAAAGTTCTCCACGCAATATCCGGAGCGGTTCATCAATGTTGGCGTCGCCGAGCAGTCCATGATCGGCATCTGCGCCGGCCTTGCGCTGAAAGGCTGCCAGCCGTTCGCCTACACCATCGCGACCTTCTCGCTCTATCGTCCGTTCGAGATGGTGCGCGACGATCTCGGCTATCAGAACCTGCCGGTCACGGTGGTCGGCATGGGCGCCGGCGTAATCTACTCCACGCTCGGCGGCACCCATCACACGATGGAGGACATCGCGATCGCGGGCGCCATCCCGAACATGCAGATCGTCGCGCCCTGCGATCCGGCCGAATGCACCGAGGCGACGAGATGGTGCGCGACCCAGAAGAACGGCCCGGTCTATTTGCGGATCGGCAAGGCCGGCGAGCCGGATCTCACCAAGGGCGCCGAGCCGTGGCAGTTCGGCAAGATCCGCTATCTCCGGCGCGGCACCGATGTCTGCATCCTGACCTATGGCTGCATTACAAAAATGGCGACGCAGGTCGCCGACCAGTTGCAAGCCCAGGGCAAGTCGGTGTCGCTGGTCTCGGTGCACACGGTGAAGCCGCTCGACCGGGTGGGCATCGTGGAGGCCTTGAAGCGCCACAAGCATGTCATCGTCATCGAGGAGCACGTTCCGCAAGGCGGCCTCGCGCCGCAGACCAAGCAACTTGCCTGGGACACGCAGGCGACCTGCCGGCTCGACACCTTTACGCTGAAGGACGAGTTCATCCATTGCTATGGCAGCTGGGAGGACCTGCTCGATGCGCACGGCGTGTCGGTGCCGAAAATCCTGGCCAAGGTGGCCTGAGCCGAAATCATGAAGATCCTCGTCACCGGCGCGTCCGGGTTCGCAGGATCGGTTGCGGCCAGGGAGTTCGCCTTGGCCGGACATGCGGTCAGCGGCCTCTATCGGAGCCGCACGCGGTTTCTGGCTACGCTCGACGGTGTCGAGAACGTGACACTCGCCTGCGGCGATCTCGCCGCGGCAGCCGATCTGCCGGGCCCATTCGACGCGGTGGTGCATACGGCGGCAACATCGCCGGCGCCGGGCGTCGATACGCAGACGATGGTGCATGACAATGTGGTCGGCACCAGGGCGCTGATCGAAGCCGCGCTGCGCTGGGGCACGCGCGCCTTCGTGCTCTATTCCTCGCTCTCGCTTTATGGCGTCGTGGCGACGCCCGTCGTCGACGAGACGACACCGATGATCGATGCCGACGCCTATGGCGCGACCAAATTGCTTGGCGAATTGATGCTGAAGGACACCGCCGACCGCTTGCCCGGACTGGCGTTGCGGCTGCCGGGCGTCGTTGGACCTGGGGCGCACCGCAACTGGCTCTCCAGCGTCGCGGCAAAACTCACGCGCGGCGATACGGTCGATGCGTTTCATCTCGACCGGCCGTTCAACAACGCAGCCCATGTAGCCGACATCTCCGCGCTGGCGCGCCGCGCCATCGAGCGGTCATGGAGCGGTTTCGATGCCGTCGTGCTCGGCGCGCGCGGCGCCGTGACCGTGCGCGAGGCGCTCACGCGGCTCGCCGCGGGCCTCGGCGTGCCAGCGCGGCTTGAAGGGATTTCTTCGCCAAAAGCCTCCTTCATTCTCTCGTCCGAACGGGCCATCGCGCGCTGGGGATACGATCCGATGGAGATCGGTGCACTCATCGACCGCTACGCAGGTGAGGTGAGGGCGTGGTCGTCGGCTGCGGCATGAGCGCCTATGCGATCGGCAAGGGATTACCAGGGATTTGGGTTCCCCAACGCCGCTCGAAGCCAGTTTGCTGCGTCCCTGGAGACAGATTTGGCATGCAGCTCTTAGTTGATGTACCGGTGCGTTCTGCTACAGCAATATCCGCCCAAATCGGGGCGTTCTGATCTTTCGCCGGGACAAGAGCGTTCGGGCAAGCCGCGCAAGTGATGCAACAAAGGGATCT
>NZ_JAFATE010000578.1 GCF_019244115.1 Bradyrhizobium sp.
CGGTTGAGGAACGCGGCCATCATGGCAGGCGCAGATGAACCTCGCATGAAAGCCGGTCTTAACCTTTGTTAGTTCTCCCCGCTGCGCAAGGACGGCCCCGGACCGGACGGCCGACGGCCCACTTGGTCGAGGCGGCCATGATGCCAAACGCAACCATGAAGAAACGCCGCCATCCCCATTGCATGACGAGACGCCCACCCATCAGCGGCACCGGGAGCGTTCGCATTGAACTCATCGCGCGCTATTCCTCGACCAGCAAGCCGTCGCCATGGACGTACCAGTCCGCGCGCGAGGCCCAATGCATGTGGCGGTCCGGCGCGGCGCCGAGCGGCGCGTCGAACCCGCCGGCCGGAATGATCGCCTCGCGCCCGCTCCGCGTCAGATGCGGCATCGGACAGCCGCAGTTCTTGCAGAACGCGGTCGCAAAGCTTCGCGCGGTCGGCAGGTCGAAGCGCACCACCGAGGTCTCGCCGCGCAGCCATCGCAGCGCCGCGGCCTTGACGATCACCTCACAGGAATGCGCGGTCCCACTCGCCTTCCGGCACCGCGAGCAGTGGCAGTTCAAAAAAGCATCGAAGGGCCGCTCGACCTCGAACGCAACCTTGCCACATAGGCAGCTTCCCCTGACCGCCGTCATGTCTCCTCCTGCCGCGCTGAAATGTCCGACCGCGAGCTTTGGATCGTGGCCTTCATGGCATCGCCCACGATTGCGGAGCTCCTATCACAACCCTGCGATAGCGCAATGAGTCACATCATGGCTGGGCCTCGCGCAACCATGCCGTACGCTGCACGCGAGGGAACCTCGGTGTCGGCGGAATGTTCTCTGCTCTGCACGTCCGAGGTGCCACATCGATCGAGAATTGGAGGCGAGCGTCATGGCCGTAGCACCCGAAATGCGCCGCAGCGTCTTGGTCATGCTCACCGCGGTCGTGGTCGCCATCATGGGCATCGCGCTCGCTGCCGGCGGCGTCTGGCTGGTTTCGCTGAGCGGCTCGCCTTACTACCTGATCGCCGGCATCGCGCTGCTCGTCACGGCATGGCTGCTGGCCGTTCGACGGGCGGAAGCGCTCTGGCTGTACTCCGCGCTGCTGCTCGCCACGATGGGCTGGGCGATCTGGGAAGTCGGGCTCGACTTCTGGTCGCTGGCGCCGCGCGGCGACGTGCTCGTGCCGCTCGGAATCTGGCTGCTGTTTCCGTTCATCGCAGCACGTCTCTCGCCGGGTTGGCGCATCGCGCGGTGGGCACTCGTCGCCGTGCTCGCGGTCGCGGTCGTGGTGCTCGGGGTGTCCCTCAGCGCCGATCGGTTCGATCTCGCCGGTATATTGCCGGCGGCGAGCGCAAGCGCCGATGCCGTGGACCGCGCGGCTGCCGCGCCCGTCAAGGTCGACTGGACCGCTTACGGCGGCAACGGGTTTGGTCAGCGCTATTCGGATCTCCGCGAGATCACCAAGGACAATGTCAAGGACCTGAAGCTGGCCTGGCAGTTCGAGACCGGCGACCGCAAGGGGCCTGACGATCCCGACGAGTTCACCAACGAGGCGACGCCACTGAAGATCGGCGCTCTGCTCTACACCTGTTCGCCGCACCAGATCGTGTTCGCGCTGGAAGCTGCGACCGGCAAGCTGCGCTGGAAATTCGATCCGCAGATCGAGCACAACAAGAACTTTCAGCACATGACCTGCCGTGGCGTCGCCTATCACGAGACCGCGCCGGGGGCCACCACGGCCGACGGCGCGCCGGCGCCGGGCGAATGTCCAAGACGGCTGTTCCTGCCGACCGATGACGGCCGGATGTTCGCGCTCGACGCCGACACCGGCAAGCCCTGCGAGGGCTTTGGCAATCAGGGCCAGATCGATCTCAAGGAAGGCAACGAGATCAAGACGCTTGGTTTCTATGAGGGGACTTCGCCGCCTGTTACGACCGACAAGATCCTGATCGTGGCCGGCGCGGTGATCGACAATTATTCCGATCGCGTGCCGTCGGGCGCGATCCGCGGCTTCGACATCTATTCCGGCCGGCTGATCTGGGCCTTCGATGCGGGCAACGGCGATCCCAACGAGATGCCGTCGGCGACGCATCATTTCACCGCAGGCTCGCCGAATGCGTGGTCGGTCGCCTCCGTCGACGAGAAGCTTGGCCTGGTCTACGAGCCGCTCGGCTCGAGCTCGCCGGATATCTGGGCCGGCAACCGCAGCGCGGACAAGGAGCGCTACGATTCCGCGCTGGTCGCCCTCGACATCGCGACCGGCAAGCTGCGCTGGTTTTTTCAGAACGTGCATCACGACCTCTGGGACATGGACATGCCGTCGCAGCCAAGTCTCGTGGACCTGCGCGGCGCGCAGGGCGTGGTGCCGGCGATCTATATCCCTGCGAAGACCGGCAACATTTTTGTGCTCGACCGGCGCGATGGCCATCTCTTGGTGCCGGCGCCGGAGCAGCCGGTGCCGCAGGGCGCGGCGCCCGGTGACCGGACCGCGCCGACCCAGCCGTTTTCGGATCTGTCGTTCCGTCCCAAGGAGATGCTGAGCGAGGCCCAGATGTGGGGCAGCACGATGTTCGACCAGCTGATCTGCCGCGTCAAATTCAGGCGGCTACGCTATCAGGGGCCGTTCACGCCGCCCTCCAAACAGGGCACGCTGGTCTATCCCGGCGATTTCGGCATGTTCGAATGGGGCGGCATCGCCGTCGATCCGGTGCGGCAGATCGCGATCGCCAATCCGCAATCGATCCCGTTCATCTCGCGCCTCGTGCCGCGCGGCGCGGACAATCCCGCAGCCCCCAACGCCGCGCACCCGCCGGGCACGGAGCTCGGCGTGCAGCCGATGTATGGCACGCCCTACGGCGTCGACCTCGGCATCTTTCTGTCGCCGCTGAAAATCCCCTGTATGGCGCCGCCATGGGGCTCGATCGCCGCGCTCGATCTGAAGACGAACAAGATCGTCTGGCAGCATCGCGTCGGCACGATCCGCGATGAGGCGCCGCTGCCGCTTCCCTTCAGGCTCGGCGTTCCCATGCTGGGCGGGCCGATGGTCACCGCAGGCGGCGTCGCCTTTCTCACGGGAACCATGGATGACTATATCCGCGCCTTCGACGTGGACGATGGCAAGCTGCTCTGGGAAGATCGCCTTCCGGCCGGCGGCCAGTCGACCCCAATGACCTATGAGGCCGGCGGCAAGCAATATGTCGTCACCATCGATGGCGGACACGGCTCCTTCGGGACCAAACTGGGCGACTATGTCCGCGCCTATGCATTGCCCGGAAAGAGCTAGCCCCCGTGGTGCTCACGCCGCGCCACTCAATATGGCCGATAGCCGTAGTGATGATAGCTCCGATACCCGCCTTGCCGCTGGCGCGCAAAAGCGTGCATCGGATTGATTCCGCAATAGGCATCGGTGCCGGACGCGGTGGCCATGCACTGCTGGTAGGTCGAGAATTGGCAGTTTCCGGGATACCCCCATGTCCGCCCTTGCAGGCAGTATCGGTCCTGGATCTGTGCTGCGGACGGAGTGCTCGTCAGCGTCGCGACGGACAGCGCGAGCAGGAGAGTAGCAGCGAGGCGACGCATGGTCATTCCTCCATGAAAAGGTGGGACGGCAAGCGAGACGCTCACGAGTTTGATGTGTCGTCTGCGTTGATAGGGTCAAGGGCAATGAGTGGCCCCGCCGTTCGTTCCACGGGGCGGGCCGGCAATCCGAGGTGCGATGCCCGCGTCGCATCCGAGCGGCCGAACGGGTCAACCGGTGCGAGGCGTCAGGATCATCACGCCCTCATTGCCGCGCAGGTCGAGCGATCCGGCGATCTTCTCGCCCGTGCGATCCATAACGGTGGACAGCAGGAGTTCGCCCTTAAGTCCGATTTCCGCGGAGACGAGCTCGACGGGATCATCTCCAAAATTCAGCACCACCAGGACGGAATTGGATTCGCCGGCACGCCGGTAGATCAGGAGATCCTCTTTCGCGGCGATCGGCTGATAGCTGCCGGAGATCAGCGCCTGATGTTGCCTTCGCAAACCGATCAGCGCCTTGTACAAATTGAGGATCGAGGCCGGATCGGCGTCGAGATTGCGGACGTTCTCGCGGGCGAAATCGTCGGCGAGCGGCAGCCACGGCACGCCATTCGAGAAACCGGCATTCGGGCCCGCATCCCATTGCATCGGCGTGCGGCAGCCATCGCGGCCGACACCGAGGCCCGGGACGTTCTTCTCGAAGGGATCGCGGACCTGACCGGGCGCGATCGCGACCTGACGCATGCCGATTTCGTCGCCATAATAGAGCGTCGGCGTGCCGCGCAAACTGAGCAGCAGCATCGCCGCGACCCGCGCCTGCTCCGGCCCGACGCGGCTCGCGATCCGCGGGCGATCGTGATTGCCCAGGACCCAGTTCGGCCAGGCGCCAGGGGGCAGCGCCTCTTCATATTCGGCAATGATGCTCTCGATGCTCCTCGCATTCCAGGGTGCCGACAGCAGGGCAAAGTTGAACGGCAGATGCGCGCCGAGCAGGTTCTTGCCGTAATAGGCAACCAACCGCTCAATGGGCAAATAGATCTCGCCGATCAACACGCGCTGATCGAACTCGTCGATGACGCGGCGCATCCCGGCGATCACGTCGTGAACTTCGTCCTGGTCGGTCGTATGAAGCGGCAGGAGAGCTTCATTCGGCGGATGGCCCGGACGATGGTTCGGGTTCGCCGGATTGTCGCGGAACTGCGCATCCTTGATCAGGTGCCAGATGACGTCGACACGAAAGCCGTCCACACCCCTGCGGAGCCAGAACCGCATCACGTCGTGCATCGCGTGGCGAACCTGCGGATTGCGCCAGTTCAGGTCCGGCTGCTGCGACAAGAAGGCATGATAGTAGTACTGTCCGGTCGCAGCGTCATGTTGCCACGCGCTGCCGCCGAACTCCGACAACCAGTTGTTCGGCGGCCCGCCGTCCGGCGCGCCATCGCGCCAGATGTACCAGTCGCGCCGAAAATTGTCGCGCGAGCTTCGGCTCTCGAGGAACCAGGGATGCCGGTCAGAGGTGTGGTTCGGCACTAGGTCGAGGATCAGCTTCAGTCCGCTCGCGTGCGCGGCGGTGATCAAGGCATCGAAATCCGCCATCGTGCCGAACACCGGATCGATGCCGGTGTAGTCCGAGATGTCGTAGCCGAAATCGGCCATCGGCGAGGGAAAGATCGGGGACAGCCACACCGCGTCGACGCCGAGTTGCCTGAGATACGGCAGTCGCGCGATGAGGCCCGGCAGGTCGCCGACGCCATCGGCATTGGAGTCCTGATAGGACCGCGGATAGACCTGATAGAAGATGCCGCCCTGCCACCACAGCGTCGCATTCATTGCCATTTCCCAGCATGTCCCTTGGGCGCGCTGGGCGGGACCCTGCCCTTCGCCCCTGCGGGCGCCGACCACGGTCCCAGGCTGCTCTAGGAACATTCGGGACCGGCAAAGGTTGCGTCGATGAAGGGAGCGCAGTACGTGGGACTTGACCGGGGCGATGGCTGGTGGCGGCGGGCGGTCATCTACGAGCTCGCCGTGGTTTCCTTCCAGGACTCCGATGGCGACGGCAAGGGCGACCTGGCCGGACTTCTGCAGCGCATCGATTATCTGACATGGCTGGGCGTCGACGCGGTGTGGCTGACGCCGATCTACCCGAGCCCCATGGGCGATTTCGGCTACGACATCGCCGATTTCCGCGCGGTTGACCCGACCTTCGGCACGCTCGCGGATTTCGATCGCGTGTTGCATGCCCTCCACGATGCGGGCATCCGCCTGATTCTCGATTTCGTGCCTAATCATACGTCGAGCGAGCATCCCTGGTTCGTCGAGAGCAGTTTGTCGCGGACTGGCGACAAGGCCGACTGGTATCTCTGGGCCGATGGCGCCGCCAATGGCGGGCCGCCGAACAACTGGCTGAGCCGGTTCGGCGGCACCGCATGGGAGTGGAGCGAGGCGCGGCGGCAGTTCTACTGTCATACCTTCCTGACGCAGCAGCCGGACCTGAACTGGCGCAATCCGCGCCTGCAAGAAGCGCTTGCGGACGTGATGCGCTTCTGGCTCGACCGCGGCGTCGACGGTTTCCGCGTCGATGCCAGCGCGGTACTGATCAAGGATGATCTGCTGCGCGACAATCCGCCCAATCCGGACGCGGGCAAGGAGACGCCGCCGCCGCAACGCTTTACCCCTGTGTTCACCGACGATCGGCCGGAGACGATGGGTTGCATCGAGATGCTCCGCGAGGTGCTCGATGAGTATGACGGACGCGTGCTGTGCGGCGAGGTGCAGGGCAAGACCGACCGCATCGGTCATTTCTACGGCTCGGACAAGCCGCGCCTGCACCTGCCGCTCAATTTTGCGCTGCTCGATTCGCAATGGGATGCGCTGTCGCTGCAGGCGACCATCGATGCCTATTTCAATGCGCTGCCCAAAGGAGCCTGGCCGGACTGGGTGATCGGCGGACACGACAAACAACGGGTCGCGAGCAGGATCGGCCCGGCCCAGGCGCGCGTGCTCGCGATGCTGCTGCTGACAGTTAGGGGAACGCCGTTCCTGTACATGGGCGACGAACTCGGCAAGCAACGCTCTCCCCTGCCCCGGGAGAGCGTGCAGGATCCTTTCGAAAAACTGGTGCCGGGTTTTGGCCTTGGCCGGGATCCGGAGCGCACGCCCATGCGCTGGGACGGCAGCGAGGGCGGCGGCTTCACCGCCGGAAAGCCCTGGCTGCCGATGCAGGATCACCGGTCCTGCAATGTGGAGCAGCAGCAGCGCGACGAGCGCTCGCTGCTGCAGCTTTATCGGCAATTGATCGAACTCAGGCGAAAGCACCCCTGTCTGGTCGACGGCGACTACCAGCCCCGTCGCGCCCGCAACGATGTGTTGTGTTATCGGCGCTGCCAAGGCCAGACCCGGATGTCGGTCGGCCTGAACATCGCGAACGAGCCGCGGCAATGGGCCTGCGGCGAGGGCATCCGGCTGATCTCGACGCATCTGGATCGCGCCGTTGAGCAGGTCGAGGGCCCGATCCTGCTGCGCGCGAATGAGGGGATTGTCGTGATCGAGGCACTGTAGTCTCCGGCGGGGCGAGCATCGCGGGGGCGTCGCCGCGCTAGGAACGATCGTGCGCCGCCGCGGTTGAGCGCTCGACGGGAGCAGGCAAATCCAAGGAAGCACAAATGGCCACCAACACCGCACGCGATACCTTCATCGTCGGCCTGCGCAACGCGCACGCCATGGAGATCCAGGCCAGGGAACTGATGGA